>DASXEW010000003.1:305549-611098 GCA_036489885.1 Candidatus Baltobacteraceae bacterium
AGTAGTTCACGAAGCACGTCGGAAAAAGTACCACCTTGGCGGCGGGAGACGGTGGAGCTGCCGGAAGCGGATTGCGGCTCAGCCACTTCTCGAAGCTCTCGTTTGCAAAGTCCGGCAGCTTCTTGTCGCGGTGAATCCCGAGAAATTTTTCCATCATGATCCGCTGCGCGCGATTATGGCATGACGCGTTCGCGAGTGCCGGCGTGAGCGAGCCGGCTTTCCCGAGCAAATCGGGATTGCCCAGCATTTTGTCACGCAGCTTGATGCCGTGTTGCTTTGCGCGCACGGTCTTGGCGCGCATCATCAAGCGCGCGAAGTCAAGCTTAAACTCGTGTTTGTCGCGTGTCGTGTACGGGCAGCGAACCTCGCACATCTTGCAGTTGTAGCAGAGATCGACGACCTTCTCGCGCTCCTCCGGCGCCACTTTTGCCACGTCGCCGTCGACGCGGTCCATCGATTCGAACATCGCCGGAAACGAGGGACACTGATTGAAGCACAAACGGCATCCGTTGCAGATGTCGAACGCGCGCTCGACTTCAACCTCGAGCGCGGACGGGTCCCAGTACTTCGCTTCGGTCGCGTTATAACTGAGCCCGTCCGTGGGCTGCTGAGATTTGATGGCGGTTAGCTCGCGCTACGCGATCGTTGCCAGCGCTTTTTCGAAACGTCCGGCGTGCGACTTCTCAGCCTTAGCGAGCGTTTCGAACCAATCCGCGATCTCGGAGAACCCCTCGTCGCGCGCGGTCTTGGCCATACCGGGATACATGTTGGTGTATTCGTGCGTTTCGCCGTGCACGGCCGACTTCAGATTCAGCGACGTGTCGCCGATGCGCTGATCTGTGGCGGGATCGCCGACGATCTTCAGATAGTCGAGGTGACCATGTGCGTGGCCGGTCTCACCTTCCGCCGTGTCGCGAAAGAGTCCGGCGATATCGGGATGGCCTTCGACGTCGGCGACCTTGGCGAAATAGAGATAACGCCGATTCGCTTGGCTTTCGCCGGCGAATGCGTCTTTGAGATTGCCGTGAGTCTTTGTGCCCTTGAGGTCTTTCATGTGTAACGAACTCTCCTTACCGGTTGGAAGCTTTGCTGCAATCGGCGCACACCGCCTGAATCTCGACGGAAGCGCCCAATACCTGAAAGTCACCGATGCTTTGGCACGCATTCAAAAGCCGCTCGTCGGCATCCGGAATGCTGACGTCTGCGATCCGGTGGCAACGCACGCACACGACGTGGTGGTGTGGCGCGACATTTCCGTCGTACCGCGCGCTGTCGTGGAGCAGCGTTACCTTGCGAGCCTCGCCGGCATCGCATAGCACCTCGAGCGTCCGGTGAACGGTCGCGCGGGAGATGTACGGATGCTCCTGTCGCACGGTCTCATAGACGGCGTCGGCCGTCGGATGTTGTGCCGAGGAGAGCAAGGCCCGGATGATCGCAAGCCGCTGCGGCGTGATCGCAAGACCCCGCTCGCGGCAGCGTTCCGTGAATTCGGCCAGGCGGGAGGCGGCGTAATCTTCGTGCCGGCTTTTCTCGATGAGCTCAGGTTTCATTAGCGTGTGATAACGATTATCACACGCAAATGGTAAGCGTCAAGCGGGTGGCCCCAGCTCGCCTGCTTGCTCGGCTAGCCGATCTTGCCCGAGTACTTCTCCATGAGGCTCCACGCCGGGTCGCCATACTCGGCTTTCGTGTGGACGTAGAAATCCTGGGACGCGAGCTTCGTTCGAAACGAGGCGACGTCGCATTCGTTAAAGGCGAGCCCCTGGCGCTTGAGCTTGTTGGAGACGGATGCATCCAGAATTTCTTCGTCTCGCCGCTGGAGCAACGCATACTTTTCGGCATTTTTCTCGATGACTGCCTGTACGTCGCCCGGCAATGACTTCCACGCGTCTCCGTTTGCAATGAGGAAGTACGAACCCCAAATATGGTTGCTCACGCTCAGGTACTTCTGGACTTCGTATAAACGCCCAAGCTCGATCGTCGAATACGGACCTTCCTGGCCGTCGACAACGTGCGTTTGCATCGCCGTATAGCTCTCGGAGAAATTGAGCGGCACGGGCGAAGCTCCGAGCGCTCTGAACGTGTCGAGGATAATCCGCGAAGCCGATACGCGAATCTTGAAACCGACCAAGTCTTCTGCAACTCGGATCGGGTGATTTGACGACGTAATCTGCCGAAATCCGAGAAGCCACTCGTGGCGCATCGATACGAGTCCCGTTTTGGCTCGCAGCTCCTTACGGACATAGTCGCCAAGATCGTTGTCCATGGCTCGCAACGCGTCTGCATTGGTTCGCCATACAAACGGCGTCTCTTCAATCGCGCAAAGGTTGTGGAGCGACGAAAGCGGGCCACTTCCCGCAAACATGAACTGCAGTGCGCCGGAACGCACCTGCGACAGCATCGCGCTGTCGCCGCCGAGCTGATTGTTGGGGAAGATCTGTACGTCGAGCTGCCCAGCGGTCTCTTTGCGAACCGCATCCCACATTTGGACCGAGCGCACGTTGACGGGATGATCGACCGGAAGATTGTGTCCGATCTTCATTTGAAACTGAGCTGCACGGGCAGGTGCACGGATCACGGCAATGCTCGAGAGTGCGCTCACGGCGCTCGTGGCGAAAACTTTGCGGGAAACCTTCACTTGTGGCGAGTCCTTTCCAAAAGCCCGAGTAGCGTGCCGCCCATGATTGCCGGCCGTTCGTCTTTGCCTATGAAGTCCAAGTTGCGAAAGAACTCCATCGATTGAGGCAGCGTGCAAGAACGGTGACAATTGGGAAAGTGCGAACCCCAAATCATGCGCTCGCCGCCGACCTCTTCGTAGAGACGTCGAAACCGCTCATGCGAGGTCGGGAACGGAAATTTCTCGCCTGGCGGCGCCGATTCAGGAAAGAGCGTCGTCTTGAGCCACACGTTCGGGAGACGCGCAAGTTCCGGCAAGTGCTGCCAATGACGATCCCACTGCTCGTTCGTCATGAAAAGGGTGAATGTCGAATGGTCGGCCGTAATCAAGACGTCCGGATGGCGTCTTGCAACGGCCGCGAGCGCCTTCGGATCCGGTAGATAGATTCCGACGAGAGGCGAGTACTTCGGAGCCAGCTTCAAAAAAGCATCGAGCTTACCGTCGGTAACCCACTCTTCTTTTTCGGGCTCTTCCATTGTAATCCGAATGCCGTTCATCGACGGTTGCGACATCAGCTCGACAAGGCGTTCTTCTAATCGCGGCTTTGTTATGTCGAAATAGCCCAGCACGCCGATGACGCGATCCGGACGTTGTGCGGCGGCCTCGAACGAGTATGAGTTGTCGTAACCCATGATGCCGGGTGTGACTTGGAGGACACGATCGATACCGACCGCGTCCGTAGCCGCGAGCAGCTCATCAATCGGCCAAGGCTTTCCTTCGAGGACCTCAAGCTCGGTGCGTTCGTATCCGGGTGGAAACTCGGCGCGCGTATGAACGTGGCAATCGACGATCACTACGAGCGTCCCGTCATTTCGCGAACCCGATCGCCGATCGGCTTGAACTCAGAACCCAGTTCCGCTTTCGCGACTGCGAAGATACTCTGCATCATGAACTGCAGCATCGCGCCGTCGGTCTGGATCAAGATAATCTTCAGTCCGTGATCGACCATCCGTTTGATGCGCTTTCCGATCGTCTCCGCCGTTTGAAACGCGTGTCCCGTTCCCGAACCGAGAACGATCCCACGCCGCTCGCAAATCTTCACAACCTCATCGATGCGATTCCAAAGCGTCGGATGCTCGTAGTTTAAACCTAAGCCAAGCACGCGGCTTCCGTCCGAGCCCGCAAACATTGCGGCTTCGAGCCCTTCGACCTCGAGCATGCGCTCGAATTGATCGAGCGTGGTCTGCGATTCGAAGAGCGGCACGATCATGGTGCGCTCGCGGACGGCGGCTTCATGTTCTGGCCACGTCGTAACTTCGCCGTTTTGCGGCGTTCCCGCAAAAGGCACGACGTGATGCTGCCGGTGCCAATCCTTACCTGATTCCAGCATCGCTTTTAGCTCGTCGGGGCTGTGAACCGACGCGCATACTCCCGTTGCTCCGACTCCAAGAGCCCGGATTGTTTCGGAGGCGATCTGTCCCGCGTTGCCGCCCGCGCCTACCCAAGGATTCGCCTCAGGCCGAATCAAGGTGCTCATGCCCCTCGCCTGCGCCGCACGAATCATATTCGCAGTCGTCATCCAGTCGGTCGATGTGTACATTTGATCGATCAGCGTGAAATCGAGTCCGCTCGCAGCCAGGACCTCGACCGCCTCGGGACTCGACAATGCTGCGCAGACGCCCATGGCAACTTGTTTATTTCGAATTTTGTAGATTAGCTTGTCCATGAGGCCCCGCTAACTGTGCCGAATGCGGCGAGCGCGCTTTCGCCGAGAATTTTTCTGCGATCGTCGCCGCTAAGAAAATCCAACGCACCGACATAATCGATTGCCTGTTTCAAGGTGCACGCTCGCTGGCAGTTCGGAAAATTCGATCCCCACATGAGCCGCTCAGGCCCGAATGTCTCAAAAGCCTCACGTATGCGAGCATGCAGCGAATCATAAGGAAACGGATCGCGTGCTACTTCCGGAAAGTTCGACATTTTCATAAAAAGATTCGGCGCCGATGCCATGCCGAGAATTTCGTGCCATTGGCGGAACGGCTCGGAATCACCGTGAAACAGCAGCATGTGATCGACAAGAATTCGTACGTCCGGATGACGCCGCGCTAACGAGATCACCTCATTCGGCGCGTGCGGAGCATAGATTGCAACGATGGGCGAATATTGCTCCGCGGCCGTGAAGAATTCGTCAAGGATTCCATCCGAAAACCACGCGCGTTCCTCCGGTGACATCGGCGTAACCCGAACTCCGTTGAGTCCCGGCATCGTCATAAGCGTTCGTAATCGTCCGGCGATATCCGGCATCGTGATATCGAAACGCGCGAACGCCGCAACCACACTGTCATTCTCCGTCGCAATCTCGGATGAGTAGCGATTGTCCCACCCCATGATTCCGGGAGTTACCTGGGTTATGCGGTCTATACCGCAATCATGCATCTCAGCCAAGATGTCTTCTACCGGCCATGAACGACCCGCGAGCTTCTTCTGGTCGAAGCTGCTATCCCAAGGACGATCTGCGCTCGACGCTTGAGAACAATGAACGTGTGTATCAACGATCATGTTGATCGTGATGCGGCGTTCTAAGTCGCCGCACCTCGACGTTCCATCTTCAAGGTGCCGCCCGCGAACGCAACCAGTATGGCTCCAATGGCGACCGGGACGAACGCAGTCGCAGGAATGTGCGTTGCATCCCAGAGTACGCCGCCGAGCAGCGTCAAGACAAACGAGCCGAGGTATGCGATCGTGAACATGCCGGCCGAGAGACGGTGCACGTCGCCGTGGTGCGTGAGCATCGGCGGCAACGCGACGATCATCGTAAGTCCGACTGCAGACGAGAGTCCCAAGAGCGAGACGCCGACGATGACAAGCGTATCGTTGCCCGCGATCAACATCGCAATCGCGGGCAACGCGAAGACGAGAATGACGAAAAAGAAACGCGGCTTTCCGGCAAGCTTCTGCGCGAAGAATAGCGTTGCGATCGAGCCGGGGACCTGCGCGGTGTTAAGCGCGCCGATCGCGATCGGTGAGAGCCACGGACGGCCGAGCGCGTGAAAGTAGTCCGGGATGTACGCGTTGAGTGCGAAATAGAGCACCGATATTCCGGCTTGTAAAATTCCGAGCCGCCACGTAAGAAACTTATGCCAATCGGGCCACCATGCGACCGAACGCGGTTCGCCGTGCGCGCCGACGTCCGTAACCCACACGCCGAACACGACGGCCGTTAGAATAACCGGGATCGACCACAGCGCGAGATTTAACTCCCAGCTGTTGCCGATGTGCGCAAGTATCAGGGGAACGAAATCGGCGGGAATCGCTTCGCCGACCAGGATGCCGTTGACGTAGACCGCGGTCGCTAGTCCGATCCGCGCCGGAAACCATTCGCCGACGAGCGTCGGCGCCGCAGGCTGACAAATCGCGACGCCAGCGCCCATGATGAAGGTCATCGCGAACAATATGGCTTCGTTCGGGCCGACGCCACGCAAGGCGCCGGCTACGGCGATGATCGCGAGACCGACGATCGTTGCACGGCGCGCACCAAGGCGCGCGATCAACAGCGATCCGCCGATGGCTGCAACGCTGAGCAACAGCACCGGTACCGAAGTCAGAGCCCCAACGGCTTTCTCGTCGAGCGAGAGATCGTGGTGGATCTGCGTCAGTACCGGCGGTACTGCCAGCATGGTGAAGCGCAAGTCCATCCCGACGAGCCACAACAGCCCGAGATGGAACCAGTCGCGCCGCTTCAGCGCTATCTCTTACGTGAGATTTGCCGCGCGCGTTTACCGTTGACGCGCACGCGCTTTGCCACGGAACGTGGCCGTAGTGCAACGACGTTGCTGGCGCGGCGCACCTGGTCGGCGCCCAAGTACACGGGCGTGATGACCCGGTTGCCGAGCGCCTGCAAGAAGACTTCGCTCAGCTCGTCCATGAGCACGAACTCCATCGTGTCGCGAACCTCTTTGGGCACGTCATCGAGATCGATCTCGTTGCGTCGCGGCAGAAGTACCTTGCGAATACCCGCGCGCTTTGCACCGAGCACTTTCTCTTTGATGCCGCCGACCGGAAGCACTTGGCCCGTCAGCGTAATCTCGCCCGTCATCGCGATGTCGCTCTGCACTTTGCGATTCGTCAGCAGCGATACGATCGAGGTTGCAATCGCGATGCCTGCGGAAGGACCGTCTTTGGGGACGGCGCCGGCCGGCACGTGAATGTGCAGATCGTGCTTCGCGAAGTAGTCTTCGCTCAATCCGAGCTCGTTCGAGCGTGAGCGCAGGAAGCTGACCGCAGCGGTAGCGCTTTCTTTCATCACGTCGCCGAGCTGACCCGTGAGGGTTAGCTTGCCGGTACCCGGCATCGTCGTCGTTTCGATGAACATGATGTCGCCGCCAACCGGCGTCCATGCCAGTCCCGTCGCGACGCCTGTCGACGCGACGCGTTTCTTCGTTTCGTTGAAGAAGCGCGGTTTCTGGAGGTAGTCGACCAGCGTCTCCGGCTTCACGCGTTGCTTGAAGTTCGGTTCCTCGGCGACTCGGCGAGCAATCTTTCGGAAGATCGTGCCGATCTCGCGTTCGAGATTGCGGACTCCGGCTTCTCGCGTGTAGTCACCGATGATCGAGCGAATCGCCGGATCGGTGATCTGCGCTTGCGAGGGCTTGAGGCCGTTTGCCTTGCGTTGCTTTGCCACGAGATAGCGGCGCGCAATTTGAACCTTGTCTTGCTCGGTGTATCCCGCCAGAGGAATCACTTCCATGCGGTCGCGCAACGGTGGCGAGATCGTCGAGAGATCGTTGGCCGTGCAGATGAAGAGCACCGACGAGAGATCGAAGGGCAGATCGAGATAGTGATCGCGGAAGTTGATGTTCTGCTCCGGATCGAGCACTTCGAGCAACGCCGACTGCGGGTCTCCGCGGAAGTCACTGCCGACCTTGTCGATCTCGTCGATCATCATAACCGGATTTTTGGTTCCGGCATCGCGCAGCGAACGGATGATCGTACCCGGCATCGCGCCGATGTACGTCCGTCGATGTCCGCGAATCTCGGCCTCGTCACGAACGCCGCCGACCGAAAGCCGCACGAACTTGCGACCCATCGCGCGTGCGATCGATTGCCCGAGACTGGTCTTACCCACACCCGGCGGACCGACAAAGCATAGGATCGGACCGGTTAGCTTCTTGCGCAGCTTACCGACGGCCAAGTACTCGATGATTCGGTCTTTGACTTTCTCGAGATCATAGTGATCCTCGTCGAGAATTTCGCGGGCTTTCTTGATTTCGATGTTGTCATCGGTCGTTTGACTCCACGGGAGCTGAACGATCCAATCCAAGTACGTGCGAATGACGCTGTACTCAGGTGACGCCTGCGGAACTTTGGTGAGCCTGTCGAGCTCGCGGTCCGCGGCTTTCTTCGCATCTTCGGGAAGCTTCGCGTCGTCGATCTTCTTGCGGAGTTCGTTGACGTCGGCTTGCTGTGGATCGGTCTCGCCGAGCTCGTCCTGAATGGCGCGCAGCTGCTGACGGAGATAGAACTCGCGTTGGTTCTTCTCCATCTCTTTTTGAATCTCGGACTGAATTTTGTGTCCGAGTTCGACGACTTCGAGCTCCTTGGTGAGGAGCACGGTGAGCTTGCGCAACCGCTTCTCGGTGTTGCGCTCTTCGAGAATCGCTTGGCGATCGTCGGTGTCGAGGCGCATCGTCGATGCGACGAAGTACGTGAGCAGATTGGAGTCCGTGATATTTTGGACTTCCATCTCCATCTCACGCGGCGCTTGCGGAAGATAGCTCAACAGTTTTTGGAACAGCGTCGCGAGATTGCGGTGCATCGCGACCAGCTGCTCCGAATCTTTGGTGATATCGGGAAGCTCGATGAAGGTCGCCGACATGTACGGCTCGCTCTGCACGATCTTGTCGATGCGGAAAACGTTCGAGCCCGCAACGATGCAGCGCAGCGTTCCGTCGGGAACTTTGAGCATCTTTTGAATCGTACCGATCGTGCCGACGCGGCGGATGTCCTCGGGACCCGGATCTTCGGTGTCTTTGTCCTTGAGAACAACCAAACCGATGGGCTTGCCTTCGCGTAGCGCTTCCTCAACGAGCGCAATGCCCGGCTTCTTTACGACTGCCAGCGGAATGACGGTGTTTGGAAACAGCACCGCTTCCTGCAGCGGCAGAATGCCGAGAGTATCGGATGCAGGGAGAGTGGTCGTGGTCATATCGTTATCTTTCTGACCGTCACGCGCAGCTCGGTGCGCAGCGCGCGCGGCTCACGCACCGCAATCGGTAGCGTGATCGTTAGGATGCCGTCGTTATAAGTGGCGGTCGCTTCGTTGACGTCGATCGGGTTCGGCAGCGGGATGCGCGCGGCAAACTCGCCGTACTCGATTTCCTTTTGAAGGATGGAGAGCGTCCGGCAGGCCTCGGCGGAGTGGTCCAGCCGGTGGCCCGTTATATAGAGAGAGGTCTCGTCGGCCGAGACGGTCAGACTCTCGGGATCGGCTCCGGCCAGTTCGACCTGGACGACGATCCGCTGTGACTCCCCGTCGAAAAAGACGTCCGTATTGGGGTTGAATCGCCCCGAGCGCCAACGGCGCGCCAGCTCAAAAAATCGGTCTTCGTGCATTAGCACTCTCCCAAACCCGCTGCTAAGGCCCTCGGATGCGATGACCGCGGTCCTCGACCCTCCGCCTCTTGCTCTAGTACCCATGCCGTGCGTCGCAAAAGCGTATCGGCAGAACAACAAATATTATGTGCTACTTGTTTTGCATGCGCTTTACAAAGCGATATTTGTCGCGATGCGTAAATTTGTAACTATCGAAAATTCCTTGTGCCATATGACTTTTCGAACGTTACACAACGTTAACTGAGTTAACTTTCATCCAGACTGTTTGCAAATCACTTGGCGTAATGCATGGACGCGCGTAGTGTGAGGGCTGCACTGGACGCTCGCTTGTCGAGCACCCGGGCCGGACGCTCGAGAGAGCCTCCGCCCCCTCACACAAAGGAGAGACATGCTTCGTCTCAATCGCGGTGGGCTCGCTAGACTCGGCCTCGCGCTCATTCCATCGGCCGCGCTGGCCTTCGGAACGCTCTGCGCTCCGGCAGCCGCAGCCTCCAATACCGCAAACGTCTCCGTCGCCGTCACGGCCGGCGTACAAGCTACCATCGGCGTCACCTATTCGGCCGGCAGCAACGTTAGCTGCAACGTCGGCTCGGCGATCACCGGCTTCGTCGCCTGCACGAACACGGCGACCCTCGCGGGCACGTTCCGCAGCTCGAAGACCGATACGGGCGGAACGTCCGTCTCGATCACGGCCGCAGCAATCACCGGAACCGGTGGCGGCGTCATCCCGGCCACCGCCTGGGAGATGACCTGCACCGGCGGCACGACCGGCAGCCCGACGAACCCCGGAACGCCCGGAACTCTCGCGGCCACCGCTGCACTCTCGACGTCGGCAACCGCCTGCCAATCGTGGAGCGGCGAAATCGTCGCCAACTACAGCCTCGTTGTCGCGCTCTTGCTCGACGCGAGCCTCGTTCCGGCAGACACCTATGCCGCGACGAACTTCACGGCGACGGCAACCGCGAACTAAATGCTTCGCAGCATTGCAAGCGCGCTCACGGTCGCATTGATCGCGCTTGCACCACTGGGGGTCCGGGCACAAACCGTGCCCGGCCTCCAGATCTCGGTTCAACCTCTGATCGTGCAGTTTGCAATTGCGCCCGGTCAACAAGCCAGCGCACGCGTGATCGTCAAGAACACCGGAACGCAAGCAGCACGCGTCAGCGCGAATCAAATCGATTGGATTTCGAACGTCGACGGCACGGTAAAAACCGGCAAGCCCGGGATGTCCGCAGTCTCATCGGTCGATCCGTACCTTCATCTATCAGGCAACGAATTCACGCTCGCACCCGGCCAGACACAAGAGATGACGTTGACGCTCGATCTTCCGTCAACGTTTCCGTCCACGATCGGCGATCACTGGGGCGGCTACTTCATCCGCGCGACAAGCGCGGAGGGACCGGCCGGCTCGTTCGGCGTCGGCGCCAACATTCTCGTTTACGAAACTGTCGGCATCGCGCGCAAACATCTTAAGCTCACCACGTTGCGCGTTGAAGACGCGGGCAACGGTAACGTCCGTCTCGTCGCTCGGATGTCGAACGACGGCGAAACCTACGTTCGTCCTCAAATTCACTTACAAGTCGCGCAGGCCGGACGGATCGTTCAGCAGCGCGATGACAGCACCCCGGCGATCTTCGCCGGAAGTCCTCGACTTTACACGCGCACGTTTTCGGGACTGACGCCGGGCAATTACTCGCTCGCGCTCACGATCGATTACGGCGGAAGCACGCTCGTGGCGGGGACGACGCAGTTTACGGTGCGATAGCGTGCGCCGTCTGCTCGTCTCACTTTTTGCCGTAGCCTTCCTCTCGATCGCAGCATTCGGACACGCCGACGCGGCGGCCGGCAAGATCACGACCTTTACGAAGCTCTGCTCGGGGAGCATCAACTTCACGGTCGTCGACATCACGCACTCGCAGCTCCCCGGCTCGCAAGCCTGTTCGTTCTCACTCGAAATCACGACGAGCGCGAATCAAGGCTTGATAACGATCGTTGCGCCGAAGATCACCGGCTCAACCGGCGCAACAATCCCGCAAACGGCTTTCTATGCACTGTGCAGCGCAAGCTCCGACCCGTCGGGAATTTTTTCGTCGAGCGGAACCGTACAGCTGAGCTCGAGCGCGGTAACGTGCGCGACGATTACGTCGAAATCGAAAAACAAGACGGTCACCTTCAGCGTTTCGCTGTTCCTCGACGACACCGCCGACGCGACGACCTTCCCCGGCGATCCCGCATACACGGCGGCAAATCTTTCCATTACGGCAGACGCACCCTAAGATGCGAACGCTCGCGGCAATCCTTGCGCTCAGCATTGCCCTGCTCGGAAGCCTGGCCCCGGCCGCCGCACAAACGAACGGCAGGCCGAACGTTTGGCTCGACGACACTCAGCTCGGTACGGTCGCGGTCGAGCGCAACGGAAAAGATATTCTTGTCGCGCTCAGTCCACTCGCACGCGCGCTCAACTGGAGCATCGTGCGAACGAAGAGCGCTGCCATCCTGACCGGGCACGACCGCCAGCTAACGCTAACGATCGGCTTGCGCAGCGTCGGAGAAAACGGCGACCCGCACGCGATGTTCGCAGAACCGCCGCTGGACCGTGACGGGCAAATTTACCTTAGCGCGCACGATGCCGCGAAACTCTTTGGGCTGACGCTTACGAACAACGGTAAGCTTGCCTTTCATCGTCCGCAAGATCTTTCGAGCAGCACCGAGATCACGGAAATTCCGGCGTCGCCGACACCGCACCCGACCGCTACGCCACGCGTCAATCGCAGCAACAACAACGGCGGCGACGGTACGACCGCAAACGCCGGGCGCGTTATGCTCTCGCTCGATCGCAGCGGCACCGCGAACGTGCTGAACATTCAAAGCGAGACGAATGGCTCGTTTCTTGCGACGCGCCTCAACTCATCCGGTGTCAACGGCATCGGTCCGCCGGATGCGACCGTCATCGTCGGCGATGCGGAACGCAACGCCAGCATCGGCTACATCAGCGATCCGCTAGCCGGATTGATCTTCGGCGGCGGGGTTTACGAAGGCGTCGATCTGCACAACGGCATCGGCGGTCAAGATGCGTTCATCGGGCGGCGTCTCGATGACGGCTACTCGAGCTTCGGTACGGTCCTCTCCGATCCGCACAACGGGACCAGCGATACGCTTGACGTCCTGATGCACGGCACGTCATACGCTGAAATGCTGCTGCGCCGCTTTTCGGTAACGCACGAGCCTTGGGGCGACTACACGCGTGAGTTCATCATCGGCAGTCGCGGTTTCGGCATGGGATTCGGCGCGCGCACGCGCGGACGCACGTTCGTCGAAACTGCCGTTACGTATGCGTCCAGCGGCTTACCCCTCGGCCCCAACGACGCGCCGATCCGTGTCGATCTCGGTCACGAACTGAGCGAGGCGACGACAGTGGCGGCGGGTTTTGAAGAAACACCTCAGTCGCCGCTCGGCCCGTTTGTCGGTATCTCGACGCATTCGCAAAACTTCGTTGCCGGCGTCACCGCAACAAATCACGAGATCTCCGGTTCGCTGGCATACCATACGACGAACGCCGACGTGCAAGGCTATACCGTTCCCGGTGTTTCGCGCGCCAGCGGACTCGAGGGCACGTACTATTTTCCGGCGATCACGATCGACGCGCAATCATATAGCTCGCTCGGCGACTCCGAATCATACGTTGAAGCGCGCACGAATCGTCCAGGTTTGAATCTCGTTACGGGCGTCGGCTTTCCGAGCGGCGGTAAAGCCGGTCCGATCGCCGGCCTCTCGATTCCCATAAGCCACATGCTCTCGGTTGAAGGGACGCTGCGTCCATCCGCATCCGGTCCGTATCGCCTGCATCTCGGCCTCGCCGCCACGATCGGTCGGCGCCGTGGAGCGACCGAACCGATGGTCCCCGCGAACGTTCGCCTCCAAGGCCCCTGGGCGCGCCCCGTGCGCGTCTTCGTCGACGGAACGCCGGCCGGAACGCGCGCGACGTCGGCGTTTACGATTCAAGTCACCAAAGGCCCGCATCGTTTTTCGGCCGAGAGCCTCGACGGAACCGAAGGCTCGCAGGAAACCGCCGTTACGGTCGAAGCCCCGGGCGACACGGTTTCGCTTTCGCTCTATCCCGAGCAGGCGATCAAGGGTCACCTCACGCTCGCACCCGCCGCAATCGTGCCTTCGGACTTTTCACTGGCTGGAATTACGGTGCTCATCGAGCCAGGCGATCTCGCCGTACAAACGAACGCGGACGGCACGTTCTTCTTCCCGCGGCAACCAATCCCGCAAGACGCAACCGTCTCGATCGATCCCGCATCACTGCCTCGCGAGCTTCGTGCGGGCCCCGAGCGCTCGCTCAGCGACGACGTCGAGCTTGCGATTCTACCGGGCTTGGCGATCGAGCATAGAACATTTTCGTCGCGCTAACTACTGCTGCTGTTGTTGTTGCTCGTAAAGTGCCTCAAGCTCGACCTCACGGGCAGCATCGTAAAGCTCGTCCATCGCGACGTTGACGGACATCGTGCTTTGCGCGAGACCCTTGTACACGCCGCGAACCGGACTGACGTCGCGATAGTCGCGGCCGATCGCGATCTTGACGAAGAAGTCGTTGACCAGCTTCGCGTTCGTCGGATCGTACCCGACCCAACCTAAAGGCGGAAGATACGCTTCGCACCAGGCATGCGAAGCTTCCGCGCCGAGCACCGAATCGGCCTGTCCGCTGAAGATGTAGCCGCTGACGTAACGCGCGGGAATCGCGTTGTGCCGGCATAGCGCAATCAGTACATGGGCGAAATCCTGACAGACGCCGGCGCGCAAGCGGACAGACTCCGCAACGGTGGTGCGTACGTTGGTCGCACGCTTCACATATTCGAAATTCTCTTTGATATACGTTCCCGCGTGAAGGTACCAGTCGAGCAGGTCTTCCGACGGCTCACCGATGTCGCCGGAAAGCGCGGCGAGATCGGGTCCGAACTCTATGAGTGGGCTCGGCTGCAGAAAATCGTACAGTGACACCAACTGCGCGTCGGCCAGCAACGCGCGCCGCGATGCATCGGCCGAAGCCTGCGCCGCATTTTCGGTCCGCGCCGTAACGACCGTCGAGCGGGTCGAAATCGCGAGCAGCGCATGCTCCGGGACAACGGAAAAATGATGCACTCGATTGCCGAAACGATCCTTATACGAGAAGACTTTTGTGCGCGGAACGCTGTTGAGCTCGAACTGCGTGCAATACTGCTCGACGTCGCTGAACGGCTGCAAGTGACAGACCGTATAGCTTTCGTGAATCGGCCCCGCGTAGCGGTACGTCGTTTGATGACGGATCGTGAACTGCACTACACCGCCACCGGAATGCGCGGGAAATAGATTCGCTCGGTCGCCGACGAGAGCTCGTCGAGCCGGCGGCATATGACCTGCGCAAAACCTGCGACGCCTTCGCTTGCAATCTCGCCGGCGTGCGCGAAATCAAGCATCGCGAGCAAACGTCCCAAGACGCGCTCCGCGTCGTTGCTGAACGTCCCCGCCAGCGTCCCCGAGACACGGTGTAGCGAGCCGTCGACCTCACGCAGTGCGTAGCGAACCGAGCGCGGAAACGTAGCGTCGAGCAACAGGAAGGCGATCACGCGATCCGGCTCCGGAATCGAGTGCGGGAGGCGCGCGAATGGCTCACTCGCGCAGCACATCTGCAAGACGGTTTGAACTTCGCTGGCGAGATCGCTTCCGGCTTGAGCCCGCAAGACGCGACTCGTGACGTAGGCGCGTTCGAAGTGTTGGCCCATGTGTAAGAAATCCCACAGCTCGTCGCGGACGAGCGTTGCATCGATGATGCCGCCGAGCGCTTGCGCGACGTCACGGACGTGCCTCAGAAACGACGACGGACCTTCGCGCGCGAGGGTCTTCGGTGACGACGCTTCGACGAAGAGATACAATCCGTTGATCGCTTCCCACATCTCGCTGGAAAGCTCGGAACGGACGTAGAGCGCATTCGAGCGCGCGATTTGGACGCACGAAACAATCGACGTGCGGTTTTCGCGCGAAAACGTACAATAATGGAGTGCTGTCGCTGGGACGCTTGCTTCCGGAATGAGATCCAAATCGGTCTGCATCCCTGCCACGTCCAGCACGACTTTCCAATGCCGCAGCGACTCGCGGCCGCTATAGCGATCCATCGTTCGCGAATAGTTGACGTCGAGAATGCGCGCCAGCGTCTCCGCACGTTCGAGATTCCGGCTCAACCACCACAGCGATTCGGCGACGCGGCTCAACATAGAATCCACGTGTCCTTGCTGCCGCCGCCTTGCGACGAATTCACGACCAGCGAACCGGCTTCGAGCGCGACGCGCGTCAGCGCCGCTGGTGGACAATCGATCGTCCGCCCGTATAAGACGAAGGGCCGCAGATCGACGCGCCGTGGCGCGATCTCGCTTTCGATCAACGTTGGGTGCGACGAGAGCTCTATGACCGGCTGCGCAATGAAGTCGCGCGGATGCGCTTCGATGGCTTCCGCAAAAACTTCACGCTCGGATCGCGTCGACGCGGGTCCGATCAACATCCCGTAGCCGCCGGATGCTGCGGTGCGCTTGACGACGAGCCGTTCGAGATTCTCGATCACGTGCCGGCGCTGAGTATCTATTGTAAGATCGAAGGTGTGCACGTTTGGGAGCAGCGGCTCCTCGCCCAAATAATAGCGGATCATTTCCGGAACGTGCGGATAAACCGCTTTATCGTCGGCGACGCCGGTACCGACGGCGTTTGCGAGCGTGACGTTCCCGGCGCGATACGAGTCGAAGATCCCCGCCGCACCGAGCGCCGAATCCGGACGGAAATACAGCGGATCTAAAAAGTCGTCGTCGACCCGGCGGTAGATGACGTCGACGCGCGCCAGACCCTTTGTCGTCTTCATGTACACGATGTTGTCGTGGACGACGAGATCCTGACCCTCGACGAGCTCGACGCCCATCCGGCGGGCCAGCAATGCGTGTTCGAAATACGCCGAATTGTGAATGCCCGGCGTCAAGATTACGATCGTCGGATCCTCGATGCCGGCCGGCGCTACGTTCGTAAGCGCGGCGCGCAATCGCGCAGGGTAATCGTCAACGGGCAGCGGCGTGTAATCGCGGAAAAACTGTGGAAACGTGCGCTTGAGGATCTCGCGATTTTCGAGAACGTAGGCTACACCCGAAGGCGTACGCAGATTGTCCTCGAGTACGAGATATTCGCCGGAGCCGTCGCGGATCAAGTCGATCCCCGAAACGTGAATATAGACGCCTCCTTGCGGCTCGATCCCGATCATCTCACGAGTATAGAATTTCGACGAGAAGACGATCTCCGCCGGAATCTTGCGCGCGAGGACGATGCGCTGTTCGTGATAGATGTCATAAAGGAAGGCGTTGAGCGCGCGAACGCGCTGTTCGATCCCGGCTGCGATATGCGCCCATTCACTTGCAGGAATGATGCGCGGCAATGGATCGAAGGGGAGCACGCGCTCGGTTCCGCGCGCATCCGAATAGACCGTGAATGTAACGCCGCGCTGTAAGAGGGCCGAATCGATCTGTGCGAGCCGATGACCGATATCAGCCTCAGCGATCGCCGAGAGCGATTGGGCGAGCGCGTCATAATGCGGCCACGGCTGCCCGCGTTCGTCGGCGAACTCGTCAAAAACCCCAAAAAGCCCTTGCATGCCGCACCGGCGTTCGTGCAACCCCTCGCAGGCCGCTTTGGCCTTACGGCCAGGAGAGTGGCCCGGGCCTGCGGAGGCGAAACTGCGCAGTCCTGGAGGTCCCCATGCTCGCCACGTCGTCGGAATCGATCTCGCAAAAGCACGCTCGCTTCGTCCTATCCCCTTGGGTCGCCCAAAAAGGCGCGCAACCGCCTGTTATCGTGCGAGCGCGCGGCTCGACGCTCTATGACGTCGACGGCAAAGAGTACATCGACATGACTGCCGGCCTTGTCGCCGTCAACCTCGGGCATGGAAACACGCATGTCATCGAGGCGATCAAAGAACAAGCCGAGCGCGTCGCCTTCGCACCGCCGAGCTGGGCGAACGATAAGCGTGCGGAGCTCGCCGAGCGGCTCGTCGAGATGGTCGGATGGCCGAATGGCGGCCGCGTCCTTTTCACGACGGGCGGCGCCGATGCTATCGACGACGTCAGCAAGATCATGCGGCTCGCCCTGGGCCGCAACAAAATTCTGAGCGCCTACCGTTCCTTTCACGGTTCGACTGCCGGAGCGGGTTCGCTGACCGGCGAGAGCCGCCGCTGGGCCGCCGAACCGGGCGTCCCAGGTGTCGTGCGTTTCTTCGCGCCGTATCCGTATCGCAGTCCGTTCTCGACGAACGATCCGAAAGAAGAAACGCAGCGCGCGCTCGAACATCTCGAGCTGATTCTCGGATACGAAGATCCACAGCGCGTCGCCGCGATTTTGATCGAACCCGTCGTCGGCAGCAACGGCATCATCGTTTATCCCGACGGCTATCTCGCCGGCCTGCGCAAGATTTGCGATAAGTACGGCATCGCGCTGATCTTCGATGAAGTCATGACCGGCTTCGGACGAACCGGTAGAGCGTTCGCCGCCCACACCTTCGGCGTGATGCCCGATGCGATCGTCTTTGCAAAAGGCGTCACCTCGGCGTACGTACCGCTGGGCGGCGTGATTTTGCGCGAAGAGCTTGCCAAACACTTCGACAACAATGTCCTCTGGGCCGGACATACGTATTCGGGTCATCCGCTGGCAATGGCGGCCGGCCTTGCAACGCTCGGTGCATATCGCGACGAAAACGTCTTCGAGAGAGCCGCGGCGCTCGAGGGTCCGCTGCGCAAAGGCCTCGACGAACTGGCCCGCAAGCACAAATCGATCGGCGAGGTGCGCGGCGTTGGTGCGTTCTTCGCTCTCGAGCTGGTCAAGGATCGCACCACGCGCGAACCGGTCGTGCCGTGGCAGAGCTCGCAGCCGAGCGCAATGGCGGCCTTCAACTCCGGCTTGCGCCAACGCGGCGCGTGGGTGCTGGTGCGCTACAACTTCGCCGCCATCGCGCCGCCGCTCACGATCGAGCCATCCGAGCTCGCGCGAGGCTTCGAAGCACTCGACGGTGCGCTCGGCGATCTCGAAAAAGCACTCGCAAGCGCATGAGCTCCGCCACGAGCGTGGCGAGCAATGAAATCGTCGTCACCAATCCCGCGAACGGCAAAGAGCTCGGGCGCGTCAGCCGAGCTGACGCTCCCGCAGTCGACCGCGCCGTTCGCAAAGCGGCCGAAGCGTTTTCGTCTTGGAGCCAGATCCCGGTCGTCGAGCGCACGCGTCGCTTCTTTAAACTCCAGGTGCTCCTCGATGAGCATCTGGACGAGCTTGCGACGCTCGTTGCCAACGAAAACGGAAAGATGTTTGCGGATGCCCGCGGCGAGGTGCGGCGCGGAATCGAGTGCGTCGAGTTCGCGTGCGGGATGCCGTCGCTGCTCATGGGGGATTCGCTCGAAGGAATCGCGCGCGGAATCGACTCGAACACGATTCGTCAACCACTCGGCGTCTGCGTCGGCGTCACGCCCTTCAATTTCCCAACGATGATCCCGGCGTGGATGTTCCCGATTGCAATCGCAGCCGGCAATACGTTTATCATCAAACCGTCGCCGCAAACTCCGCTCTCGGCCGAACGCCTTCTACACTTCTTCAATCAGTGCGGTTTCCCCGAAGACGTGCTGCAAGTCGTGCACGGCGACGCCGACGTCGTCGAAGCGTTGATCAAGCACGAGTTGACGGCTGCCGTTTCGTTTGTCGGAAGCTCGGCGATCGCGCGACGCGTGCAATCCCTTGCAGTCGAGCATCACAAGCGCGTCACGGCGCTCGGCGGCGCGAAGAATTTCTTGATCGTGATGCCCGACGGCGTCAACGACGCCACGCTCGACGGAATTCTCGGCTCCGCGTTCGGCGCGGCCGGCGAGCGCTGCTTGGCGGGGTCGGTCGTGATCGCCGTCGGCGAAGCCGGCGACAAACTCGTTCCGATGTTGCAAAATGCCACATCAAAGATGAAAGTCGCGGCCTGGGAAACCGACGGCGCGCAGATGGGACCTGTTATCTCGGAGCAAGCCCGCACGCGCATCGTCGGCTACATCGAGAACGGACTGCGCACGAGCGACCTCGTCGCCGACGGCCGTAAGAACGTTCCGTCCGAAGGCAGCTTCGTCGGTCCGACCATCTTCGACCGTGTCGATCCTACATCGCCGCTTGCGCGTGACGAAATCTTTGGTCCGGTTCTTTCGATCGTGCGCGTTCCGACGCTCGAGGCCGCAATCGAACTCGCGAACCGCTCGGCCTACGGCAACGCGTCGTCGATCTTTACGCAAAGCGGCGCTGCAGCTCAGACGTTCGCGCATTCGATTGCGGCCGGGATGGTCGGCATCAACGTCGGCGTCGCAGCACCGATGGCGTTCTTCCCGTTCGGCGGCATCAAAGAATCGATCTTCGGCGACATGCGGATGCACGGCAAAGACGGCGTCGCCTTTTACACGCAGCAAAAGGTCGTTATTACGCGCTGGTGAGCTCGAACCGGCTTCGCATATTCGGAGCGCGCCGGATCGTGGCGCAAGACCGCCGCATTGAACCGGAGGCTTTCGCAACGTTCGGTGAGTGGATCATCGACTCGGGCGGCTTCATGCTCTTGCAAGACCGTTATCCGCGCGCCGAGATCGTCGAGCTCGACGGCGTCGTCGTTCCGGGATTCAACGACGCTCACGCGCACCTCGCAATGGCGGCCGAGGATCTCTTGCACCTCGACTTCTCAATCAAGTCCGTTCACTCACTCGCCGAGATCAAAGCGCGCATCCGAAGCGAAGCCGCCGTTCGCCCGACTTCGGAATGGATTCGCGGCAGCCGCTACGACGACGCGAAGATGGTCGAGGGCCGGCTACTCACGCGCGCGGATCTCGATGAAGTCGCGCCCGATCATCCGGTGCTCGTTTTGCAGGTCGCGGGGCACTGGGGCGTTGCGAATTCGCGTGCGCTTGCGCTCGGCGGCATCAATGAAGAGACTCAACCTCCGGACGGCGGCGCATTTGGACGCGACGCCGCCGGAAAACTGAACGGCGTCCTCTACGAGCAAGCAATCTTCAACTTCGCGTATCCCTCGGTCGCGCACGGAGAGAAAAGCGTCGCACCGCCCAGCACTGACGCCGAACGATTACACGGGCTCAATCGCGCGCAAACGATGTTCCTCGCCGCAGGGATAACGTCGATGGGCGATGCGCTTTGCGGTCCCGCCGACATCGCGCTCTTTGCGGAAGCCGAGCGTCTCGGCGATCTCAAGCTGCGGCTCAATGCGATGCTGGCCGTCGATCACTACGAGAAGCTGCACGCCCTGGGCGTTCGCACCGGCTTCGGAAACACACGTCTGCGGATCGGAGGGATAAAATCGTTCGTCGACGGCGCGATCGGAGGTCGGACCTGTCTCTTGGCCGAGCCGTTCGAAGGTACCGACTACTACGGAATGCAGACCACGCCGACCGATGAGCTGCGCGAGATCGTGCGGCGCAGTCAGTCCGACGGAAACAGACTATGCGTCCACTGCAACGGCGACCGCGCGCTCGACATACTGCTCGGCGCGTTCGAAGACGCGGCGAACGAATTTCCGCGGCCCGGACTGCGGCATCGCATCGAACACTGCAGCGTCATAAACGAAGAAATTCTCCAGCGCATCAAGCGCTTGGACGCCTGTGCCATCCCGTTCGCGGGCTACGTCGCGTATCACGGCAGCAAGCTGATCGAATGGTACGGCGAAAAACGGCTGGAGCGCATGTTCGCGCACAGCTGGTTTCTGCGCGAGGGGATTACCGTTGCCGGATCGAGCGATTATCCGTGCGGACCGTTCGAGCCGCTCTACGGCATGCAGAGCATGGTGACGCGGCGCGCCGACGACGGCCCGGAGCTCGGCGTGAACCAGTGCGTCAGCCCACAGGAGGCGCTTGCAATCTACACGCTGGGCTCTGCGGAGGCCGCCGGAGACCTCGGAATCAAAGGCCGGCTCGCGCCCGGGTATCTCGCCGACTTCGTTTTGCTCGAAGACGATCCGCTGACGGTCGCGCCTTCGCGCATTGCTTCGATTCCGATCAGAGCAACATACGTTGGCGCCGAAAGGGTCTGGTCGAGCGACTAGGAACAGCTTTCGTCCGCTGTTTGAAGGAGGGGCTTTCATGGCGCGTCTTGACCGACGGACGTTTCTCGAACTTTCCGCTGCCGGTATCGGGGCAGCAACCGCAACCGGTCTTCCCGCGGAAGCAATCGCGGCCGCCGAGGCTTCACCATTCAAACCCGAAAAGGGCGCACAGCTGCAGCTCTTGCGTTGGACGGAGTTCGTCAAGGGCGATCGCACGGCGTGGGAAGAGAACACCAAGAAGTTTACGGAGCTGACCGGCGTCCCGGTGCAAATTCAGTGGCTGAATTGGCCGGATGTTTCGCCGAAAGCCGCACTCGCCGCGCAGATCAACTCCGGGCCCGATCTCATCATGGGCTGGAACAGCGACGCGTATCTGTATCCGGATAAGCTGGTCGATGTCGGCGATCTCGTCGATTACATTCAAAAGAAATCAGGTTACGTTTACCCGGTCGCGCGTTCGTATTGTTACCATGACACGCTCAAGCGTTGGATCAGCGTTCCGATCGGCGTCCCCGGCAATGCCATGGCGTATCGCAAGGACTGGATGGAGCAAGCCGGCTTTCAGAGTTTCCCTACCGACATGGACGGAATGCTCGCCCTTGCACGCGCGATGAAGAAACAGGCACACCCGTGCGGCTTCTCGCTCGGCCATGCCGTCGGCGACAGTCAGGGCTGGTCGCATTGGAACCTGTGGGGACACGGCGGGCGTCAAGTGAACGCCGACAACTCGCCGGCGATCGTTTCCGCCGAGACGCTGTCATCGATCGAATACGCGCAGCAGCTCTTCGAGACGATGATCGACGGCGTCGCATCGTGGGGCGATGCAAACAACAACCAGGCATTCCTCGCCGGCCAAATTTCACTAACGATGAACGGCATCAGCATCTGGTACGTCGCCAAAGCGCAGTATCCGAAACTCTTCCCTGTGACGTACAACGCGCTTCCGCCGCTGGGTCCGATCAAGCAGCGCACGCAATTTAGCACGTTCACGCACGCCTACATTTGGAAGTACAGCAAATATCCGAACGCTGCTAAGGAATACTTGCGGTTCATGCTCGATCGGGAGCAGGCAGGTAAGTGGGTGACCGACATGATCGGCTATATCACGCCCGCCTATCGCGGGTTTTCGAAGCTTCCGGTTTGGACCTCGGATCCGAACGTCACGCCGTACCGCGACGTACTCGACGGCGCGCGCTTCGACGGCTGGCCAGGAGTCCCCGGACGCGCCGCAGCCCAAGCTACGGATCAGTTCGTGCTGATCGACATGTACGCCGACGTCTGCATCAACAAGATGGCGCCGCGCGCTGCTATGCAAAAAGCCGAAAACCGACTCACGCAAATCTATAAATCGGCCTAGCCCCTCTGCTCCGGCGTCTCGACTCGCCGCCCGTTCTCGGGCTCATCCTCATCGTGCCGGCCGTCCTAATTTTGGGCGGCCTGCTCGCATATCCACTGTTCCTCGGCGTTTGGTTGAGCCTGACGAACACGGTGCTCGGATCGCCCGGCCAGTTCGTAGGATTTCAGAACTACATCGACCTCATCTCCGATCCGACGTATCGCGGTGCGGCGATGTTCTCAATAGCCTACACGTTCTTCGCAGAGATCGGAAAAGTCAGTCTCGGACTAATCCTGGCGCTGATCGTGAACCAGAAGTTCGCCGGCTATCGTATTGCCCGCGCAATGATGTTGATGCCGTACGTCGCGCCGACGGTTCTCAGCGCCTTGGCTTGGCTGTGGCTCTTCGATCCGCAGTTTAGCGCCATCAGCTGGCTGCTGATGAAAATCCACCTCATCCATGCGCCGATCAATTTCGTCGGTTCGCCGACGCACGCTCAGATTTCGGTGATCGTCGTGAACATCTGGCGTGGACTTCCGTACTTTGCGATCGGATATCTGGCCGGCTTGCAAGGCATCAATAAGGACTTGCTCGAGGCGGCTGCCATCGACGGCGCATCGGCTTGGCAATCGTTCTGGCGGATTACGTGGCCGCTGCTCTTGCCGGTGACGACGATTTTGGTGTCGTTCTCCGCGATCTTCACGCTGACCGATTTTCAGTTGATCTGGACGATCACGCGCGGTGGTCCGACGGATGCAACGCAAGTCTTTACCACGCTCGCATATCAACGCGCGATCACCGGAGGATCGCTCGGACAAGGCGCCGCCGTTGCGATCTCGCCGATCATCTTCATGATCTTCTTTGCCTGGTTCGTCGTGCGCTCGGTCCGTGAGGAGCGGGCGACCGCATGAACCGCGTACGCGCGCTGCGGATTTACGTGCCGCTGGCATTCTACGCGGTCTTTTTGCTACTGCCGTTCTACTGGATGCTCGCGACTACGTTCAAGATAAATCAGGAGCTGCTGGTTACGCCCAACCCGTTTCTGATCTATCACTGGACGCTCGAGCACGTCGTCAATCTGCTAACCCAGACGCGCTATCTTACGTGGTTCGGTAACACGCTGGCTCTCTCGATCGGAGCGATGCTGCTCAGCGTTTCGGTCTCCTATATCACTGCATACGCAATCATCCGCCTACGCTTCCCGGGAAGTCAGGCCTTCGGCACCGCAATTTTTCTTGCGTACATCGTCCCGCCCGCGATCTTGTTCATCCCGCTTGCGACCGTTCTAATCCAGCTCCACTGGTTCGACAAGCTGTGGGCGCTGATCCCGATCTACGCGACGTTCTTGATCCCGTTCTGCACGTGGGTGCTGATCGGATTTCTGAAGTCGATTCCGCGTGAGCTCGAGGAAGCCGCGCGCGTCGACGGCGCGAGCAATCTCATGATCATGTGGCGGATCATCCTCCCGATCGCGGTACCCGGGATTATCACGACCGCTATCTTCTCGTTCACGTTGTCGTGGAACGAATATCTGTACGCGCTCGTCTACATGTCGTCGCCCGAGAACAAAACCGTCTCGGTCGGGATGACGTCGGAACTGATCAGCGGCGACGTATTTCAGTGGGGCCAATTGATGGCCGGTGCATTGATCGGGATCATCCCGGCGCTCTTAGCGTACTTCTTCTTTGCAGAATATTACGTCGCCGGGATGTCCGGATCACTTAAGGACTAGGCTCCGCCGAAAATTCCGCCCCAGGCTTTGTATTGGGAATCCGCACCATGCATTGAATCTTTGGCCATCTTCATGGTCTTCGAATCTTTGCCGCACTTCATTTCCCACGCGCTCAGATCGCGCTGGCCCTTCGCCATCGCCATCATGGCGTGAGCGTAGTCCTTGTCCATATCGCCGGTGCTCTCCATCGACGACATTTGAGTGCCCATCTTGGAAACAGCCGCATGCATCGCTTCCGGCGTGCAACCCGCCATCGAATGCATGGAGCTCATGCTCTGCTGCGCTACACCTACTGCGGGCGCGGCGAGGCAGGCAATGCCGAGCGCCAGCACCGGCGCCACGAGAAATTTGGCAAACATAGCAATCCTTCCGAAAAAAGTGTTGGAACGTATCGTCCGCAGGTAGACTACGCTCGAATCACCCCGGCGTCGGTAAGGCTGCTCACCGCCGCTTTGTAAGCTAACCTACATCCCTCGGACGACGCGCGTACTACCCTCTCACCATGAGCATCGCAGCAGTAAGTTCCTGAACCGGAGCCTCGGCGGCTAGTTGGGCCGCCCCCGTGCAAGCCGTCGCGAGCGCGCCACGACCGGCGCCTGCCGTCTCCGCCGTCCAAGAGGGTCTGGGAACGCATGTAGACGCTTACGCATGAGTGCGCGTCCCGTCGGCTCTGACCGCGACCTTTGCGAGCCTTCAACGACACCGAAACTATAGGCTTTACTTCTACGGCCAGCTGATCTCGCAGATCGGCACGTGGCTGCAAAACGCAGCGCAAGCCTGGCTCGTGCTGGATCTCACGCATTCGGCACAGGCCGTCGGCGTCATGGGCTTTGCGCTTTACGGACCGTACGCGCTGCTGGGGCTCTTCGGCGGCGCGCTCGCCGACCGTCTCGATCGCAAGCGCACGATGATCGTGACGCAGAGCGCGATGGCACTCGCCGCGGCGGCGCTTGCACTCATCGTGATGCTGCACGTCGACCGCCTCTGGGTCGTCGACCTGCTCGCGGCCGTGCGCGGAACGGTGCTCGTGCTCAACAATCCGAGCCGCCAAGCGCTGATGGTACAAATCGTCGGACGCCGCGAGCTTGCAAACGCGATCGCGCTCAATTCGAGTCTGAACAACGCGACGCGGATCATCGGCCCGGCGATCGCCGGCGTGTTGATCGCCGCGGTAGGCACCGCCGCGTGCTTTGCGCTGAACGCACTCAGCTTCATTCCGGTAATCGTCGCACTCGCCATGATGCGGCGCTCCGAGTTTCATACGCGCGCGCGTCGTCCGGCGCAAGTTAGGTCGTTCCGAGCTGCGATCGTCGAGGGTTTACGCTACGCGCGACGGCGCAAGACGATCGCAATTGCGCTAACGATGCTCTTCGTCATCTCGTTGACGGCGATCAATTTCAACGTTCTGCTCCCGATCCTCGCCCGGCAAACGCTTCATGGCGGCGCCGAAGTTTACGGATTCATTACTGCATGCTTCGGTTTCGGGGCGCTTGTCGGCGCACTGTTTACTGCTGCGCGCGCGAGATCGGGACCGATCGTATTGCTCGCCGCGGCTGCCGGCTTCGGCGCAATGCAATTCGTCGTCGCGCCGCAAACGAATACGGTCCTCGTCGGAGTATCGCTCTTCTTCATGGGCATCTTCTACACGACGTACACCGCGACGACCAATGCGCTCGTGCAGCTCGCGACGCCGGAATTCTTACAGGGCCGGATCGCTGGACTCTATTCATATCTCTTTCTGGCATCCGGCCCGATCGGATCGTTGCTCGTCGGCTGGATATGTGAACACGCGGGGACGAATGTGATGTTCGAGGTCGCCGGGGCCGCGACGCTTGCGATTACGTTCGTCGGTGTCCTGGCGCGGCCGTGGCCGATGCCTTCGGGGTCAGCCTCGGCGCGACGTCGTAGAGCCTAGAACCGTGGAGCCCTCGCTCGTCGCAATCGAGATTCTGAACGGCATCGTTCTGGGCGTGATCTACGCGCTCGTTGCAGCCGGGCTCACGCTGATCTTCGGGATGCTCGACATCCCGAATTTTGCGCACGGCGCGTTTTATGCGCTGGGTGCATATGTCGCGTATACGGCAATGACGCATGCGGGCTTCCCGCTGGCGTTGCTTGCTGCGCCGCTCGCCGTAGGACTCGTCGGAATCATAATCGACGCCTTGTTTATACGGCGACTCGCGCGTGCCGGACACACGTATCAGATTCTTTTCACGCTCGGCCTCGTGCTGATCGTGCAAGAATCGATCGTGCTGATCTGGGGACCGAATCCCCTCAGCGTCGAGGTTCCGCGTGGACTGACCGGCGGCATCGCGCTCGGCATCATCTCGTTTCCGTACTACCGCGTTTTTCTTGCGGTGGTCGCAGCGCTGTTGATCGCGGCAGTTTGGATCGTTCTCGAACGCACCAAGCTCGGCGCCGTCATTCGCGCGGGCATCGAAGATCCCGAGATGGTCGATGCGATCGGCTATGACGTTCAGCGACTCTTCACGCTTGTTTTCGGGATTGGTGTCGCACTTGCAGCGATCGCCGGCGCGCTGATCTTGCCGCTTCGCGGCGGTCAACCCGCGATGGGCAACGAGCTCAACGCACTTTCGTTCGTCGTCGTCGTGATCGGAGGACTCGGTTCGTTTGCGGGGGCTGTCGTCGCCGGCATTCTCGTCGGGCTCGTGCAATCGCTGATGTCGATCGTCTTTCCGGCCGCGGACGAAGTCGCGATCTTCGTTGCGATGGCCGTTGTGCTGCTCGTGCGGCCGCAAGGACTTTTCGGAAGGCGATGAACGCAAGGCGACTACCGTTCGCAATCCTGGTTGCGCTGATCGTGCTTGCGCCGCTAGTCGTGCACTATCCGGACCTGCTTGCGCAAGCGCTGATCTTCGGACTCATGGCAGCCGCGTTCAATTTGCTGCTCGGCGAGCTGGGTTTTCTCTCGTTCGGGCAGGCCGTGTTCAACGGCCTCGGCGCGTATGCCGCCGGACTGCTGCTCGTCCACGTCGCTCACGTTCCGATCCTGCTTGCGCTCGCACTCGCTGCGTTGTGCGGTGCGGCCGGCGCCGCGATCGTTGGTTTGCTTGCAAGCCAGGGCGCCGGTGTGTACGCGGTGATGCTGACCTTCGCGTTCAACGAGCTGGCGTACTATCTCGCGTTCCAGCTGCGCGACATCACCGGCGGCGACAACGGATTGCGCGGCATCGTTCGCCCCACGCTGTTCGGCCTCGACTTGAGCAGCAACGTCGCCTACTACTATTTCACCGGCGCCGTTTTCCTGATCGTGTTTTACGCGCTCTTGCGAGTCGTCGATGCGCCCTTCGGCCACGTGCTGCGCGCGATTCGCGAGAACGAAGCGCGCGCCCGCGCGATCGGCTACGATACGCGCCGTTTCAAAGTATCGGCGTTCGTGATTTCAGGTGCGATCACGGGGATCGGCGGCGCACTCTACGCGATGCTCTACGGTTTCGTACCGCTGGAAGTCGTCGACTTCACGACGTCAACGAACATCGTCGTGATGGGCATCCTGGGCGGAATCGGTTCGCCATACGGCGCGATCGCCGGCGCCGGGATCTTTACGCTGCTCTCCGACAGGCTCAGTCACGTCTGGGCGCACTGGCCGCTCATACTCGGCCTTCTGTTTTGTACGGTCGTCATGGTAATGCGCGGCGGTGTCGTGCAGTTGTTGCATGTTAAGCGCGCGTAGTCTCACCAAGCGGTTCGGTGGAACCGTTGCGGTTGACGGTGTCGACCTTGACGTGCGTAAGGGGACGCTTCACGCGATCATCGGTCCGAATGGTGCGGGAAAGACGACCCTCTTCAATCTTCTGGCAGGCGACATGGCGCCGAGCAGCGGCGCTATCGCGTTCGAAGATCGTGAGATCACGCGTCTTGACGTGCGCGAGCGCTCGCATCTCGGGATCGGACGAAGCTTTCAGCGCACCAACGTCTTTCGCAACTTGAGCGCCTTCGAGAACGTTCGCATCGCGGCCCAATCGCGGACGCACGCGAGCTTCGGACTCTGGTCTTCGGCGAAGCGCCTTTCGGCCGTCACCGCAAAAGCTCACGCCGTGCTCGCGGAGCTAGGCCTCGAGCATCTTGCGGAGCGCCGTGCGGGCGAGCTCGCGGGCGGCGACCAGCGATTGCTCGAAATTGCGATCGCGCTCGCAACCGAGCCGGTGTTGCTGCTGCTCGATGAGCCGTCGCAAGGGCTCTCCGGAGAGGACGCGCGCGCATTGCTCGCGCGAATTCGGGCGTTCTCGGCACATTACACGATCGTATTGATCGAACACAACATGCACCTGGTGATGGAACTTTCCGACGAGATCACCGTCATGAATTTCGGCAGCGTTCTGGCCCGTGGAACTCCGGAACAAATCCGCGGCGACGAGCGCGTTCGCGCGGCGTACTTGGGGAATCGGACGCCATGAGTCTCGTTGTGCGAGGTGTCGATGCCGGATACGCCGACCTAACCGTCGTGCGGAATCTGTCGCTTGAGGTACCGGATGGATCGGTCGTCGCGCTGCTGGGCCGCAACGGCGCCGGCAAGAGCACCACGCTCAAAACGATCATGGGACTCGTGCACCCGCGAAGCGGCGAAATTGCGTTCGACGGCACCCGCATCGACCACCGCACGCCGCACAAGATCAATCGCTTGGGCATTGCATACGTTCCCGAAGAACGCCGCGTTTTCTCGGAGCTCACCGTCGACGAACATCTCCGTATCTCGCAACACACGAACACGCAGTGGCCCGCCGCACGCATCTTCGAGCTCTTTCCGCAGCTGTGCGCATTGCGTTCCCGGCGCGGGCGCTTTCTCTCGGGCGGCGAGCAGCAAATGCTTGCGATCGCACGCGCGCTCGTAACGGGTCCGAAGCTACTGCTGCTCGACGAGCCATCGCAGGGACTTGCTCCGGTGATCGTCGACGCGGTCATCGACTCGGTTCAGCGAATGCGTTCCGAGGGCTTGAGCATCTTACTCGTCGAGCAGGACGTCTCCATCGCGCTGCACTTGGCGTCGCACGTCTACATTTTGGAGACCGGCGAGCTCGTTTACGCCGGAGGCGCCGATGAACTCGGAACACGCGCGGACCTGCAGGCGAACTATCTCGGCGTGGGATAAAGGCGTCCGAAAGGGAGGGTTCATGCGACAACATCTCACGCGGCGCGATGTGCTGAAGCTCGGAGCCAGCGTCACCGCAACGCTCGCGGCACCGCTCGGTCGCGCGAGCGCTGCAGAAGCGGACGTCACGCTTTGCGGCATCTTCTCGCAAACGGGAGCCTACGCCGTCTTCGGGCGCGATACCGACCGTGGGATAAAGCTCGCCCTTTCGGAAGCCGGCGGCAAGACGCTCGGTCACGAGATTCGTTACATCATCCGCGACGATCAAACGAATCCGGGTGTCGGCGTCCAACAAGTGAGTGACGCGATCGATCACGAGAACGCAAAGTACTTTGTCGGCGTCGCGTCCAGCTCGGTCGGGCTTGCAATCGAGCAAATCTGCGGAATGAAGCACGCGATGTTTCTGACGAGCGTCGGCGCCGATGAAGTCACAGGCAGTGCCTGCAATCCCTACACGTTCCGTTGGGCTGTTCCGACGTATGGCGCCGTTCGTGCCACGATGTATCCGTTCATCAAGCGCTTTCCAAAAGCCAAGCGCTGGTACACAATTACGCCGTCGTACGTTTTCGGCGATTCGCTGTTGCGCAACGTGCGCGACGTCGCAAAAGAACACAATCTCGACGTCATCGGAAATGCATATCATCCGCTGGGTGCGACCGAATACTCGTCGATCGTCACGGCTGCCATAGCGTCGAAACCCGACGTAATCGCGCTCCTCAACTTCGGCGGCGACGCAATCAAGACGATCAAGACGGCGCAAGAATTCGGCGTCAAGAACACTGCTAAACTTCTCTATGTGTGGAGCGGCGGTCTGCTCGATTATCAAGGCATCGGTCCGGCTGCGATGGATGATTTGTATGTCGGCTGCCAATACTGGCACGACGCAACGCCCGAGACGCGCAAGGCCAGCGAACCGTACCTAAAGGCCTACGGTGAGCCGATGGGCTACGTCGGTGCGAGCGCCTACATCGAGGCGAAGCTCGCACTTTCCGGCATGGAGCGCGCAAAGTCAATCGATCCGCTTGCGGCGGCGAAAGCGCTACAAGGCTACACCTACGCCGGTCCGACCGGCCGCGAAACGATCCGTGGATTCGATCACCAGGTCATCAAGCCATATTATTTCTTGCGAGGCAGAGCTGAGAAGGCGATGCAGAACCAGTGGGATTTCGTCGAAACGCTCGGCTCGGCGTCATATCCCGTCCCGCAGTCAGAGAGTCAGTGTAAGCTCGGCTCCTGAGTGCGCGCGCCCGCGAAGAACGGAATCGCCGCGAGCTGCGCGATGACGGAGAACGCGACCAGTGTGAGGATCGAGCGATCGACGAGATAACCCATCAGCGCGCTTCCCGCAAACCACGCGACGCCGAAGACGGTGTCGTAGATCCCAAAGGCGGTCGCGCGTTTCTCGCCGATCACGCGCGCAACGAGGGCGACGAGCAACGTATCTTGTACCGCCGTCCCCAGTCCCCAAAAGACGACTCCGGCCTGCGCCAACGCGCCGGTCCCAAGAAACGCAAGCGGTGAGGCCGCAGCCGTGATGATCAACGAGATGACGACGACGTTCGAACCGTACTTGTCGAGCCAGCTGCCGAGAAAATAGGAGGCAATTGCGGCCACACCCATCGCGACGGCAAACCAGATCGAGATCGCCGGAATCGACACGACGTTATCCCGCGCGAAGCGAAACGCGATCAACGCGAAGTCCACGTAACCTGCGGCGACAAGTGCGCCGCCGATGGCATAGCGTTTGAACGTCGCACGATCTTTGAGCAGCGTCGAACGTCCCACGCTCGGCGTCAGTCCGCGGCTCGCGGTTTGCGCGACCGCAAGAGCAATTAGCGTGCAAATCGCCGGAATGAACAGAACGCCGTAGCCCAGACGTATTCCCGAGTGCGTAATGCCGACCGCAAGTAGTAGCGGACCGATCGTTGCGCCGGTTTGATCCATGGCTTCGTTTACGCCGAAGGTCCAACCACGACGGCCGAGCTGCCGTCCGGCTTCCGCGATGAGTCCGCTCGTCGCCGGGCGGCGAACGCCGCGACCGAAACGCTCGCCGATGACGAGACCTGCGGCAGCCGGCCAACTTCCGGCGAGCGCCAGCGCCGGCACGCAGAGTTGATTGATGATGTAGCCCGCCCAGATTTCGATCCAATATTTTCCCGTGCGGTCGGCGATCGCGCCCGCAATCGATCGCACGGCGTAGCCGGCGAGCTCGCCGCCCCCGGCGACGGCGCCGACTACAAACCCGCTCGCGCCGAGTGACCCCAGCAACGCACCGACCTCGCCGCGTCCCCCTTCGTACACCATGTCCGCAAACAGGTTGACGATGCCCATCAGAAAGACGAATCGCAGCACGTTGTTTTTCACGTCATGAGTTCCCGCAGCTCGCGATTGAAGCGTCTCGAACCTTCAAAAAACGGTGTGTGCCCGATGCCTTCGTAGAGCGAAAGCCGTGCCTCCGGGATGACGGTGGCATTGTGTTGCGATGACGCCGGCGTTACGATGGCGTCTTCCGTGCCGTGCACGCACAAGACCGGAATCCGCAGCGTCTTCAGCACGTCGTCGTTGTCGAGTTTCCGGCGGCCCATCCACTCACGCGCCACTGCGGGACATTGCTCGCCAACGGCGAGCAGCCGGACGCGATCGTTTTCCGGCAAGCGCGCCGGATCCGCGACGCACATGTCGACGAAGCGCGCCATCGCCGGTCGAAGAACTTCAGGATCGGATGAATTGAGCGCCGGAAAGAGCGCTGCGAATTGCGCGCCCGTGAAGCCGCGAGCTTTCTCGCCGCCTTTCACCGTTAGGGCGCACGCAAGTAAAATCGCGCGAACGCGATCGCTTCCGTAGAAGCGCAGGTAGTCGCAGATGACGTAGCCGCCATACGACCATCCGACCAGCGTGACGTTCTTCAACTCAAGTGCCGCGATGACTGCCGCGACGTCGTCGGCCCACGGCTGCGATTCCGCGTACGCGGCTCCCTCACCGGGCTTATCGGATTCACCGTGCCCACGCAGGTCGAAGGCGATCAAACGAAAGTCGCGTGCGAGATCGCTCGAAAACTGCTCGCGCCACGCGAACGTCGACTGACAGTAGCCGTGGATGAAGAGAATCGCGGGACCGTCCGGATTGCCTTCGGCGACCACATGCAGGGCGACGCCGCCGCCGCCGATAACGCGCATGCCGTTATGTTCGAAGGTTTTGCAACGCGACGCCTCCCTGGCGTGGACGGCATTCAGATCAACGCGGTCGTCGGCGGGAGTGGGCCGCCGCTTCTGCTTCTGCACGGCTATCCGCAGTCACACGTGATGTGGCACAAGGTTGCGCCCGTGCTTGCAAAGCACTTCACGGTCGCCGCTGCCGATCTTCGCGGATACGGCGACAGCGACAAACCGCAAAGTGACAAGGCGCATCTCGTTTATTCGAAGCGCTCGACCGGAAACGATCAACTAGCAGCGATGCGGTCGCTGGGTTACGAGCGCTTCGCCGTCGCCGGTCACGATCGCGGAGGACGTGTCGCACATCGCATGGCGCTCGATCATCCCTCTGCCATCGAGCGCATTGCGGTGCTCGACATTGCGCCGACGCGCGAGATGTTCAAGCCGACGACGTTCGAGTTTGCGATGGCGTACTATCACTGGTTTTTTCTCGCGCAGCCATTCGACTATCCGGAGCGCTTGATCGGCGCCGATCCCGAATATTACGTGCGCGAAAAGATGCGCGCATGGTCACGCGGTCTGGATGAAGAGATTTTCACACGCGAAGCGCTCGCCGAATACATTCGATGCTTCAAAGATCCGAAGACGATTCACGCAAGCTGCGAAGACTATCGTGCCGCTGCGACGATCGACATCGAACACGACGACGCCGATGGAGGGAAGACAGTTGAGGCGCCGTTGCTCGCGCTATGGGGCTCGAAAGGCGTCGTCAATCGCTTGTTCGATCCGATCGCGCTCTGGAAGCAGCGAGCAAGCGACGTTCGCGGCGAAACCTTACCTTCGGGACACTATCTTGCCGAAGAAGTTCCGAAGCAGACTGCGGAACGGCTGCTTACGTTCTTCAAGGGCCAAGCCTAAACGTTTCGCGCGCGGGACCGCCGGGAACGGGCCATTTATGCGGAACCCCGACGAAAGTAAGAACGGCACGCACACGGGCAAGCCGCGCGCAAAGAAAGATCCGCAGCGTTCACCGCTGAGCGGTATTCTCGAAGATCCGAAAGGCACCGATCGTGGTGTTGGATCGCTCGACAAAGCGTTGTGGGATGAATCCCGTAGCAAGAGCACACCCGAGCGCGCTGCCAAAGACGACGACTAGCTAAGAACCGCCGCCCGCGTCACGAAACGCTGCGAGCGTCGCATCATCTGCCGGCGTAAGATAGCGCGTGTGCGCTCCGGGCCATCCGGCGACCGGAAAGACAATCGCGTGGACGGCGAGCGAACCGTAGGCGGGATGCGTGATGATGTATGGCTTCGTCAAGTTCTCCTGATTGAGCTCATCAAACGACGACACGTCGTGCGCGCCCCAAAGACGCTCGAATTCCGACTGACCACGCAGCGCATCTAACACGAGCCGTGCGGCCGGACTTTCCGGATCGCGCGCGAGCGATCGGCGGAAAAGTCCGAGATTTCGGCGCGTGTGCTCTTCCCAACCGGGACCCATCAGGCCGCGCAATGCATCGTCTTTGAACGTGCGCCAGACGACGTTGCGCGCGAGCCACTCCTCATTGCCGTGTAAGAACACTTTTTCGGCGACACCGTTGGCGCGAACGCGCGTCAGCCACGGATCGTACACGAGCACTGCGGCTTCTCGCGTGTTCTTGAGCGAGTACTCGAGGGATGGATGAATGGGGCGAACACCTCGTGGTGGCGGCGGTTCGCCGCGTACGAGCGTGTAGACGTAATCGCGCTCGACGCGATTCAATCGCAACGCTTTTGCGACCGGTTCGATGATGCGTTGCGTCATGGCGCGATCGCGTCCCATTTCGAATAGCGTGTACCACTCGGTGCTGATGCCGGCGAGGCGCGCCACCTCGGCGCGCCGTAGCCCAGGTGTCCGTCTCCCCCGCGCATCGTCGATCAGCAAGCCAACGTCATCCGGCCTCAAACGCGCGCGCCGCGACTTCAGAAAATCGGTCAGCAGCGCACGGTGCGGCGCTTTGGGCATTCAATACCGAGCTTTCGTGAGGACTTTAGTACACGGGGTTCGCCGTATCTAGTGAAATCCCAATATACTTGACTGAAGCAACCAAATAGTTGACAATCGAGGGAATGGCTGCCGGAGATACGAGGATAGCGGCGGTTCGGGGCTTCAACCGCTTCTACACCAAGAAGATCGGCGCTCTGCGTGGGAGCGTGCTGCAGAGCAAGTTTTCCCTGAGCGAGGCGCGCGTACTTTACGAGCTTGCCCACCGCAAGACTACGACCGCTGTCGAGCTGAGCCGCGATCTCGGGCTCGACCCGGGCTATCTCAGCCGGATTCTTCAGCGGTTCGCGGCCCGCGGTCTCATCAGCCGGCGCCGGTCGTCGACGGATACTCGCCAGACTGTGCTGACCCTGACGCCGCGCGGCGGTGAGGCCTTCGCGCCGCTCGCGCGGCGCCAGAACGCAGAGGTCGCAGCAATGCTCGGTGAGATTCCGGAGGGCGAACAAGAGCGCGCGATTGCAGCGATGCGCGAGATACAAACGGCATTTTCAGCCGCTGCAGGTTCGGAACCGTACATCATTCGCGAGCATCAACCAGGCGATATCGGTTGGGTAATCTCGCGGCACGGTGCGCTGTACGCGCAAGAGTTCGGGTGGGACATCACGTTCGAAGCCTATGTCGCCGACACGACCGCGCGATTCATACGCGAGTTGAACCCAAAACGCGAGCGCTGCTGGATCGCCGAGCGCAACGGGCGCAACGTCGCCTGCATTTTTCTCTTTGACAAAGGTGACAACGTCGCGCAGCTGCGCATGCTGATCGTCGATCCGGAAGCGCGCGGTCTCGGTATCGGACATCGTCTCGTCGACGAGTGCATTCGCTTCGCTCGCCAATGCCGTTACGCGAAGATGCTGCTCTGGACGATCGACATTTTATCCGCGGCTCGTAAGATCTACAAACAAGCCGGATTCAAATTGATCGAATCAACGAAAACGCGCGCTTTCGGACACGACCACTTCGACGAATGGTGGGAGCTGCCGCTCACGAAGTAGAAAATGCGGTTACGATGGTGCCTTCGGTCCGGAGCGTTATTCTTGCGCTCGCAATCGCCGTAAGCGTTGCCCCTCCGCCGGTATCTGCCGCACAGACAGAAATCACGGTTGGCGTCCGAAAGAGCATGCACGCAACGCTCGTGGCACCAGACGGACCTGGACCTTATCCGGGCGTGTTGGTCCTTCACACCAGCGGTGGATTAGAAGACGCCGATCTCGCATTCGCGACCAGACTCGCCGGCGAGGGATACGTTTGTCTCGTTCCGGCGTTCATGGCGGCATATGGTCTAAGCGCGCAATCGCGGGATGAAGCGTTCACGCGCGACGGAGATGCAATCTACGCCGATCTCGTCTCAGCGCTCGACACGCTTCAAAACAATCCCAAGGTGCAGGGTTCGAAGATTGCTGCGATCGGTTTTTCTGCCGGTGGGTATTTCGCGGTTTGGCTGGCGCTGACGAACAAGGTGCAGGCCGCAGTGGGATACTATGGGGCGTACTCCGGTGCCGGAACGGATAAGGAGTTGACGCACTTCGAACGGCTCGCGAATGCTTCAAGCGCTCCGATTCTGATCTTGCACGGCTCGGATGATAGAACGGTTCCCGTTCACGCCGCGCTCCGGCTGGCCAGCATTCTCGAAAACGTTAAGACGCCATACCAGATCAAGATATACCCGAATGCGGGTCATCTCTTCGACCGCGCCGACGCCGCCCGGCCGGCCGGCGGCTACATGCGGAGCGGACGCGGACCCGCACGCGGAGGCACCGACGCCGGCGATTCCGACGCGAACATTGATGCATGGACGCGCACGATGGATTTTCTTCGCACGTACGTCAGCGCTCGGTAATGAAAATCGAAGAGCCCCGGATTGCTCCGGGGCTCTTCGATGTCTTCTCGCTCGCGCGAGCTTACATCATTCCGTCGTAGCCGCCCATGCCGCCACCGGGAGGACCACCGGCGTCTTTCTTGGGCTCGGGCTTGTCGGCAATCAGCGTTTCCGTCGTCAGGATCAGCGAACCGATCGACGCTGCGTTTTGCAGTGCCGAACGCGTGACCTTGAACGGCTCAACGATGCCTTGCTTGAACATGTCGACGATCTCGCCGCTCATCGCATCGAAGCCCATCGGAGCCTTCGCTTGCTTGACGCGGTTGACCTCAACGCTGCCCTCAAAGCCGGCGTTCTCGGCGATCTGTCGCGTGGGCTCTTCGAGCGCACGACGAATGATGTCGAAGCCGATCCGTTGCTCGCCACCGCTAAGAGTTGCGACTTTCTTGTCGAGCTCTTTGAGCGCGTGGATGAGCGAGGCACCACCGCCGGGGATCATGCCTTCTTGCACCGCTGCACGCGTTGCCGAAAGTGCATCCTCGATGCGATGCTTCTTCTCTTTGAGTTCAGTCTCGGTGGCTGCACCGACTTGAATGACTGCGACGCCGCCTGAGAGCTTGGCAAGACGCTCTTGCAGCTTCTCGCGATCGAAATCGCTGTCGGTCTCATCGATCTGACGCTTGATCATTTCGATGCGGCCCTTGATGGCATCGCTCTTGCCGGCACCGTCAACGATCGTGGTCTCTTCCTTCGTGATCTTGACCGTTTTGGCTTGACCCAGCAGATCCGGCGTCACTTTGTCGAGCTTTAGACCAAGCTCTTCGCTGACGACCGTGCCGCCCGTGAGGGTGGCGATGTCCTTGAGCATTTCCTTGCGACGATCACCGAAGCCCGGCGCCTTGACGGCAACCGACGTGAACGTTCCGCGCAGCTTGTTGACGACGAGAGTCGCGAGCGCTTCACCTTCGACGTCTTCCGCGATGATGACGAGCGGCTTCTGAACTTGCACGATCTTCTCGAGCAGCGGCAGGATGTCGGCGATTGCCGTGATCTTGCGCTCCGTGATCAGAAGGTACGGATCGCTCAGCGTCGCTTCCATCCGCTCCGAGTCCGTGACCATGTACGGCGAGATGTAGCCCTTGTCGAACTGCATGCCGTCTTTGGTCTCGACTTCGGTCTTCATGGACTTCGACTCTTCAACCGTGATGACGCCGTCTTTGCCGACTTTCTCCATCGCGGTTGCGATCAGTTCGCCGATCTCTTTGTCGTTCGCCGAAATCGACGCGACGTTGGCGATCTTCTCGCGCGTGTCGACCTTTTGAACGAGCTTTTCCATCTCTTTGACGGTCAGCTCAACCGCTTCGTCGATACCCTTCTTGATTTGGAGAGGGTTCGAACCGGCGGTGACGTTGCGCAGACCCTCGCGGATGATCGCTTGCGCGAGCACCGTTGCGGTCGTCGTTCCGTCGCCGGCGATGTCGTTCGTCTTGGACGCCACTTCTTTGACGAGCTGTGCGCCCATGTTCTCAAATGTGTTAGGAAGCTCGATCTCCTTGGCGATCGTCACACCGTCGTTGGTGATCGTCGGAGAACCGAACTTCTTGTCGAGGACGACGTTGCGTCCTTTGGGTCCGAGGGTTACGCGGACCGCGTCGGCGAGAATGTTCGCGCCGCGCTCGAGCGCGCGACGCGCGCTCTCATCAAATATGAGTTCCTTAGCTGCCATGTTTCTTTCTTACACCCTCGCCGGGACGCCGCTCAAAATTAAGAGCACGTCCTTTTCAGAGATGATGAGGTACTCTTTCCCCTCGATCTTGACTTCGGAGCCTGAGTACTTTGAGTAGAGAATGCGGTCGCCGACTTTCAAATCCATCGGGACCTTGTTGCCGTTGTCGAGTATACGCCCGGCACCGACGGCAATGACTTTGCCCTCTTGGGGCTTCTCCTTGGCCGTATCGGGCAGGAACACACCGCCAGCCGATTTGTCGGACTGCTCAACGTGCTCGACGACTACGCGATCGCCCAAAGGCTTACCAATCACGAACTTCCTCCCAAACAAAATGCAAATTCGAATATGCTTTTGGCACTTGCAGTCAGAGACTGCTAGGCGCCGAATAAATTTAGCAGACCCGGCACCAGAGTGCAAGCCCCGTCAGCCGGGCCGCCGCCATCCTAAGGGTGGCGCGTGAGGGGAGGGCCGTTCGCTCGCGAGGGGCGCTCGGGCGAACCAGCCCTCCCCATAGGTGCAGCCCTGGAGGCAACCAGGCTGCTGGGCGTTCTGAGGGGTTCCTTTCCCGCCCCAATCGTAGCTCGCCATGGCTTGGAAAGGCCTCCGAGGACCCTGAGCCAAGGCTGAGATATGCGTGCCATCCTGAAATCGCGTCCCGCCGCCGGTGTCGAGTTCACGAAGGAGCAGCCCGAGCCGGAAATCGGACCCGACGACGTCCTCGTCCAGGTCGCGGCGACCTCGATCTGCGGGACGGACGCGCACCTCTACGCCTGGGACAAGAGCGCCCAGGCCTTCGGTCCGACACTGCCGTTCGTGCTCGGGCACGAATGCGCCGGAACGATCGTGCGCATCGGTTCGACCGTCAAGAACCTGCGCGTGGGTCAACGCATCGCGGCCGAGTCGCACATCTTCTGCGGCGCCTGCTATATGTGCCGAACCGGCAACGCGCATAACTGCCTTGAGATGAAATTGCTCGGCGTCACCCGGCCGGGCGGATTCGCGGAGTATCTTGCGCTGCCGGAACGCGTCTGCTTTCCGCTACCGGATGACTTACCGCTCGAACTCGGCGCGCTTTTCGAGCCGAGCGGCGTGGCGGTGCACGCCATCCAACGGGCCGGAAATCTCGACGGCTGCAGCGTGCTCATCACGGGCGCCGGACCGATCGGGCTCGTGCTGATTCAGCTGGCGTTCGTCATGGGCGCGACCTCGATCGTCGCGCTGGAACCGAATCCGTTTCGACGCAAGCTTGCAGAACAACGCGGTGCGCGCGCGCTCGATCCGCTGGCGCCGGGGTTCGATCTCGATGCAATCGTGCGCAAGGACTACGCGCGGCACGGCGGCTTCGATGCCGGCTTTGAAATATCGGCTGCACCCGGAACGCTCGAAACGCTGCTGCGCGGCGTACGGCGTGAGGCGCCGATCGTGTGCGTCGGACTTCCAAACGAACCAATCCCGATCGACATCACGGCCTTCATTAGTAAGAAGATGATTGTCCTCAAGGGAACGTTCGGACGGCGCATCTGGGATACGTGGGAGATGCTGCTTGCGATGGTCCAATCGGGAAGGCTCGATCTTTCCGGCATGATTACGCACCGGCTTGGGCTCGAGGAATTCGATCGGGGAATCCAGCTCTTGAAGGGCGATTCCGCGAAGGTGATCATCTCGCCTAATTGAACGGTCTGGGCGCATGGCTGGCGTGCGCCTGGAATCCGTGTCGAAGAAGTTCGGAAAGAATGTCGTCGTTCACGAGATGACGATGGATATTCCCGACCGCGAGTTTCTTGTATTCGTCGGACCGTCGGGTTGCGGCAAGACGACGACCTTGCGCATGATCGCCGGACTCGAAACCATTAGCGACGGTAAGATTTTCATCGGCGACCGTATCGTAAACGACGTCGAGCCGCGCGATCGCAACATCGCGATGGTGTTCCAAAATTACGCGCTCTACCCGCACATGAGCGTCTACGAGAACATGGCCTTTGCGCTCAAGCTGCGCAAGATGTCATCCGAAGAACTCGACGGACGCGTCAAAGGCGCTGCCGAAATTCTTGGCATCACGCATCTTTTGAAGCGCCGGCCGAAAGAGATGTCCGGTGGACAGCGGCAGCGGGCCGCGCTCGGACGCGCGATGGTCCGCGATCCCGCCGTCTTCTTGATGGACGAGCCGCTTTCGAATCTGGATGCGAAGCTGCGGGTGCAAATGCGCGTCGAGCTCGTGCAGCTGCATCGCCGTGTTCAGACGACGACGGTCTACGTTACGCACGATCAGGTCGAAGCCATGACGATGGGCGATCGCATCGTTGTCATGAACGACGGCGCGATTCAACAGATCGCCGCGCCAAAAGAACTCTACGACCATCCGGTCAACCGCTTCGTCGCGGGATTCATCGGCTCACCGCCCATGAATTTCATAAACGCCGACCTTACGCGTGACGGCGATCGCGTTTTCGCACACGGCAATGGGTTCAAGACGCTCTTGCCGGCCGCGCAAACCGCGAAGCTCAGTGCCAACGGCAACAAGATCGTGCTCGGCGTTCGGCCGGAGGACGTACGTGTCGTCGCCTCAGCCGAGAGTGATTCAGGCGCCAGCGGTCGTGTCGACGTGGTCGAGCAGCTCGGCGCCGAACAGCTTGCGTTCACCCTCGTCGGCGATCAGAACCTCTTGCTGCGCACGAATCCCGATGTGCCGCTTACCGCCGGCTTGAACATCACACTCGCATTCAACGTCGCAAAAACTCACGCATTCGATCCCGAAAGCGGCGCCGCGTACTTCTAGCCCACCTTGTCATCCTGAGCGTAGGCGTTCGCAGCCATCTGTCATCCTGAGCGTAGGCGTTCGTAGCCATCTGTCATCCTGAGCGTAGGCGTTCGCAGAACGCCGAAGTCGAAGGGCGCATACTAATGCTGCAGGTAGCGGAACGATCGTAAAGGGCTGCGGGCACGATCGTGCCCGCGACCTGCCTCATCGTTACGCAGCCGTCATCACTCTGGCGCGCCCTTCGACTACGCGCGCCTGCGGCGCGCTACGCTCAGGGTGACAACGTGTACGCCTGCGGCGCGCTACGCTCAGGGTGACAATGTGTACGCCTGCGGCGCGCTACGCTCAGGGTGACAAGATTAGTCCATCATGACGCCGCCGTCGACGTTGAGCATCTCGCCTAATACATAGGAAGATTTCGGCGAGAGCAGCCACGCGATGGCTTCGGCGACTTCTTTGGGATCGGCGATACGTCCGATCGGATGTGCGGCGATGGCTTGTTTTTCGATTTCTTCCGTCGGCATGACGTAGCGGCCCATCGGTGTCGCGGTTCCGGCCGGACACACGCCGTTGACGGCGATACCTTTGGGACCGAAGACGCGCGCGGCGTTGCGCGTCAAAGCGATGACGGCGCCTTTGCTCGCGGAGTATGCAGCGGTTCCGGCCAATCCGCCACCGCGTTTGCCCGCGACGCTCGAGACGGTGCAGATCCGTCCGCCCGCCTTCATATACTTGACGGCTTCGCGAATGCAGAGCCACGTGCCGACGACGTTGACGCGATAGACTTGCATCCAGCGCTCGACGCTCAGCTCTGCAAACGGCGTCGTGTCGGCGATTCCGGCCGGAGTTGCGAGTGCGTCGAGCCTTCCGAATGCCCCGTGCGCGGCGGCGAATAGATCAACGACTGAGGCTTCATCGCCGACATCGACCTTGAAGGCCTTGCCGCCGCATTCTGCTGCGATGTGCTCAGCTGCGGAAACATCGAGATCCGCGACCGCGACTTGATACCCGGCTTCGCCAAGTACACGACACAGTGCGGCACCTATTCCGCTTCCGCCACCGGTGACAATTGCCACGCTCATAGGCGGTCCTTCGACTTCGGAGCGCTATCGCGCTCCTACGCTCAGGATGACATATGCACTCCTACGCTCAGGATGACATTGACGCCTTGACGAAGCCCGGGACCATGCAGGCTCAGCTCGAGATCGATCTCGGCGCGATCGCGGCGAATGTCGATGCGATCTCGCAGTTCGTGCGGCCCTCGAAATTCGCGGCCGTCGTCAAAGCCAACGCATATGGGCACGGCATCGCGGAAGTTGCTCGCGCACTCGAGGATCGCGTCGCTCGCTTCTGTGTCTACGAAGTCGGTGAGGCGGTCGCGCTGCGAGAAGCCGGGATTCGCGCGCCCATCTTGATCATGGGCCCGATCGAGTCGAGTGACCTCGACCTGGCGCACGCATCGAACGCCGCGATCACGTTGTGGGATACGGACACCTACGCACGACGCGTCGCGAGCGTTGCACGCCGCCGCAGTGCGAAATTTCCCGTCCATGTGAAGATCGAGACCGGTGTCTCACGCATCGGTCTCTCGCCGGAGGATGCGCCGGCCGCGATCGATGCGTACGCACGCACTCCGGAGCTGACGCTCGAAGGCGCATACTCGCATCTGGCTGCCGCTGAAGAGCTTGACTCCGATTTCACGCTGGTGCAGCTCTCGCGCTTTCAAGAAGCCGTGAAAAGTGCGCCCGCGGGCATACGCCACATTGCCGCATCCGCGGCAGCGATGCTTTGGCCGCAAACGCGCCTCGACATGGTGCGCGTCGGAATCGCAACATACGGTTTATGGCCTTCGCCCGAGACGCGAGCGCGACTCGGCGATGCAATTCCACTGCGGCCGGCACTGCGATGGACGACGCGGCTCGTTTCCGTGCGCGATATTCCCGCCGAAACATCCGTTGGCTACGGCCGCACCTACCGTACGACATCGAATGCACGCATCGGTGTGCTTCCGATTGGTTACGCCGAGGGAATTCCGCGTGCTCTTAGCAATCGAGGCGCGGTTTTGATCGACGGAAAACGTTGCCCGATCGTTGGGCGTATTTGCATGAACATGACGATGATTGACGTGACGAGCGTCACTTCTGCAGCGCCGGGGATGCAGGTCACACTTATCGGGCGCGACGGCGATGCAATTTTAAGCGCAGAAGACTGGGCAAATTGGGCACAGACGATCGACTACGAAATTGTCGCGCGTTTGCCATACAACACGCCGCGGGTGTTCGTTACGTAGCGGCGAAGCGACGCCGGGCATGTCTCTGTTGACGCGTTATCATGAACTATTGTCGGCCGCTGCAATGCGGCGTTATGTTTTTACGCTCGCGACTGCTCCGCTGCTCGTCGTTCTCGCACTCGCTTTCGGAGATTACAGTGTAGGACGATGGCCGTTTACGGGCATCATCGTTGCGGCGCTCGCGTCGTCGTTCGCGGGCACGTTCGCGCTGCGTTCTTTCCTATCGCCCGTTCGCACGGCGTTGGATGTTTTCGAGCGCGGTGACCGCGACTTCCGCAGACTCCGTGACGTCTGGTCGCGGCTTCAATGGTTTCCGCTGTTCATTTCCGTTTTAATGGCGGCGCTTTACGATTTCATCATTCTGGCGGCCGTGCCGCTCGGAAATGCGCTCGCGGGTGAATCGCTCGCGCGCAATTTTCAAGGGACGCCGCTGCTTATGGCGATCGGAACGATCATCGTCGCGGTGCCGGTGTATCTGAGCAGCGAACAAACGGCGGCAGCACTGGTTTCCCTAGTCGCACAGAGTATTTCGATCGACGTTCCGTCCGACGAGCGTCGCGACGGAGGCCTTGCACGCCGGCTCGGCGTTGCCATCGGCGCAATCGTCATCGTCATTCTGCTCGTCATGACGTCGGGGATGTTACATCTTGCCACAATGGTCCGCGTGGGCGGCGACCCGAGCGAGGGCTACCGGCTCGCGATTTTGACGGTCGTCGCCTCGTGCGGAACGGCAGTCGTGTTTGCACTCGTGATCGGATCCTATCTGAATCTGAGCATCGTGCAGCCAGTTCGCCGCATCGCCGAAATGTTACGCCGCGGTCAGGATGGCGACGTTACGACGGCGCAAGAGCTTCGCTACGAACCGCAAGCCCCCCACGAAATTGGCAATCTTGTCGCCGCCTTCGTCGCGACCAACGTCGCGCTCGCCCACTTAGCGGAAGACTCGGAACGCATCTCGCACGGCGATCTTGGCGTCGAAGTCATTCCGCGCTCGCGCAACGATTCGCTTGGGCTCGCGCTTCGACGCTTGGTCGAAACCGTACGGCGCGCGTTCGGTGATGCGCATCGCGTGGCGCGCGCACTCGAAGGTGAAGCAACGGCCCTACGCGAGCGTGCATCCGAGCTTTCGTCGGTCTCGGCGGTCACGGCGAACGATTTGCAATCTTCGAGCGCCGCGATGCGTGAAATCGACGTTACATTCGGCAAAGTCGTTGACGCGACGGGAACTGTGCGGCGCGTTGCGCGCGAGTCGCTGGCGATCGCAGGCGAACTTGGGAAGGCTGCATCGATCACTGCGACGTCGCTCGATAACCTCGAAGAGATCACGGCGCAGCGGTACGGCGTCGTCCGCAATGCATCGGAGCTCAGCGCGCGCGCCAGCGACAACGCCGCCGAAGCGACGGCTGCGCTGACCGAAGCCACCGTTGCATCAAGTTCTGCCGCCACGACGATGGATCGAATGCAAGAAGCGATGCAGTCGCTTGCCGCGGCATCTGCGCAGATCGGCGCAATCGCCGTAACGATCGAAGAGATCTCCGATCAGACGAATTTGCTGGCGCTCAACGCCGCGATCGAAGCTGCGCGCGCCGGCGAACACGGCCGAGGGTTTGCGGTCGTCGCCGACGAGATTCGCAAGCTGGCCGACAGCTCCGGAACGGCAACCAAAGAGATTTCCGGACTCATTCGCAAGACACAAGCCGACATGGAACGTGCCGTTACGGAAACGCGCGCGGGCAGCACCGCGGTCGCATCGGGACGCCAGCGGACGATAGCAGCGTCCGAAGCACTCGTCAGCATCGTTTCCGACATCGATTCGATGCGCGCGCAGATCGCGACCGCAGCGCAACTCGCCGGCTCGCAATCAGATATTCGAGACGCGCTGCGCGCGGCAAGCAGTGACCTGGAGATGCTCACGACCCGCAATCGCGACCTCGGCGCGGTGCTCGATTCAACGATCGAGACCTTGGTCGACGCCTCCGAGCGTGGTCGCTTGGCCGCGGACCGTACGACACGCAACGTCGAAGCACTGGCCGAAGGATCGCGCGCCGTCGCGAACGCCGCCGAACAGTTCCAAGATCTCACGTTCTCGCTGCACATTGAGGCCGCGCGCCTCAGTCAAACCGTCGAGATGTTCCACGACGAAGAAATCGTTGACGATCAGCCCACGACGGCGGTAATCGCTTCCTCTAAATCGATCGTACCCTCGTAAAGAGCGCGTCCGACGATCGCATGATCGACGGTCGTAGGCGTCCCTTCGCGCAGCGCCATCAGGTCGTCGACGGTACGCGCACCACCGCTGGCTGAGATTCGTACCGGCGCGAGTTTCGCGACGTGCGTTAGCGCCGCGAGATCATAGCCGCTTCCCGTCCCGTCGCGTGTGATTTCCGTATAGATGATCCGTTCGACGCCCCAGCCGGCGACGTCGCGCACCAATGCGTCGCGTGAGACATGTGACTGCTGCTGCCAGCCGCGTGTCGCGACGCGATCTCCCCGCGCATCGATCCCGGCGATCAGCCGTTCCCGAAAGCGTTCGATCAGCATCCGCGCGCCGGGTGGATCTTCGACCAGCAGCGTCCCGATGATTACCTCGGTTGCGCCGGCAGCAAAACGCGCTTCAATATCGGCCGGGCGCCGCACGCCGCCGCCGGTTTGCACGCTCACGCCGGTGGCCGCGCAAATCGCGCGCAGCGCCGCGAGATTCTCGCCGCTGCCGAGCGCGCCGTCGAGATCGACCACGTGCAGCCGTGTCGCGCCGGCGCGCACGAATGCTTTCGCCCGCGAAACCGGATCGGCGTCATACGATTTTTCCTGCGCCGGATCGCCTTGCCGCAGACGTACGCATCGTCCGCCCCGCAAGTCAATCGCGGGAACGACGAGGATGGAGCGCGCGAGCAGGTCCATTCTTGCGATTTCCCGCAAACACCGCGCGTGTTCCTCGCGCTCGCATTCAGTTTAGCGTTTTCTCTTCAAGCAAACCACCTCGTTATCCCGATCACGATCGACGGAACGCCGACTTACGCGCTCTTCGATACTGGCGGCGGCAACACGCTCGATCCGCAGTTCGCGCGTAAGCTTGGACTCCGTGTGCAAGCGAGCGGCACGGCGTCCGGCGCTGGTGAAGAAACCGTCAAAGCCTCGCGAACGCACGTCGACGCACTCACGTTCGGTGGGCTGACGATGCACGATCAAGACTTCGCCGTGCTTCCGCTGCCGCGAGCGCTGACCAACGGAAACGGCATGACGGTCAGCGCCATCGTCGGACGAGAAATTTTGGCGCGGTATGTTACGCGCATCGACTACGACGCGCAGACGCTAACCTTCACGCCCAATAGCGAGTTCCAGTATGACGGCTCGGGCGCCCGGGTCCCGCTCCATCTCGGTTCGTCGGAAGCTATCGTCGAAGGCTCGATCGACGGCGTCTCGGGCTCGTTTCAAATCGACACGGGCTCGTCCGCATCGCTCATCCTGACCTCACCGTTCGTCGCTGCGAACAAGCTGCGCGAGAAGTATCAAATCGCCGGAAACATGATCGTCGGCCGCGGCATCGGCGGCTACTCGCGTGCCGATCTGGCGCGCGGAAAGCGCCTGCGCATCGGAACGTTCCAGATCGACGATATGGTGCTCGATCTCTCGACCGATAACGGCGGCGCGTTCGCCTCGCATTGGGTCGATGGCAACATCGGCAATGACGTCCTCCAGCGTCTCACGATGACGCTCGATTATGCGCATCACGTCGCTTACTTCGAGCCGAACGCTCGCACGAATGTTCCAACGCCGCCCAACCGCATCGGCATCTACGTACAGAACGACAATCGCACCTACTTCGACGTTGTCGACGTTCTCGCAAGCGGACCCGCGTTCGAGGCGGGGTTACGTACGGGCGATCGCATCACCGCGGTCGACGGCGTCCCTGCACGCAACGTTACCGAAAACGATTTCTGGCGGCTGTTGCACGATATGTCCGGTTCGGTCCATACGTTCACGGTTGACCGGAGCGGTCAAACGATGACGGTCAGCGTGACGTTGCGAGATACCGCGTAAGGAAGTTGTCGAGAATCCGCCCGCCGACATGTTGGCTTTTCTCCGGATGAAATTGGGTTCCCACGATGTTGTCGCGCGCGACAACGGCTGAAAACCGTTCGCCGTAGCTGCACGCCGCAACCGTTTCAGGTCCGACCGGCGCGCAATACGAGTGCAAGAAATAGACGAAATCGCCGCTCGCAATGCCATCCAGAATCGGATGCTTTCCAAGAATTTCCAGCTCGTCCCAGCCCATGTGCGGGACGCGCGGCGCGTTTTCGAGGCGTTTGATCGTCCCGGCAAAGACACCGAAACCGGCATGCTCGCCATACTCCAAACTGCGTTCGTAGAGTATCTGCATTCCAATGCAGATTCCGAAAAACGGCCGGCCTTCAGCGATGAAGCGTTGCAGCGCCGCATCCAAGCCGTTTTTTCGCAGCGCGCGCATCGTGGCTTCAAATGCGCCATCGCCCGGGAGGATAGCTGCGTCGGCGTCGTGTAGGCGCGCCGGGTCACCGGTCACTTCGAAAGGCGCATTCCTTCTTCGCAGCGCCGAAACGAGCGATCCCAGATTCCCGCCGCCATAGTCGACGACTGCAAGCACATAACGCTCTGAGCCGGAGGCTTGTCCGACCCCTGCTTAGGGAACGAGGAGTACGGTGTTACGTTTTTTTGGAATCGTCCTGAGTCTGGCCGTTGCAGGCGCATTGCCCGCTCGATCGGCTGACACGGCGCTCACCGTTCCGGCCGGTTTCGCGATCACGCGCATTGCGACGATTGCGGATGCGCGCGAATTGGCGGTGTCGCCGAACGGTGATCTGTTCGTCGGTACGCTCGGTGGAAACGTCTATATCGTCGCCCATCCGGACACGACACCGGCAGCACCGCGCGTATTCGCTTCGTTCGCCGACCGGCCCGCAGCCGGCGTTACGTTCGGCGGCGACGCGTTGTACGTCGCAACGCAGTTCAAAGTGTGGAGCATTCCGTACAAGGCCGGTGACGAAAAGGCCGCTGCCGAGCCTCGCAAAATCGCAACCGTTCGCACGAGCGGGCGTTCAAGCGATCACTTCACCACCTCGGTCGCGTTCTCAAAGAACGTTTTGTACGCCAGCGTCGGGTCGTCGTGTGATGCTTGCGACGCCGAGCTCGACACCACGCGCGCAACCGTTCAAGCTATGCAGCCGGACGGAAAAGACATGCATCCGGTTGCCGTTCACATCCGCAATGCGATCGCACTGGCCACGAATCCGAATACCGGAACCGTTTGGCTTGGTGCTGCCGGGCAAGATACGCTTCCCGAGGGTCATCCCTATGAGATTGTCGATCCGTTCACACTGCACTCGGGCGTTCCGAATTACGGTTGGCCCGGATGTTATGAAAACCATCGCAGCGACGGCAGGCACGATTGCAAACTCATGACCGTCGCACGCGTCGCGCTTCCCTCGTATGTCACGCCGATCGGGATGGCAATCTATCCGCAGGAAACGAAGGCCGCGCATGCGTTTCCGGCGCCGTATCGTGGCGGCATCTTCATTGGTGTGCACGGCTCCTGGCACCAGCCGCTGCGGCCGCCGCGCGTGCTCTTCGTCCCCATGCACGGCGACGAGCCCTCGACTCCAGCTTCCTGGGACGACCCGGAGCGGCAGTTCCGCCAGTTCGTTGGCGGCTTTCAAGCGGCTGACGGCAGCCGCCGAGGACGCGCGACCGGCGTCGCCGTGGGGAAAGATGGTGACCTTTACGTTGCAGACGATTACGCCGGCGCCATTTATCGTATACGCTACACGGGCAGCTCATAGTAAGGAATGAAATGAAATCGAACGTTGTTTTGGTCGCAATCCTGGCCGGCGTCATCGGTGGCGTCTCGGGAACGCTCGCGACGCTGAATCTCGCACCGCACCGCGTGCTCGCCGACAATCTCGATGACCAACAACGCATCATAGATGCGGTCAAGCACAGCGAGCCGTCCGTCGTTGCGCTCAACGTCACCGCCAACGGCACCCGAATCGCACCGACCAATCCACTCGGCTTACTCTTCGGCGCTCCAAGCGGCGAACGTGTCGTGCCGTTTCACGAGGTCGCGTCCGGGTCGGGCTTCGTCTTCGACAAAGACGGATTGATCCTCACCGACGATCACGTCGTCCACGGTGCGCAAAAGATTACGGTCGTTTTCCAAAACGGCGATAAGATCCCGGGCAAGATTTTTGGCGAGGATTACAACGACGACATCGCGCTCGTCAAAGTCGAAAACTACGCGAAGCTTCCGCCACCGCTCGAGCTCGGCGACTCCGCCACGGTTCAAAAGGGCGAATGGACGATTGCTATCGGCGAGCCGCTCGAATTGTCGCAGACGGTCACGGTCGGCGTCGCCTCGGCGTTTGGCCGCGACGAACAGATCGAAGGCGAAGACGGCGTGCAGCGCACGTTCCGCAACCTGCTGCAAACCTCGGCGCCGATCAATCCCGGCAATTCCGGCGGCCCGCTCATCGATCTCGACGGTCGCGTCATCGCGATCAACCAGTCAGTCGCAGCGCCCGCGCAAGGCATTGGTTTTGCGGTACCGGCGAGCGTGATCGAGACAAGCGTTGCGTCGATTCAAGCCCATCCCGGTGTGATGAACACTGCGCCGGTCGGCTTTCTCGGCGTTCAGTTGGTGGCGATCGACGACAACGTCCGCAAAGTGCTGCACTACAAGGGCAGCGGCGCGGTCATCCTCGGCGCGATTTCAGGCTCGCCCGCCGCGAGCGCCGGCTTGCATCCCGGTGACGTCATTCAGGCGGTGAACGGCAAGAACGTCAACGGCGCGCAGCAAGTCACCAAGATCGTGGGCGCATTAAAGCCGGGGGAAATCGCGAAAGTGCGCATTTGGCGCAAGGGCAAAACGAAAACCGTTAATGTGCGCTTGGGGACGCGTCCGCTTGGCTAATGGCGCTGCGCGCTGAAGTATTGAGCACCTGATCGATGATTCCGTACGTGCGCGCTTCCTCGGCGCTCATATAGAAGTCGCGCTCGAGATCGCGCAAGACCTCATCGGCCGGCTTACCCGTCGTCCGTTCGTAAATCTCTGCAATCGTCTTACGGGTCAAAACCAATTCGCGCGCGTGAATCTCGATATCCGTCGCTTGGCCGCCAATTTGTCCGATCGACGGCTGGTGGATCAGGATTTTGCTGTAGGGGAGCGCCATGCGTTTGCCCTTAGCCCCGCCCGTCAGTAACATTGACGCGGCCGACGCAGCGAATCCGGCGCAGATCGTCGCGACCGCCGGCTTGACGAGCTGCATCGTATCGTATATTGCAAGACCGGCACTCACGCTGCCACCCGGACTGTTGATGTACATGTCGATATCGCGGTCGGGATCTTCGCGCTCGAGAAAGAGCAACTGAGCGATGACGAGGTTGGCCATGCCGTCATCGATCGGCCCCGTGACGAACACGATCCGCTCTTTCAAGAGCCGCGAGTAGATGTCGTAAGAGCGCTCGCCACGCGCGGTTTGCTCGACGACAATCGGTATCAGCGTCATGCCGCGAGTATAGCGATTCCAGCTCAATGCGCTAGAGTTTGCGCATCAAAAGCGGCCACGCGGCGGAGGCACTTACGAGCCCACAAGACGAAATTACGCGTTATGAATACGTTGACCGATCAACAGCGCGAGCGCATTCTCGCCTTGCTTCGGGAAGGCAAGAGCCTGCGGCGCATTGAGTTCGAGACTGGCCATCGTCGCGAAACAATAGCAGCCTATGGCAGGCGCGCCGGTTTGCTCAGCGCCGAGCCCGCTGATATCGGCTCTCGACGCCGAGACCGGGCGCAGATGTTGGCGGCTTAGGTTCCGCCGACCACCGTCGGTTCGGAAGGCATCGGCTTGCCGCTCGTCATCGGCCGGCCGTCGCTTCCGGTTACGCGTTTCTCGACGGCAACGTAGTCGCGTCTTTCCGGACCGCAATACAGCTGACGCGGACGCGTGATGCGCTGATCCGGATCCTCGATCATCTCTTTCCACTGCGCGAGCCAACCGACCGTGCGTGAGACGGCGAACACGGCCGTGAACATATTTTCGGGGATTCCGATCGCACGCATCACGATGCCCGAATAGAAGTCGACGTTCGGGTAAAGCTTGCGCGAGACGAAATATTCGTCGCTGAGCGCGATCTTCTCGAGCTCGACCGCGATTTCGAGCAGCGGATCGTGCTCGTGTCCGATCTCCTTGAGCACCTCCTCGCAAATCTGCTTCATGACTTTCGCTCGTGGATCGTAGCTCTTGTAGACGCGGTGACCGAAGCCCATGAGACGGAACGAATCGTCTTTGTCTTTCGCGCGCTTGATAAAATCGGGGATGCGTTTCTTTTCCCCAATGACCTCAAGCATCTTGATCACTTCTTCGTTGGCGCCGCCGTGCAGCGGTCCCCAGAGTGACGAGATGCCGGCTGCGACGCAGGCGAACGGATTCGCGCGGCTGGAACCGACCGTGCGAACGGTCGAGGTCGAGGCGTTCTGCTCGTGATCGGCTTGCAGGATCAAGAGCGCGCGCACGGCCTTCGCAAAGACCGGATTGACCGTATATTCCTCGGCCGGAACTGAGAACATCATGCGCATGAAGTTTGCCGGATATGTGAGGTCGTTGCGCGGATAGACCATCGGCTGCCCGAGCGCGTACTTGTGCGCGGCGGCCGCAATCGTCGGCATCTTCGCGATCAGGCGATAAATCGAGATGATGCGGTGCTGCGGATCGAAGACGTCCGTGCTGTCGGGATAGAAGGCGGAAAGCGCGCCCACCACGCCGAGCATGATCGCCATTGGATGCGCGTCGCGGCGGAAGCCACCGTAAAAGCGCAGCAGCTGCTCGTGCACCATCGTGTGATGCTTGATCTCCCAACGGAACTGCTCGAGCTCGACTTTGGTGGGCAGCTCGCCGAAGAGCAGCAAATAGCAGACTTCAAGATACGTGCTCTTCTCTGCAAGCTGATCGATCGGATAGCCGCGATAAAGCAAGATGCCTTGATCGCCGTCGATATAGGTGATCGTCGAGCGACAGGCAGCCGTGCTTCCGAAGCTGGGATCGAACGTGCAGTAACCGGTGTCTCCGAGTAACTTGCGCACGTCAACGACGTCGTATCCGTACGTCCCCTTGTAGACGGGCAAATCGGCGATCAAGTTGCCTCGTTCGTCCAAAAGCTTGAATTTTCGGGTTTCCTCAGGCACTTTGATCCCCTTCCGTTTACTCGAGAACGCCTTTGGTTGAAAGAATGTCGCCGCCCGTAATCATCTTCGCTTGCGCGAACGAGCGGGCGAAGGCTTTGAACGCCGCCTCACAGAGATGATGATTAACATGGCCGCTCATCTGCACCAGGTGGAGATTGAAGCGGCCATTATCGGTTAGGGCTCGGAAGAACTCGGCGACCATCTCGGTTTTCATATCGCCGAGATCTTCGGCCGTGAACTTGACGGCAAAATTAAGGTACGAACGCCCCGAGAGATCGATGCTCCCTGCGACGAGCGCGTCGTCGAGCGGCACCATCATCGAGCCGAACCGCGCGATCCCGCGTTTCTCACCGAGCGCCTCATGCAGAGCTCGACCGAGCGCGATCCCGACGTCCTCGATCACGTGATGGTGGTCCATGCCGTCGCCCTTGGCAACGACGACCAGCCCCAGGCCCGCATGCGTGGCCAGCGACGCGAGCATATGGTCAAAGAACTTGACCCCTGTGTCTACCTCGATCGGCCCGGGCGCGAGGTCCAGGCGGAGGGTGATCTGGGTCTCCTTCGTGTTCCGTTCGACCGAAGCACGGCGTGCTTCAACCATAGCCTAGTGATGTTCCCTATCTAGAGGCATTTGCCATCTACCTCGCCTACCCGACGTTCGTTTGGGGGACCTTGCCCTTCAGCCGGCGGCCCAAGGCGAGCCCTACCAAACGGTCGACCAGCGCTTCGTACGAGATTCCGGCTACGGCCGCCTCGTCGGGGATCAAACTGTTCTGCGTCATGCCCGGAAGCGCATTAACCTCGAGGATGTACGGCCGGCCCTCTTTGGAGACGATGAAGTCGCTGCGGGAGTAGTCGCGCAATCCGATGAGCCGGTGCACGGTGAGGGCCAGCATCTTGATGCGTGCGGCCAGATCGTCGTCGATCGGCGCAGGGCACAAATGCCGGCTTCCGCCCGGCGTGTATTTGGCGTCGTACGTCAGGAAGTCGTCGCCGGAGGTGATCTCGACGACCGGCAGCGCTTCGTCGTCCAAAACTCCGCATGAAAATTCGCGTCCCGCAATATACTCTTCTGCGAGGACTTGCGCGTTGTGCGCGCGCGTGCTCGCGACGATCATCGCTTGCGTCCACTGCTCGTGCGTTTTCACGAGCGTGACGCCGGTGCTCGAACCTTCATTGCGCGGTTTGACGACGAGCGGCAAATCGAGTGAGCCGGGCAAGAGCGGAAGCGCACCGTCACCCAGATCGTAGGCATCCCAATTCGGCGTCGGTAGACCTTCGGCGGATAAAATCTTTTTCGTGACATGCTTGTCCATCGCGAGCGCGCATGCAAGAATTCCGCTGCCCGTATACGGCAAGCCCAACCACTCCAGAACGCCTTGAATCATGCCGTCTTCGCCGCCCGGGCCGTGCAGGGCATTGAACACGACGTCGGGTGCGAGCTCGCGAATATTTTCGATGAAATTCTTGTCGAAATCGAGCGAGCGGGCGGGATAGCCGAGCTTGTCGAGCGCGCGTAAAACGTTCGAGCCGCTCGCGATCGATATCTCGCGTTCGGTACTCGTACCGCCCATGACGACGGCGACTTTTGGTCGCTTTACGGGCATATGAACTCGCCTACCAAGTGCACTTCCAATTCGAGGTCGACGGCGAAACGTTCGTGCACCGCACGCCGCACGCGCGCGAGAAGCGTCGTGACGTCTTGGGCCGTCGCGCCATCGACGTTGACGATGAAGTTCGCGTGCAGGCGTGAGACTTCGGCTCCCCCGACCCGCCACCCCTTAGCGCCGACCTCTTCGATCAGACGTCCCGCGTGGTTGCCTTCCGGGTTGCGAAAACACGAGCCGGCGTTTGGAAACTGGAGCGGTTGCGTTTCCTTGCGGCGCACGAGACGGCGCTGCATCTCGCCACGCACTTCGGCCGGTTCGGCGCGCTCGAAGGCGAGGGTGACGTGCGAGACGACGGCGTCGCGCGCGAGCGACGTGCGGCGATAAAAATATTGCGGCGTGACGGCGTGCGCGTCGGGTTTCGACGGCGTTTGAATCCACACGTCGCGCACGAAGTCGCCCATCTCCCGATCGGTTCCCGCGTTCATTCGCAGCGCACCGCCGACGCTCCCAGGAACCCCCGCGATCGAGCCGATTCCGCGCGCTCCCGCGGATGCCGCCTGCGCGGTGAGCAGCGACAACGACGCAGCCGCGCCCGCCCGGACGAGGACCGTCCCGGCTTCAGACGTGGCGTCCACCGCGAGCGAGGAGTACTCGCCGCCGAGCCGCAGGACGATTCCACGAATTCCGCCGTCGCCGACGAGCAGATTCGATCCGCTGCCAAGGACGAACCAAGCGATGCCTCGCCGCACGCACAGCCGCAGCACGAACGCGACCTCATCGGTCGATTCGATCGAGACAAGCGCGTCGGCGGGCCCACCGATTTTCCACGACGTGAACGGCGCCAGCGGTTCATCGAACGCAGCGCGCTCCCCGAAACGATCCGCGAGCTCTTTCCGCTCGCGGTCGCCGATGCGGCTCACCGCGCGGCGAACTTCTGCGCGCTCTCCGTAATCGCGCCGGCGCCCAATATGAGGACGAGCGAGCCCGCGGGTGCCGTGATCTTCAATGCGTCCGGCAACGCTTTAACGTCCTTGACGTAGGTTACGTCGGTTCCGCGCGCAGCCAGCGGTTCTCCGATCGAGCGCGAAGTCACGCCGTCGATCGGCGGTTCAGAGGCCGCGTAGATCGGCGCGAGGATGACGTGATCCGCTCCCGAGAGCGCCTCCGCAAACTCACGCGCCAGATAGCGCGTGCGTGAGTAGCGATGCGGCTCGAAGGCGACCACGAGCGGGCCTTTGTGATAGCGCCGTGCCGTTTTGATCGTTTCGCGCACGGCCGTCGGGTGGTGCGCGTAATCGTCGACGACGCTGAGGTCTTTCTCGCGCAACAGAAATTCAAAGCGCCTGCGAACGCCCGAAAACTCGTCAAGCGCGTCAGCCACGCTTTGAAACGGCATTCCCAAGTGCATCCCGATTGCAATCGCAGCCAGCGCATTTTGCACGTTGATCTCGCCCGGCACGCGCAAGCGCAACGTTCCGAGCGTCGTTCCGCGCAACGAGATCGTGGTATGCGTGCCGAAATCTTCATACGTGTCGATCGTTGCGTGCAAATCTGCCTGCCACGCGTTGATGCCGTACGCGAGCACCGGGACGGTATTCTGGCTTCGCGCGATCTCGTCGCTGTATTGATTGTCGACGCCTGCGACGAGCAGGCCGTCATGTGGAGCTTTCGCCACGAAGCGCTTGAACGTTCCGAGCATGGCTTGCCATTCGCTCTCGAAGCGAATGTGATCGTTCTCGATGTTCGTGACGACGGCCACGGTCGGATTCAGATGCAGGAACGAGCCGTCGGACTCATCGCTCTCGGTGACGAACCATTCGCCTTTCCCGAGGCGCGCATTCATTCCGGAATCGATCGGTTCGCCGCCGATTGCGACCGTCGGATCAAGGCCGCCGTATTCCAAGACCTTCGCAATCATCGCGGTCGTCGTCGTCTTGCCGTGCGTTCCGGCGACGGCGATCGTTTTCTTGCCGGCGGTTAGCTCGGCCAGCATCTGTCCGCGCGTCGTCACCGGAATCTTCAGCTCGACGGCGTGCGCATACTCCGGATTCTTCTTGTCGATCGCGGAGCTGACGATGAGGCGCGTAGCACCTTTGATGTTTTCCGGACGATGCCCGATGTTGATGAGCGCGCCTTCGCCGCGGAGCTTTTGGATCAACGGCGTCTGCTTGACGTCCGAACCGGTGACTTTTTCACCGCGTGCGAGCAGCAATCGCGCGATTGCGCTCATTCCGATTCCGCCGATCCCTACGAGATGGGTCACGGACGGTTTCTTTCTGTACCGGTAACCCCGCGGCCCTCGCGCAGATTGCGGACGCGGCGCACGATCATCGCCGTTGCATCGGCAGGCGCAAGCGCCCCGGCGCATTTTGCCATTGCCTCGATCCGCTCCGGGACGAGCGCTTCGCTCAGCGCATAAAACAGGACGTCGCCGCTCAGCTCCGCGTCGTGCAACAGCCGCGACGCGCCGCTCTCCGAAAAGAAGCGCGCGTTGGCATTCTGGTGATCTTCGGATGCGTGCGGATATGGAACGAGCAGCGAGGCACGGCCGGTCGCCGCCAGCTCGGCGAGCGTCGATGCGCCGGCACGTGCCACGATGAGATCGGCCGCCGCATAGGCCGGCGACGGATCGTCGAGATACGGTACGAGCGTAAAACGGCTTGGGCGCTTTTCGCCGATGCGGGCTTTCATCGCGTCATAGTCGCGCTCTCCGCAGACGTGCACGATCCACCAGGGCGCGGGCACGCCGCGACTCGTTACGAGGTCGATCACCGCGTTGTTGATCGAGCGCGCACCTTGACTGCCGCCGAGAACGAGGACGACCATCGCATGCGCGTGCGAGTCGATTTCGAGCTGCTCGCGCGCACGCTGCTTGGGCACGAGCGCCTTGAATTCGGAGCGCACCGGAATGCCGGTGACGACAGCTTTTCCTTTAAACGCGTCGGGCGCCGTCCAGCTCGCCGTCCAGACTTCATCGACGAGCGGACCCAAAAGGCGGTTCGTAAGTCCGGGCAGTGCGTTTTCTTCTAGCAGCGTCAGCACAGGATTGATGCGGCGCGCCGTTCGCATCGCACGCGCTGCAGCGACGACCGGAAAGCCGACATATCCGCCGCTCGCGATCACGACATCCGGACGAAAGCGCGCAAGCGCTCTCCCGGCAACGGCGAGTCCGGCGGCGTTGGCACCGACGGTTGCAATCAGCTGCGCCGACAGACGGCGCGCAAGCGGTCGCGACGGGATCAATTCGAGTGGGACGCCGGCTTTCGTCACGATCGTGCTTTCGAGTCCGCGCCGCGTTCCGAAGAACACCGACGTGTATTCTTCGCCACGTGCCGTGCAGTCGTCACGCAAGGCCGCATCGATCGCCAAACCAGGATAGATATGTCCGCCGGTGCCACCGCCTGTAATAACCGCGCGCAACGTCGCCCTTAGGGAGCTGCGGACTTACGCACGTGCGCAAGAGCGCTTGCGATCGGGCCGCTCGTTTTCGAACCGTTCACCGTTCCAGCGAAATTGAAAACCGGCGTCGAGTCGGCGGTGCCGGCCGTCGAGTACATTGTCCCGGCAGCGCCCGCAGCTGCGGTCGCACCGAAATAGCCGCTGTTGATCGTCGTGAGCGTGCCCGCATTCACGAAGATCGTCGGCCCGGCTGCGGCGCCACCGCCTCCGCCTTCGAAAAAGAATATGTACGCGCCGCCTTGCGTGCCGTTCGAGCCGGTGCCGCCGCTTACGGTTCCGAGCTGACCGCCGATCCCGGCAGTGCCCCCCTCGTCGGCCGAGCCGCCACCGCCGCCCGGGCCACCGTTTCCGCCCGCGGTCGAGCCGAGGCCGCTGACGAGATTCTGGTTGATGCCCGCGCCGCCGCCGCCGCCGCCGAAGCCACCAGCGCCTGCCGCGCCGCCCGCTGTCGCGTTCCCCGCGCCGCTACCGCCACCCCCTCCGCCGAAGCCGCCCGCACCGCCGGCGCCGCCGACCGTGAAACCCGTCGCGGCAGAGCCGTTACTGCCGCCCGCATGACCCGCGAAACCGGGTCCGCCGGAACCTCCCGTCCCGTTGACCGTAATGCCGGACCCGCCGCCACCGCCGCCGCCGCCCGAGCCGCCGCTCGAGCCGTTGTCGTCGCTTTCCCCCACGCCCGCTCCAAGGATGCCACCGCCGCCGGACCCGGCGTTTCCGTTCGTCAGCGAATTTCCGCCGCTTCCGCCCATACCGCCGCCGCCGGTGCCGCCAACCCCGCCGCCCGTCTGTGGAGTGCCGCCATTCCCACCGGTTGCGCTGGAATTCAGAAAGAAGTCATTGGCGACCGTGACGTTGGCTGTATTCACGAACACGCCGGCTCCAAGTCCGGCGCCGCCACCGCCTGCACCGCCGCCGCCGCCTCCGCCCGCGCCGCCGATCGCCGCGATGTTTTGGACGAACAGGTTTTGCAGCGCGACGTTCCCGCTGTCAGCCCAGAAGGCGCGAAACGCGTTCGCGCCATCGATGACGACGCGCCCGAAAACACCGCCGTCGATCGTGAGGTTCTGCGTAATCGGCGGCAGCGGACCGCCCAGCAAAATCACGCAGGTTGCCTGACCGCACATCGTCTGTGTGTCAAATACGATCGTGTCGCCGGCTTGCGCGTTTGCAATTGCATAACGTAAATCACCGGAAACGCCCGCACCACTTCCTGGCGGCGTCCCCGGAGCCGAGTCGGCTGCAAGCGTGACGATGTCACGCGAAGGACTCGTCACGATGGAAAGCGTCTGCGCGGCGCTCGTCCCGGCAGACGTCGTGACCGTCACGTTAACGGTAGTCGCGTTTGTCGTAATCGGAATCGTAAGGGCGACGGAAATCGACGTCGAACTGTTGACGGTCACGGTTCCGACGGTGACGCTGCCTCCGCTCACGTTTACGCTGGCGCCGCTTGCGAAATTCGTTCCCGTCAGCGTTTCAAAGACTTCGGCGCCGGTAACGCCGCTGGTCGCGCTCAGCGCGGTTAAGGTCGGTGCACCGAGAGACGAAGACGATGTCGACGGATGCGAGCTACCCGACCCGCAGCCGGAAAGCAACAAACCGGCGAGCGCCCATGCAAGACGGAAACGCATCAACTCACCGAGCGTCGCATCGGTACGGATCCGCGGGAGCGACCCACGTTCAAGATCAGCGCAACGGCGACGAGGCTGACGATCAGCGAGCTCCCACCGAACGAAATGAACGGTAGCGGGACGCCGGTGACCGGCCACGACGACGTCGTCACGCCGATATTGACGAAGGCTTGAATCACGATCAGCGCGGTGCAGCCGACTACCAAGAAAAACCCGAACTGATCCGGCGCCGCGAGCGCGATCTTGATGGCGCGATACGCGAAACAGATGAAGAGCGCAATCACGAACAGTGCGCCAAGCAAACCGAGCTCTTCGCCGACGATGGCGAAGATGAAATCGGTGTATTGCTCGGGCAAATAGAAGAACTTCTGCCGCGAAAGTCCCAGTCCGACGCCGAATAGACTGCCGCTTCCGAGCGCGAGCAGCGATTGCACGATGTGGAAGCCCGTATTTTGCGGATCTTTCCACGGATCGAGAAACGCAAGAATACGCGCCCGTTTATACGGGCTCGCGAAGATCTCAAAGATGACGAACGGCGCCGTCGCGAGCACGACGGCAACGAGATGTGGGACGCGTGCGCCGGCAATGAACATGATCGTGAAGGCCGTGAACACGACCAGCGTCGCGGTACCCATGTCGGGCTCGACGAGCACGAGCGCCGCAAGCGCGAACGTCACGATCAAGAGCGGCCACAGTCCGCGCGTCAGCGAGCGAATCCGTTCTTGCCGGCGACTGATTGCGGCTGCGAGATAGACGATCAGGGCCAGCTTCGAAAACTCGGAGGGCTCGAATTGAAAACCGCCCGCTCCGATCCAGCGGCGCGCACCGCCGGAAACGATGCCGACATGCGGAACGAGCACGGCGACGAGCGCAAGCATCGCGGCGATCAAGATCGCGGCGTCGACCCGTCGCAAGATGCGATAGTCGAGCTTGTACGCAATCGCGGCGCAGATCAGCGCCACGACCAGCCACATAAGCTGCCGCTTCAGAAAGTACGCGGTGTCGTGATGAAAGGCGTATGCGGTGGCGCTCGAGGCGCTGAACACCATCACGAGACCAAGTGCGACGAGCGCACCGACGATCGCGACGAGCGCGGCGTCAGGCGGACGAGGCGTGTCGGGACCCGAGGTCAATGCACCGCCTCTGTTCCACGTTCGAGACGTCTCACGGCCGCAACGAACGCTTCACCGCGCGCTTCCGCCGATGCGAACATGTCGAACGATGCGCAACCCGGTGAGAGCAGAACGACGTCGCCCGGCTTCGCCAGCTCTGAAGCGGCATCGACGGCATGCTCCATCGAGTCGGCGCGCACGACCTTGGCACGTTTGATGACCGACGCCATCTCTTCGGCGGCTGCACCGATCAGCACGACGGCACGCGTACGAGACGAAACCGCTTTTCCGAGATCGCTGAAATCCGTGCCCTTGGCTTTACCGCCGGCGATCAAGACGATGTGCCCGTCGTCGAACGTGCGAAGCGCCGCGATGACGGAGCCCGGATTGGTCGCCTTTGAGTCATCGATGTAGCGAACGCCGCCAATCTCCGCGACCTCGGTGAGCCGGTGCGGCAAGGCCGCGAACGATTTTACGCTTTCGCGAATCTTCTTGGGCGCAACACCGGCCGAAAGCGCCATCAACGTTGCCGCCATGACGTTGTCGACGTTGTGTTCGCCGAGCAGCGGTATCTCATCGACGTCCATGATGTCGATCGGACGCGGATCACCGGTCGGCGGTGCGTAGACGACCTTTTCGTTGTTGCGCAGATAGAGAGTTGAATTTCGATGCGGCTCGCGCGAGTACCAGAGCGCGCGGCACTTCACACGGATCGCGCCTTCGCCTTCGGCGAGCGTGCAAATCCGCTCGTCGTCGAGATTTCCGACGAACGTGTCGCCGGCGTTCTGATTGGCAAAGATACGGAATTTGGCTTCCGCATACTCGTCCATCGAGAAGTAGCGATCCAGATGATCGGGCGAGATATTGATGATCGCGGAGATGCGCGGCTTGAAGCTGCGGATCGATTCGAGCTGGAACGACGAGACTTCGGCCACGACCCAGTCGCTAGGCTCGGCAGCGAAGGCTTCTTCGATCAGCGGATTGCCGATGTTGCCGCCGACGCGCGCTTTCTTGTTCGAGCCGCGTAAAATGTGCCCGACGAGCGCCGTTGTCGTGGTTTTGCCCTTCGTGCCCGTGAGCGCGATGATCGGCGCTTTGCACAAACGGAAAGCGACCTCGATCTCGCTGTAAACCGGGACCCGGGCGCTTTGCACGCGGCGCACGAGCGCAGAATTCAGCGGGACGCCGGGTGAGAGCACCGCAGCGTCGAGCTCGCCGAGAATCTCTTCGATATTGCCGGCGGCAACGAACGTTGCTTCGAGCTTCTTTAGCTCCGCAATCGCCGACGTCAAGTTCTCTTCGGGACCTTCGTCCGTCGCCCAAATTTTCGAGCCGATTTCGGTCAGTACGCGCGCGCTTGAACGTCCGCTCTTTCCGAGACCGATGACGAGAACGCGCTCGAATCCGGCAATCATGGGCGCACCGTTACGAGAGCGGCGCCGGCGAGCGAGCACAGCGCGGAGGCGATCCAAAATCGTGTGGTCACTTTCGTCTCCGGCCAGCCTCCAAGCTCGAAGTGATGGTGTAAAGGACTCATACGGAAGATACGTCGCTTCGTCATCTTAAATGAAGCGACTTGAAGAATCACGGAGAGCGCCTCGGCAGCGAAAACGCCGCCGATTAAGATCAGCACGAGCTGCATTCCGGTCAAGGTTGCGCCCCCGGCAAGCGCAGCGCCGAGCGCGAGAGACCCGGTGTCGCCCATGAACACCTTAGCCGGATGAAAATTGTAGACGAGAAACGCCAGGACGCTGCCGATCATCGCCAGCTCGAAGATGCCGACGTCGTTCTGTCCGCGCGCGAACGCGACATAGGCGACGACGGCGAGTGGCGGCACGATCGTTCCACCCGCGAGCCCATCGAGTCCGTCCGTTAGGTTGACGGCGTGCGTCGTCGCGACGATCGCACAAATGCTCAGAATGATGAAGACTGCGGTCGAGACTTCTCCCAAGCCGAAGATCGACGGCTGGAATCCGGATTGCGTCGCAAGCACGATCCATACGAATCCGGCGGCGGCAACACCCGTGGCCAGGAGCTTGGTTCGTGCGCGCAGCCCGCGATTGCGTCCGAGGCGAATCCCCATCATATCGTCGGCGAAGCCGATCGCCGCGCAGGCTACGACCAAAACGACGAGGGCAACCGTCATGGCGCTGGGCGCCGCAATCAGCGCAGCGATCGGTCCGAGTAAAAAGAGCACGCCGCCCATCGTTGGCGTCCCGGTCTTCGTTTGATGTGTCTTGGGTGCGTCTTCGTACGCAGTTTGCTTTGCGGACAATGCCCGCAGAGCGTTTATCAACGGGCGTCCAAGCGCGAACGCCGCCACGAGCGCACCGCCGAATGCCGCCGCCGCGCTCATTCCCATAATGGACTCGCTCCCTGCGCGCGCCACTTCAAGATAACAATCGGCGTTTGTTGATCGGAGTTTCCGTGCGGATTTCCCAGCAACGCGTGCTCGACGGCTGAACGGGCGACTCCGGTCGAGGCACCCAGCACCTTCGCAATGCGCAAATCGTTTGCGTCGACGACGACGCAGCCCGCGGCCAGACGCTGCGCGCACGCCTGCGCAAACGCGTCCGGATCTTCGGGACCCAGAACGATCGCTTGCTCGTATGGCGGCATCGTCCCGGTGTAGCCGTCGATCTCCGCAATTGCTTCGCCGAGCCGCTCGTAGAGAACGCCGCGCTTTCCGCAGATGCGCCCGACGACGTGTGCGGCGACGGCGCCGAGGAGGGCCGGCGTTCCGACGCGATCGATCACCAGCTGCATCGATTCGGGCTGACTGAGCGTCGCCATTGCACCCGCGCGCCGCGCGAGTGCGTACGCGAGCCGCGATGGACGGACGTATTCGGCCCCGATGAACCTGCCTTGCGCGATTGCGAGCGCCGTCTCACTGATGGCAACGACGTCACTCGGCTGCAGCATGCCGGCCGTCGCTTCCGCGACCACGTTGACGAGATCGTCGCCGCGCGCAACCAAGCGCGTGCGAATCGGCAGTGCGACGAGCCCCTCGGGGAGCTCACGTTCACGGACGGAGAGCTTTGAGTCCGTCAAGGATCTCCTCCATCTTGTACATGCGCGAACCTTTGAGCAGAATCGAATCGCCCTCGCGCATATTGACGCGCAGCCACTGCATGGCATGCGCATTGTTCTCGTACGGGACGATTGCGAGCGGGTCCATTCCGGCGCGAACGGCGCCTCGAATCGTCGAATCGGCGTGCTCGCCGCCGATCAGCACGACGTCGATCCCGCAAGCGGGAAGCGCGGCGCCGATTGCTTCGTGCATCTGCGATGACTCGATACCCAGCTCGGCCATTCCACCCAGCACGGCTATTCGACGCGCTGCGGGTTCGTCAGAAAACGCGTTCAACGTCGCGAGCGTCCCGGAGAGCGATGCATTGTACGCATCATAGACGAGATGCACGCCGCCCGGCAGTGACATGCGCTCGTATCGTCCCGGCGGAAGCGTTAATTTCGGGATTGCCTCGACGATGGCGGCCGGCGTCATGCCGACGGCGCGCGCTGCGGTCGCGGCCGCAGCGAGATTCGCAAGGTTGTGATCGCCGGGCAGCGACGTCGTCATGGGAAGCGTTTCAGCGCCGGCGGCATCCGCGAATACGATGGCATCGCGCGCCGGAATCAACGTCGCAGGCAACAGGACGGTCTCGAAGACGGACTCGCCCGCACCGAACCAACCCGGTGCTCGCTGCAGCGATCCGACGCGGCGGCGCGATTCTTCGTCGCCGACGTTGAGGATCGCGATCGCGCCGGTCGAGAACAGGCCCCACTTCGTATTCGCGAGCCGCTCGCGCGTCTCGAAGACTTCCAGATGGGCTTCGCCGATGTTCGTCAGGATGCCGAGATGCGGCATTGCGATGTTGCAGAGCTCGGCGATCTCGCCGTCGTGTCGCGCTCCCATCTCGACGACGACGACCTGCTCGTCACCATCGAGCGAGAGCAAGAGTTTGCTGACCCCGATCTCGTTGTTCTCGTTCTGTGGCGTCGCGGCGAGCTTGCGGCCTGCAAATGAAAGCAGCGACGCGAGCAGCGCCTTCGTCGTCGTCTTTCCCGTGCTGCCCGTAATCGCAACAAAGATCGCGTTCGAGTGCGAACGCGCCGCAGCGCCAAGGGCCATATAAGCACGGAGCGGATCCTCGACGACGATTCCCGGCTTGCCGGCAAGCATTTCTTGACTCGTGACGATCGCGAGTGCCGCGCACTTTGCAAACGCGTCGCCCACGAAATCGGCGCCGTCGAAATTTTCGCCGCGCAGCGCGACGAACGCGTCGCCCGGCTCGATGTGCCGCGTATCGGTTACGATCCGAACGGCCTCTGAGGGTGGTTGACCGACGGGCCGGCCGCCGGTTGCATCGCAGAGCTCGCCGAACGAGAATCTCATGCCAGCGCCGCGCGAACTTCATCGCGATCGTCGAAATGCGTGCGCGCCGCACCGATGATCTGATAATCCTCGTGACCTTTGCCGGCAACGACGACGACATCGCCTTTGCGCGCGCGCTTGATTGCGGCACGAATCGCGACTCGGCGATCGAGCTCGACTTCAGCGTTAGGAGCGCCGGCCAGGATCTCACGTGCAATCGCCAACGGATCTTCGGAGCGTGGATTGTCGTTCGTGACGATCACAACGTCCGCCAGATTGCTTGCAATCGTTCCCATTTGCGGACGTTTTCCCGCATCGCGATCGCCGCCGCACCCAAAGACGACGAAGAGCTTCCCGCCGTCCATCGTTTCCCGGGTCGCCCGGAGCACGTTCGCGAGCGCATCCGGCGTGTGCGCGTAATCAACGATCGCGACGACACCGTCGCGCGCGTAGCGTTCCATTCGGCCCGGTACCGGAGGCAGGCCGTGCAAAGCCGTCGCGGCCTTGTTCAAGTCGAGCTCGAGCGAGCGCGCGATGGCAAGCGCGCAGAGCGCATTGCGCACATTGAATCGTCCCGGGAGCGGAACTTCGACGCGCGCTCCGTCGACGGCGAAGGTGCTCGCATCCGGACGCAGCTCGACATCGGTCGCGCGAAGATCGGCCGGCGCATCGAGCGCGTAGGTGACGACGGGAGTTCCACGCGAGCGCAGCTCGCTCGCCCAATTGGCGCCGTGCGGATCGTCGACGTCGAGCACCGCACGCTCGGCCAGATCGAAGAGACGGCGCTTGGCTGCGGCGTATGCATCGATCGTCAGATGGAAATCGAGATGATCGCGCGTCAGGTTTGTAAACGCGCCGACAGTGAAACGAATGTCATCGACGCGATGCAATGCAAGCGCGTGGGAAGAGACTTCCATCGTGACGGCTTTGGCTCCGAGATCGAGCATCGTCGCAAGCGTCTCTTGCAACTCGATCGGGAGCGGCGTCGTGTTTTGCAAGCCTCGCGTCCACTCGCCGTACGATGCGCCGAGCGTTCCGACGTATCCGGAGCGAATTCCGCACGCATCCAGGAGCGCACGCGTCATGTGCGTCGTCGTCGTCTTGCCGTTGGTTCCCGTGATTCCGATGACGCGAAGCTTGTGCGACGGCTCGCCGTAGAATCGCGCGGCTAAGCGCGAAAGCGCAATACGCGTGTCGGCGACGCGAATGATTGTCGCGCGGCCATCAACAGGTTTGCGGTCGACGACGATCGCGCGAGCGCCGGCCGCGATAGCGTCGGAAAGAAATCTGTGTCCATCCACGTGCTCGCCCGCAATCGCAACGAACATCGCGCCGGGGGCGACATTTCGCGAATCGGCGGCGAGCGCCGTGATCGCGACGCCGTCAACCGGACCGTCAACATTGGCGTCCGGAATTGCCTCGAGTAAGCGGGCAAGCGGCATCATCGCGCAGCGAGCTTCGCGCCGTGTTTTGGGGGAACCAAGCGGGCCGGCGGGGGCGCCGGATAAACACCCGCGTGAATCATTGCGACCTGCGCGAGCTTCGCAAACACCGGGGCGGCGACGACGCTGCCATAGTAGGCGCCGCGCGGTTCATCGACTTTCACGAGGATGACGAAACGCGGATGCTCGGCCGGGATGTATCCGATGAACGATGCGATGTACGCGCCGGAAACGTAGCCGCCGTTACCGACGACTTGGGCCGTTCCCGTTTTGCCCGCGGTTGTATAGCCCGGGACTTGCGCAGCGGGGTTTCCCGTGCCGCGCACGACGACCGCGCGCAAAAACGTGCGCAGCGTCTCGGCCGTTTGTTGCGACATCGCGCGACCTTCGAGCTCCGGACCGTACGTGTGAACCGTCTTTCCGTCTGCATCGAGAACGGCGCGCACGATGTGCGGTTTGACGAGCATGCCACCGTTTGCGATCGCGCAATACGCGCGGACCATGGCGAGCGGCGTCGTGGAGATGCCCTGACCAAATGCAATCGTCGGCAGCGAGGTCCCGCTCCACTCATCGAGCGGCGGGAGAATTCCCGGACTTTCACCCGGGAGATCGACGCCGGTTTCGTCGCCGAACCCGAACTTTCGTATCACACGATACTCGGCTTGACCGCCGATCCGCATTCCGACTTCGGCTGCACCGACGTTATGTGAGTATGCGATGATGTCTTCCAGCGACTCGGTACTCGTCGCGAGCGGCATGTCGTCTTCTGCGTTGTGAATGATGCTGCCGTTGATCTTGATCTGATCGAGCGCCGGAAAGCGAGATTTTGTATTGACTTTACCGCTATCGAGCGCAGCGGCAGCCGTGATCAGTTTGAACGTCGATCCGGGTTCATACGCATCCGTGATCGCGCGGTCGCGCCACGCGTCCGGTTTCGCCGCGCCGTAGTGTGCCGGGTCAAAATCGGGCGCATTGGCCATTGCCAAGATCTCGCCCGTACGCGGATCCATGACGATGACAGAACCGCTACGCGCGTGGAATGCTCTCACCTGTGCATCGAGTAGGCGCTCGGATTCGAACTGCAGGTAACCGTCGAGCGTCAAAACGAGACTGCGGCCGGGATGCGCTTTCTCGATGACGTGTTGCTGCCCGAACGGCAGCGCGCGTTGGAACGGATCGGCCTCGAGCATCATCTTGCCGGTCGTCCCGCGTAGCATGTTGTCGTACGAATACTCGACGCCCGAGAGTCCGTTCTCATCCATGCCGACGAAGCCGAGGACCGTTGAGGCGAGACGCCCCGACGTCCAGAAACGGCGACCCGTCTCTTCCTGAACGATGTTCACGCCTTGAATGTTGAGCGCGCGCACGCGCTGCGCGACGTCGTGCGAAACTTTGCGTCTTAGCCAGCGGAAGTGCGTGTCTTCGTTGAGCGCCGCGAGGATTTCGTTCGGCGCGTAGCCGAGAATCGGCGCGAGCTTGGCGGCCGTGTCGGATTTATCGGTCATCTGCGTCGGATCCGCGTAAACGCTTTCTGACTTGAGCGAGCGGACTAAGACCGTGCGCGTGCGGTCGTAGATGGTGCCGCGACGCGCAAAAATCTCGATCGTCTGCGCGCGCTGTTCGAGCGCTTCACGCGAGTAGAGATGCCCGTGAAGTACTTGAATATCGAAAAGACGCCACGTCAAGTACAAGCCGATCGCAGCAAAGAGCCAAAATGTGATCTTCGCGCGGTCTGGAGAGATGCGCACGAGCGCGCCGCGCGCTCGCACTTCTACCTCCGAAGCCAGCCGAGAAACGCGATGCCGCCGGATCCCTCGTCGTGGACCGTGGGCGCGAGCGTGACGATTTCAAAGCGCGCCGGATCGCGCATCCCGAGCTGCGCGGCAACTTGCGAGAGCCGTTCGCGCGATTCCAAGTGCGCAACCTGATCGTCGAGGCGCTGCACGTCTTGTTGGATTACCGTGCGTTGACCCTCGGCGGTCGCGAGCGCGTAGTTCAGGCTTGTGAGGTTCGACGTCAGCATGACGTACACCATGACCGGCGCCAGAACCAGCGCAACGATGCTCAGCACCCGTGCCGTGCTACCGTAGTGCGCGAGCTGAGAGCGGCGGCGACGCCGAAAACGACCGTGTTTCGGCTGGCGCGGACGGGGTTGGGCCGCAGGCGCTTCGACTTCGAACTTGGGTTGAATCATGGCAAACGCTCCGCGACACGAAGTTTCGCGCTGCGAGCGCGGGGATTGCGTGCAAGCTCGTCGTCGCTTGCGACCATCGGCTTGCGGGTGATCGGGTTCAGGCGCGGATCGCTGCGCATCTTGTTCTTGACGATGCGATCCTCGAGCGAGTGAAATGCGATTGCGACCAGCCGTCCGCCCGGACGCAGCACGCTCGTTGCAGCTTCCAAGCCTTCTTCGAGCGCGGCCAGCTCGTCGTTGACGGCGATACGCAACGCTTGAAACGTGCGCGTCGCCGGATGAATGCGTTCGCGTTTTCCGTGCTGATGGACGGCGCCGCTCACAATACGTGCCAGCTCACCCGTCGTCTGCGGGTGATGCTGTTTGATCGTGCGCGCAATTCGCCGCGCGTGGCGCTCTTCACCGAAATTGAAGATGACGTCGGCGAGCTCGCGCTCGCTGGTACGCTCGATGTACTCTGCGGCAGTGAACCCTTCGCTCTGGTTCATCCGCATATCCAGCGCCGCGTCCGAAGCGGACGCGCTGAGCGAGAAGCCGCGCTCGCCGACGTCAAATTGCATGGAGCTGACTCCCAAATCGAAGAGCACTCCGTCGATCCGTGTGATCTCGCAGCGCGAAAGCTCCGCCTCCAGCGTGCGAAAATTCGCGTGCACAAGCAGCAGACGTGGATCGCTCGGCAGATCGCTGCGCCTGTGGACCGCCCGGTCGACATCGAACGCGATCACGCGTCCGCGCGGTCCGAGGCGCTCCATAATTGCCTGCGTATGCCCGCCCGCACCGAACGTCGCATCGACGTACGTCCCGCCGCTCTGAACCGCGAGCCCATCGATTGCTTCCTTTAAGAGAACAGGAATGTGCAATCAATAGAGTCCCAGCTCGGTGACGAACTTGGCGAAGTCGTCGGCGTCCAGGGCGCCATCCGGATATTTCTCTTTGGCCCAAATCTCGACGCGCGTGAGCGAGCCGACCGTCACGACGTCGCGCTTGATGCCGGCGTAGGCTCGCAAGTGTGCCGGAATCGCGACGCGGCCTTGCGGATCGCACGACGCTTCCTCGGTGTTGGCGAAGATGTGGCGCACGAGGCGACGATAGCGGCCATCCTTTATAGGCGCGGATTCCAGCCTGCCGCAGAATTCGGCCCAGCTGACGGCGGGATAGAGCGCCAAACATGGCTCGGGCTCGGCTATCGTTAGGAAGAAGCCGGCGCCAAGGCGCTCGCGGAAGCGGGCGGGCACGACAAGGCGACCCTTGTCGTCAAGGGCGTGCTCCACGGAACCGGTAAAACGCGGAACCTCGCCTGGCACGAAATACCCCACACGGCGCCATTAGCTACCACTCAGAACCACTATACGCCACCATGCTCTGTGGGGCAACGCCGAACGTGTGTTCGTGTTGTGAAACGCAGCAGTTGGGGGCGTTTCGCAGGAGTTAGGGCGCTACTGCCCTTCTGTAGTGCGACAATGCCCCGATCTAGTGCCTATTCAACGACGCCATTGGGCCGACGCTGCGCGGCTGAGCCCGCCGCCTTATGCGTCGACGCCGATCGTCCAAGTGAATGCTTGACCGAAGTCGGCGGGCTACCGTAGGGGGCTTCTCCGAGAACGGCTCTAGCGGGTCTCAGCGCACCCGCGGCCAGTTGTCCGGTATCGGGATCCTCTCGGAGAGTATATTACTAGAAGTAATATATCTATCTTGAGTTAGTTATATTAACCTAGTAATCGACCACCATCCTTGATATGATTGCGGTAATGGGATACCGATCGTATACTAGGTCGGGTCGTGCCCGAAGTGAGCGTTCCGGGATTCCAGTGTTTGCGATGCAACCACATCTGGATATCCCGATCGGCGACCAAAGAGCTTCCACGCGTGTGCCCCAAGTGCCACAGCGCTTGGTGGAATCTTCCGCGCAAGAGGGAGAAAGCGAAAAAGAAGCCGACGGGCTGAATAACAGGTCGAATGGCAGGTCGTTTGTGTGCATCGTCGCATTCGCGACGAAGACCGCTCACCTTACGAGGCGAGCGGGTTTTGCCTTCCACCGTCCGTGGCAAGAGGCAAGGACGTAGGGGGTATGGAGCCTGTGAGCGTGCTCGACGTAGCGCAGTTCATTTTGGACGAAAAACAGAGCGCGATTGCGACTATGAAGCTGCAAAAGCTTTGCTACTACGCACAAGCTTGGACGCTCGTCTGGACTGGTACGCCGCTCTTCGACGAAGATTTTCAAGCATGGCGTGACGGGCCAGTTTGTCCAGAACTCTACGAGTCGCACCGTGGCCAGTACAGCGTCAGCACCATCCCGGGTGCTCGCCCAGAGCGGTTGACTGCGAATCAGCGAACGATGATACAGTCGGTCCTGAAAGCCTATTCCCCATTTAGCGGTGACCAGTTAAGTACGCTGACGCATCTTGAGGATCCGTGGCGGCTCGCGCGCGAAGGCGTAGAAGATGGAGATCGCAGCCAACGCCCCATCTCAAAGCCTGCGATGCGCGCGTACTATCTACAGCGCAAAGAACGCGCTATGATCCAGGGACAGCCAGCGGGTTAACACAGTCGTCCTTATATTTTGAGGGAACCGTTTTAGGCTGCTCCATAATGCGGACAGCGATATCGTAGAAATGCGCTTGTCGACACTTGTCGGCGTCATCAAGTGCAGCTCGCATTGCCTCGGCCTTTCCCGCATCGTACACGAAGTCCGAACCAAATAGCCCAACGAGCAGCGCAACGATAACCATGAATAACATCGTGTTATCAATTCGAAGAGGCTCCAGCTCCGTCGAAGGCACGTTTATTCCTCGTTTTCTAATTGAGGTTGCGCTGGTACAACGCCGCCCACTTCGCTCGTTCCAGCCTGGCTTGACTTAATATCGGTAAGTGACACCATTGCCGCCGACGACTCAGAACGTCGCTGACTGAAGAAGTGCAATTTCGTTGGGTCAATCTGATCATCATCCGTCATTTTTTGAATGAGTGATGCGAGCTGTTCGTCTTTCGTCCCCTCATTGAACTGCATGGCGATTTGACCGATGCCCACCTCGATATGAAAGGTCACGTGAACGTCGCTATCCGTTGGAATGCAGGGTAACTCAAGATTGTACTGTCTCGGCGTACCATCAGCGGACGAAATCTGAATTCCAATAATCGGATTTATCAATGCTGCCCGCCCGAGATTGAAGAAATCGTGTCGCCGCGGGGGTTTTTGAAATTCCTTTCCAGGTGGTGGCGTCAGGTAACGGTTCAGCAGATCGTCAGCGATCCACCATTCGATTTCCGGAGAGTCATTATGGCCTTCACGTGAACAGGTGCGCTCAGCGAGTAGCGCTAGCCGTTCGAAATTGAGCGTGCGTTGAGCCGTCGCAAGTGATTTCTGACCGTCGATGTAAGCCTTTACGGCTTCATTCGCCGCCTTGAACGCGGCAAGCAGGATTAGAACGGTGACGACGGCGAGCAGCCACGTCGCAAGCGTCAGCGAACAACTGGGATCGCCGTAAATGCATCTGAAGAACGACCCAATATGTGTTCCGCTCCAATAGACATACCATTCGACAGCAAGAAGCGTCGCCAGCACAACCACGAACGCGCCTAAGTGACGGGTGCGCGGTCGTTTCAGCGGGGCGGCAGAATCTTGAAGCTCGGCACGTTATCGACGAAATCACGAACGCTTTGAGTGGGCACTTTCCGAATCGCATCGTAGATTTCTCGAGCCCGTTGGACCGCCTGACTTTGTGTCAGCAACGGAGTGCCCGGAGCCATGCGAAATTGGAGGCTGCCATCTCTGTCCGGACCTTCATAGGTGACGTTCAAAGATGCAACTGCTCGCGTAATCGTCGCAAAGATTTCTGCAACGACATTTTGATCGATCGCGGCAGCTGACGAGGGGCTCATTGTGTACTCCGTTCCCATCAACACACTCTCCCTCTAAAAGGATTCTGCGACTCCGGTGATTGCTGATCCGAACGGGGGCCAATCCGCTCGTCGCGATCAAGCGACACGATGCCGTACCTGTGACGGTGGGGGCTTCCCAAGGAGACGGTGACCGCCTTTGCCAGACAAAGATGTCCTCCTCTCATACAACTCTCACTCGCTCCTTTGACCTGCATTCAGCGGCTTTTCTTGGACGCCGTCATCCAGCCTGAATATTTCAGGTAGGATGAGGAACAGACTGACAACGATGACAATAAAACATGACCACGCAATGTATGAGACTTTGGCAGTAATGAAGATCGCCGAACTCAAGAGCGATACCAGCGCGAAATACCTCGTACCATGCGCTACGCGCTTAAAAAACTCAATGTCTTTCAAACGAATCTTTTCCAGGCTCTGACGCAATTCCACGGCCGCCTGCGTCTCGCTGGCCGTTTTGTCCGGCACCTTCAAGGTGAACTTGCCGGGCTTCAGCATCTCGAGATTTGTCAAACTAAATAGTGTACTTATGCCGTAGAAGTATCCGATGAAGTAGAAAACCGTACGCATCTCCGCTCCGACTGCAATAAGACCGACGAGCGGCGCGAGGATCGCAAAGTTCAAGAGCTGTACGCCGGTGCGCAGCGGCGGCGTGTACTTCTTGTGAATCGAATACGCAATGATTGATCCGGACCAGAGCACACCCGCGACGCTAGAAAGAGTGATAAGTGCATCCTTGAGATCTCGCGGCGGCGGCACGGACGAGTACCATGGCCACAACCAATGCACGAGCGCGGCTAAAACGACGAGCGGACCAATTGTGATCGCAAACAGCGCCGCCAGTAACTCGAGTGCAACCTTTAAACAGCCAACCAATAGGGTCTGAAACGCATTGGCGACACCGGAAATGGACGGCGTCGGCAAGGCAGTCGGTTTCGGTGGTTGATTGCTGCTCACACCGAGCTTCTCCGCATAAACGCCGCGAGAAGTAACACGATAAGGATCAATACGAACATCGGAAACGTTAGGAGATGGAGTAACGGGATAAAGAGCGTCGGAGCCAAGAGCACAAGGCAAATGGTGCACCCTATGATCAAGCAGCCGCGGTTCATGCGCTATTGACCATTCCGAGTATCACGGTCACCAGCGCGGTCAGCCTCCTTGCGACAGACGTACGCTCCATGTCTCGTACGGCCGTACCAACGCATTCCTCTTTCATGGTAGATACCGGTGCTCGTGTTTAGCCAGACGACCTCGTCGTTCGGGCAATGCTTCTGTGCCAAAGATTCAGTGGTGAAGAGATGCAGGGACGTAACTGCCGGCGCGGGTGCGCTTATCGCAGCCATTGGCGTTGCGATCGCAAGCCAGACGGCGACGAGAAAACAAGCGGCGAGTCTTGTGATCACGGCGACCCTCCTTGCTCTTTGTGGCGTGCATAAGACTGCGGCAGTCGAGGGTGTCTGTCCCGTCGCCGCTGCTTCTGTCGACAGTATTCCCTGTGGCCCGGTTACTGAGCCGGCGGGCACTGATCTGGTCATGAAGACGTTCGAGACATTGCACTTTCTGGTCGCTCTGGATAGTCCCGAGCAGTTGCCCCTAGATATCATTGGTGACGGCTTCGATCTCGACGACGTCCTCGATTGGATCGTCAGGCTCAACTAGCGAAGTGCGGCGTCATCCAGCGAAGTTGACCAGAATGGGCCACGTTTGGTCATCGTGACATTTGTGACCAAGCGTGACCAATCTCTTTAAACAATGAGGTGGACCGCGGGAAAAGGCGTCAGGACGCACTCTCGACGGAAGACACTATGATGAACTTCCAATGAACTGTAGTAACCGCGGCGAGATTTTACTGTAGTACTCTTCCCGCAAAATCGAGTGCTGGCGGAAATAGGCCGCCAAGATCGTGGGCGAGCCAAAGCCGGACCCTTTCGAGCATATCTCGAGAGATTAAATAGTGTCCCCAATCAGGACCGCCAGCGAAAATGTAACGGCCGAATGAGCCCGAGCCATGCGCGATTGCATTGCGTTGTTCTTCCAGTTGGATGCGCTCAGGATCGTTCTTGACACGATATAGCTGGAGCGTAAAAGAATCTAGTGGATAAACGGCCTCAAACGATCTGAAGACGCTTTGAACGCTCTCCGCCCATGTTGTGAGAATGAATGGGACAAACGTCGGTGGCCGTTCCGGCAATGGCGCGGGAGGCCTATGTGGGTGCTGCGTTGCAGTCATTGCGTAGAACGCCATAAACGCAGCCTCGACGCACGACAATGCATTCACTACAAAATTAAAGAGATCTCGCTCTTGCGCGTAACGATCTTCTGGCGGTGGCATCGCGGGTTCGGATAGCCGATCCCAGAGCTGGACAAAACTATCATTTGCTTCGCAGCACGCTTTGTAGCGGTAAACAACCGAATGCCATGCGCGAATGAATCGTGACCAGCAATGCGCCTTGTGCGTATCGCCGAGATATTGATGTCGATATCGTCCGAGAATGGCGTTGAGCTGTTCCCATTCACCGCACGGAAAGTCGTCATCAATCTGAAGACGCATTTCCAGATTATCCATTGCTCACCCGCTGATTGATTATGCTTCGTGTGGACACTTCGACGATTCAGAAACAAATTTCGTAGCACGGTATCTTAGACTTGTGCGCTCAATCCGCGCGCATTTAGGTAGCGCTCTAGTCTCTGAATCGCTTCGAGAGCCTCTATGCGGAGCCTGTCCCACGCCTCCCGGTCAGCTGGTTTAGGTACAGGTCGAGCCGCTTCCGCGCGCTGTCTAAATGTCATGGAGAGAAGGTCGGGATCGAGCAGATCGACGCGCACACCGCACGCAGCGAGGTGCGGAAACGCCGCCTCGATTTCGGCCTTTGTCGCCTTACGAAACCCTTCCACGTACGCAATTATAGCGTACCATTCTTACAAAGCATCCGGCACTGACTCGGTTGTCTAGTTTGATCGCAAGCAGCCACCGCACAAACCATCAGTGGAGGCCGAAGACGCAGACGACTCAGTCTTGATCGTCCGGAAAGTCGTCAGCCGCATGGAGATGCAAGACTAAATTGGCAACGATCGCGCCAGCAAGCGCGACCCTGAGACGCAGATCAGATACTCCCGCCCGCTTCATCCGCTTGATCACATCTCGAAAACGCTGCACTACTCGGTCGCCTTCGCCCTCGACGAGAGCATCATGCTTAAGAATTGCGGGACTCAGCTCGAGGCAGCATGCCCGTAACGCGCGCATCTCACTTTGAATATCGCGATAGATCGGCTCTCGGTTTCGCCGGCTACGACCTCGCTTGCTGGTTGCCCCATCGTCTACGTCTTGAGGTACGTTTTGATGCGCCAAGATCAGCCGGGCCTATCTTCGCCCAGGAAATCGACCGTTGTGAGAAACCCTTTGGAATGCACCTGGTCGACGACCGACGTGGCATCCTCTCCAACGTTCGTTCCCGCGACCGAACCGTCGGACAAAAGGAAACATCGAAGTCCTATGGGTCCTTTACCTGTGGCATCAGCTCCGCGAATATTGCTCCCGCGAAAGCGATCCGGAGACGAGCGTCATCCAGTCCGGATTGACGCAGCTCATCAATGTTTTCTTTCAAGGCGCGCACAACCGAGTCACCGTCCCCATCTCTCAAATCACTGGCTCCAAAGACGAACTGACTGAGCGCACAGCATTGCTGGCGTATTCTGACGATTATACTGCGGGTGCGAGCCTCGCCTGGCATTAAGCTAGTACCGCAGCGCCGGCCAGCGTAAGGAAGCGCTGAACACGCGCGGATATCTGTGCGTTACGCACGATACCTTTATGCAATCATCCCGCCAAGAGGACACCGTCGCAGCATAGCGACGTCGACCGTCGAACGGGCGGAGAATGCGCTCAATGCTTCCGAATACGCGGTTCTGAGCGTAGCGTCAACCGGCGATTACGAGTCAGACTCTTGACGAATGGCGTCAATTTGTCTTTTGCTTTCGTAACGCGGATCATGTTAGCACTTCGGTTTTCGATAGGGCCTAAGAGCCGCTATGGCCTTGAACCCGATTTGTTCGCCACTCCTGAATAATCGATCGAATCGCATCAATGACGAGATTCGGCTGATCGAGTTGGATGTAGTGTCCACTGGCATATGCGAATATTTGCTCTGAATTTGAGGACAACGACAACCAACGGCCCTGAACGTGAGCTAAAGCGGTTTCCGCCGAGGTATGCTTGCGATGCAGAGCGATGCCCGTATGGCTCGTGTCGTCGTAATGGTTCTGTGCGGTCAGAATTCGGAGCGGACGCTTACCAAGAGAGCGTCGGCTCCGTATCAGGTACTCCTCGTCCCACGGCATCTCTGCCATTTCAGAAATGACTTCGTCGTATAGGGCAATCTTGGAATTAACAACCGCCAGGATTGCGGCGTTTAATGCATCGGAAAATCGTCGCTCCGGCAGGCCTCGAAAAAATTGCCGGGGACAGGCAATACCGCCGTGTCCGTGCCGCGCACCAAGCACGGGAAGAGCCCGGCCAGCCGCAAGCGCATCGCGGCACTTCCGCAACTGCTTAATGTATGTCTCGAATGCGCGATCATTGGCCAATCGATCACGCTGAGATTCTACGTCGCCGTCCTCTCCATCCACGAGAACCATCCCCGCGACGTCATTCACATAGCGGTCCGCAAACGCTCGCACATTGTACCCCCCGAAGGAATGACCAACGAGGACGTACGGACCATCCATTCCTGCTCGACGTAGAGCTTCATGAAGTTCGTCGGCGATCCGAACACTAGTCCGTGGCATAGGACCTGGATCGCTAAAGCCCGCACCGGCGCGATCGTATGAGCACGCACGAGTCCACTTTGCGACACTCCCTTGAACAAGCGCCCACGACGCGGACCAATCTTCCCAACCCGCGTCAAACACCACCGTCGGCGATCCCGTTCCCATACAGTACATATTCAAGCGAGTAAGGGTTATCGAAACGAGTTGTGCTGGGTGCGCGTAGACGATATCTTGTGGACCAGCGTTAATCGGTACGGCGCACCAAAGCAGCGCTAACAACGCGCCAATCGCTGCAGAACAAAATATCGACCTCATCGTTCCGAATGTCCCTCCAGATTCACGATTGCACTCGGGCTAAGAGATCGCGCTCGTCCGTCGCATATATCAATTCCCAAAAAGCTTGGCCTTCGATCTTGCGTTTATAACACGCTATCTGCTTCTTAGGCCCACGCCCCGAACCCAATATACCAACGCACAAATTCCGCAGAAAAGCTAGACCCCAGTTCTAGAAAGACGCACTCGGCCGCCGCGTCGTCCCGACCTCTCTACGTCTTGTAGTTGAGCGTTAGCATAAAAGTTCTCGGGCCATAGGGAAGCGGGTAGAATGGATACGGTAATCCGCTGATCGTGGGTGCTCCCGACGTCGGGATTCCGAGCGCGGTACTTTGCCCGTAAACGTTGCTGAAGTTCCTGAATGTCGCGATGAGCGAAAGGTCCGTCGTCACCGGATAGCTGGCTCTTGCGTCAAACTCAACAAAGGCCGGCTGAAAGAACGTATTGTTATTGCCGTAGTACGTCGGCTCAATCTCGATGTACTTGCGCGGAGCCCAGCGGTATCCAAGACTTCCGGATCCATTTGCATATGGCACGGTCGAGGGATACTCGCCATTGAAGTTTGGTCCCGGAATGACGTACGTGTTCGTGCAGTTCGTGCAACTTGGCAAGTTGTAGAAGCCGGGCGGTACGTTGACGACGTAAGCGCGAGTTAGACCAATAGATCCGCGCCAATATAATCCCTTATTCGGCTCATGACGAATATCAATGTTAACGCCCTCGAAACGGGACCGTGCTAAGTTCTCATACTCCTCGGTATATAGTGGCAGGCCATTGAACATTCCACCGGACTCTGTCGACGTGTAGATCTGGCCATTTAGATTCGTCTGGTAAGCATCGAATGCGAGAACAGTATCAGGAGTTAATCGAGTATCGAGACCGAGGTCATATCCAAACGATGTTTCCGGCTTTAAGTGAAGGTTCGGCTCGGTCAACGTGTAGTATTCGTTGCCTGGGTTCGTGGCTTGGCTAATAGACCCGGTCAGTTGGTAAAGTTGCGGCAGCGCGTAGCCTCCACCAGCGGCGAGTCGCACGACTGTGCCGGGCTGAAGGCGCCAGGTCAAACCTATCCTTGGAGCGCTGTAATTGAACGTTGAATCCGACCACGAACTCGGGTTCGGAGCGAAGACGCTGTTCATCGGCACGTGGAAGGTGCTGTTCGTAAAATAATACGATGCGCCGAGTGTCACCGCATCGGATAGCTCTGTGCTCGCATCCACGCGCGCCTCGCGCGTGCCCGCCGACTGTGCTGGCGGAAAACCGAACGTCGCGGCAAAGCCAGGGATATCGTACGCCTCTAGAAATGGCTGATTGTAGTAATCGGTGCTATACGAAATGCCGGCGCTAGATCTCGAGCCGATCGGTGTCGAATAGCTAGCTAACATTGCGCGCGAGTTCGTCCACGTATTGTAGTTGATTGTATACGGTGGAAAGGTGAGGCTTTCAGACGCTCCGTTGAAGGCGGTGAGAGTTCCGCCGTTCGGGCACGACGCGCTTACCGCAGCCGTTCCAATGCAGCCTGCCCCAGAGAGCGTATATTGCCCATTAGGGAGTTCAGATGTTGTGCGTTGCTGAAAAAATGAATTGAATTGTAAGGCGGAAAGCCGGAGCACTCCACTCCCCAAGTTCGCGGTGATTTTCTCTTCAAAAAGACTCCCTGACTGACTAAGGGGAGTTGTCGTGCCGAGATTTATTAATTGATACGACCCGGGTGCAATGCTGCCCGCGTAAGGGGCACCTGGTGTGAAAGACGCCGGCACATACGATAACGGCTCGCTTTGCGCTGTTGTCGACGAGCCGGCATAAAACACTTGCGCGGTCACCGCTTGGCCGATTTCGTAAACCAATGAGAGCGCGCCATTGTTCTGATTCCAATGCGTGTTATACGGTACGCCAGAGAGCAGTAAGGAGTCCTGAAGTGTATAAGCGAGCTGATAGTTCGGACTCGGCACAAAATTGACGCAACCCGCTGGCGGGGTACACGACTGGAAGGGCTGACCACCTACGGTTGCGGGCGCAACTCCATATCCGGATGTAATGGTGGTGCTGCCATTCGGGCCGGGACTGTCATTTATTCCGTATATGACTGTTGCGGAAAGGCGACCGATCCGCTCCGCCGCCTTTAGATTTGCAACAATGCCGCCGTATATCCCATTTCCTATTGAAAAGTCGAACTGGTCTTTATCGACGCGGCCAGGAGGGTGAAGGACAAACGTTCCGGCTACTGAGTTGACGATGCTCGGCGAGTCCGCTCCCGGTCCTCGTACAACATCAGCTGAACCAAATGCGTTAAGCGGCAGAACGCTCAGATCGGCCGATCCCCCCTGACCGCTAAATTGCGTGCTTATGGATGTCCCCTGAAGAGGCATACCATCGAGCATCGTTGATGTCTCGTATGGGAGTGCGCCATTGATCGAAACGACCGCCGGTGAAAGAGGCGACCCCGCAACAGCGGTTCCGAGAGTATTTCCGCCTCCAAGGTTTCCGCCAACTGCCACACCCGGTACTTGCTGCAAGATTTGTTGCCACGAGGTTTGTCCCTCGAATGCGGCGTCAGAAGGACTAATTGATGCAACGTTTGCCGCAGTCGCATTGATGTGGGTAACCGTTTGCGCAATTACCTTGGTTGGTGCCTCACCCTGGTACGAAACTGCGACATCTACATCGCCATGAACGTCTATACTCTCCCTGGCGGTGCTGCCTAAGGACGAACTCACCAGCAGCTTGTACGTTCCGAATGGAACCCCGACGAAATTGAATCTTCCACGCGAATCAGTTCGAGTTGTCGCTATGGTAGGTCCGATTAAACGAACATCCGCACCACCGACCGATCTCCCGTCTTTACTCGTAACCGTCCCGACAACATTTGCTGACTGGGAAGCTGGCTGCTGCACACTCTGATCCACCTGCTGCGCGACAGCAGGCACGACGCTAGCGACGAACAACGAAAGCGCTACTGCGAGGGCCAGTCCCCACGATTTTGCGCGCACATATGAAACCATCGGGAAATGAAACCTCCCGCCGCAATAAGCAGCGTCTCTCCAATTAAGGAAACGGATCTTTCAATAAAGAGACGGCGATCAGACGTACTCTGGGTGGGGGACCGCTCGACTAGGTAAGCGTCTGCCAAGCTCTTTTTTGATTTCCAAACACAATAGCGGAACCGCAGGCAGTGCACATCCTGGAGTCCGCTAACAGAACTCGCGCACTGCTAGAAACATCGGAACGTCCGCTTGCCAGCAAGGCCGTTCTTGGATTTCGACTGGCCGCCCCCGATGACAAAGCAGCCCACAATCCGCGTAAGGAGCGATTTCCCTGTAAGCCTTCGCGCGAGCCCGGAGCCTCGAATTGAGTTTCGCGTTGCTATCTCCGGTCGACAGGTCTCAGATCGCGAAGGGATACACTTTTGAAAGGACATTACGGTAACAGCGGGAATCGGCGGAACGTGTTACCGTAATGACGCGTGCCGGTGACCGCCTCGCTTGGAAAGGCCCTCGCGGACTTACGGTAACACTTGCGCGGGATCGTTCTGTTACCGTAATGCTGCGGAGAATACAACAACGACAAGCACCCTTTGGGTCCGACGGAAGCGTGAGAGAGCGCTTATCGATGGTTTGTGTACACGCTGTTGCTGTAGGCAGCCGATGCGGGATCTCCGGACATGCGAAGCATGCAATGCCAGTGCAAAAGCTCGCGTCTATCGCGCTCGAAACCGCAACAAGGAACGACGTCGTATTGCCCGCGCGTTACACAGCCTTGAGGCTGCTGGGGACACGGCGCTAAGCAAGTACGATCATTCAGAAGCTGCGATCCATTATCAGGAAGCGCTCTCTGCGGAACTGCCTCTTATTGATGACGATCGCATCTCGGAAAAGTTGGTGCGCGCCATATTCTATACGTCGCGGCCAGATTTGGCTCGAGGGTGGATAGAGCGTTCAATCGCAAGACACTCCGCCCTTGGCTTAAGCACTGAAGGTTTAGCAATACAGTTCATGATGCCGCGTCAATATTGGTTGGAGGCAAAGACTCCCCTTAGCATCGCTCTCATTGGACAGATTCGCAAACATCACGGAGAACGAGCAACTGTCGAAACTCAAGCGCAACTGGAGGCGCTTTCCGCCAATTATTTGACGTTGCTTGGCCGTTATGATGAGGCTGGAGCGCACGCAGTGCCGCTAACCGCGGTTCACGCAAACTCTCGCGCGCGCGTCATATTGGCAAACCAACGAGCAATGATCGACGCAGCACATGGAGATGCTGAAGGCGCACTTGTTGGCTTTGATTCAGCCGTCGAAGCGGCCAAGGCTCTCGAAGATGGATATCTGCTTACGATCGTGTGGGATGACTACGCGAACTGGTCGACAGTTCTTGGTAAGCTCGAAACTGCGCGAACCTGTCGTGAAAGGGCGCTGTTTGTAGCTCGCGAGCAACATATCGCATGGCGAGTTCCGTATTTGAGTCTCCGTTACGCCAGCCTCTTGATCGTAATGGGAGACTATACAGTGGCAAAAGAGCTTCTGGCTGAGGCCATCACGCATAGTATCGAAACCCCGATACTGCGCATCCTCGCGGCGACAATCAGCGCGCAGCTTGCATATGCGATGGGGAACGCGGTATTGGAAAGTCAACGACTTGATCGGGACGCCCTGGAAGCAGCATTTGCGTCATCCGAACCGGGTTGGATCGGTCCAATTGCCGCCGCTTATGCGCGGATACTAGAGCAAAATAACGCCGTCGACGAAGCGCGATCCATCGTATCTCGGGCCGTCTCCGCCATCAATAGTGCTGACCACGCCGAAGAATTGCTTGCGCTGACGGCTCGTTATGGTACCCGGGCGGAAGCGAAGCGCGCTCAGGACATTCTTCGACGCCGAGTTCATCTCCCAAATGGACATGTCGCAGCGGCCTTCAGCCGACTTTGGGACGCATACGATGCCCTCAGACATCGAAGCGCAACTTCAGCCCGCACGATCGGAACGGAAGCCGCGCGACATTTCCGTGCCATTGGGTGGATGCACCAAGAGCGGGAGGCATATAAACTCGCGGAGCCCTCTCGGCGCGTCGATGCGGAGCGTGCACGCGCCCCAATTGCGGCATTGGGAGATTTCCGCCCCGCACTTAGCGCCCGTGAGCTCCAAGTGGCGGAACTCGTCCTTCGCGGCCAAACAAATCGTGCCATCGCTAAAGCGCTGTCGATTAGCGAGCACACCGTCGAATCACACATGACGTCAATCTTCAACCGATTGGGTCTCCGATCGCGGTGGCAGCTGCAAGACCTAATGAAGTAGCAACTCGTACACGGATTCCGGGATGTCGAGTGTAGCATTGCCCGTTACACTCGATGCGTGCGTCCACGAATCGGTATTACGTCGATGGTCCGTTCCAATGATGCCGATGACCATCCGGAGGTCCACCTCCACGAGGCGGCGATTCTTGCCCTTGGCGGCGAACCCGTTGTCCTGCCGAAGGACCTCGAAGTAGCTCAACTCCTTAACCGGTTCGAGTTGTCGGGTGTGATCTTTTCGGGCGGCGGTGACGTCAACGCCGTTCATTATGGCGGACGGGAGGAGCTTTCCAACGATCGCGTAGACGACGAGCGAGACGCATTTGAGATGTCGCTAATGCGCGAGGTTCTCGCCGCGAAAATCCCGACGCTCTGCGTGTGCCGCGGTTTCCAGATCGCTAATGTTGTTTTGGGTGGCACGCTCATTGAGCATCTCCCAGAACATCTTGGTGAGAATTACACCATCAGTCATCACCAGCGAAAGGACCTCGGGCTCGATTCCACCGCCTATGCCCACGAAATCTCCGTGAGCCCAAAGGCGATGCTGCATGACATCGTACGTACTGACCGGTTGCGCGTAAATTCGTTCCATCATCAGGCGATACGGAATCCCGCTTCGGGTATGGTTGTGGAGGCGGTCGCGGACGACGGAATAATCGAGGCAGCTAGTCTCGATGGCTTTTCGACATTTTTTCTTGGCGTGCAATGGCACCCGGAGCTGCTACATAACAGGGATGAACAAGCTTCCAGAATCTACGAGCACTTCGTGCGAAGCGCGGATCGGAAACACTAGATGTGTTCACCGTGAAAGAGGGAGAGCTACCGATGACTGAGACTCTTCGTTTGAGAGTTCCGCGTGAAGCATGCTAGTGATTCATGCGATGCGAGCGCTCGTAGCGGTGATAACTGTAAGCGCCCTTTCCATGTCTCTACTCGTCACCGAAGCCGTCGACGCCGCTTCACCTATCATCACTCCTCGGTCGATTGAGTTTCACGATCTCGCGTCCCTACGGCGTGTCGCGGCGGTAAAGACTTCACCGGATGGTACGCGGGTGCTATATGAGACTGTTTGGGGTTCCGCGGATGACGTACGCACTGGCAATCGTTCTTGGACGCTTATCGATTTGCGAACCAACCGACGTAAGGTCATTCTTAGCGGCGATGCTACGCGATCATACGGCTGGCCCGTGCAAGATGTCACTTTTACGCCCGACGGAAAATCGATTGGCTTCCTAGGTGAGTCGAACGGTCGTACCGAGCTTTGGTTGCTTAATCTTACGACAGGTCAGCGCCGGGCCGTCACGGGCCAGGGGCTCGCTACATCCGACGTTTCATCTGTGGAATCGTTTAGCTTTCGTCCTGGAGGAGACTCTGTTGCCGTCGTTCGCGCCGACAACGACGACAAGCATCAGAGTGCATTATTACAACGGACGATAGTCTCTATAAACACCGATCCAAGTGTATTGAGTTATCAGTATTGCTGCCACCCTCGCATCGATCTCGTCTCACTTAGGAACGGGCGGAGTCGCAGTCTCGCGACGCCTGACTCATGGGAGCCGAACGCGACATGGTCTCCTAACGGAAAGGAACTCGCGTATCTTAGCGGCGGTCTACATCAAAAGGTCGCCCTGATTACGATCGCATCGGGAGTCACCAGAACCTTAAACGATAGGCTCGGAGACGAGCTCTTTGAGACCTGGTCGCCGGAAGGGAAGAGCGTAGCATTTATTTCCTGCCGTCGCGGCCCATTTAGTCGAGTCGGATCCGTGTTCGTCCGGAGCATCCGCCAATCCTCACCCACTCGAATCTCGAGCGCGAATGAGATGGCGACGATAATTTATGTCTCTCGCGCTCTGGTCTGGAACGCACATGACGGTTACCTCTACGATCAAGCGTTTGACGGTCCGAATCTACGACTTTGGGCCTATGATGTTGTACACGGCAGGCGCCACCCCGTCACACCAGCCGGTTATGATGTGCACGACTTTTCGTTCTCCAAGGATGGGACTACGCTAGCGCTCGTCCTCACTAATATGCACGTTTTAGGTGAAGTATATGTTCGACGAGCAAATGGTCACCTTCGACGTCTCACTTATTTCGACGAACAGTTGAAATCGTTAAAGCTCGGCAAGGTCCGCGATATTGTGTGGACGAGTCGAGATAGTCGGTTTCATGTTCATGGATTCCTGATTACGCCACCAGACTATGACGCGGCACATCACTATCCGCTTGTTGTCGTACTTCATGGGGGGCCGGCAGCGCGCTATGAAGGCGATTTCGATACGGTCAACCTTTGGGGTAACTACAACTCCTCACCTCAACTGCTCGCGTCTGCCGGATACGCGGTGCTACTCCCCAGCGTGCGAGGTGACGACGGCTACGGGACGGCGTTTCTGGACGCTCTTCCCGGCAATCTCGGCACAGGTGACGTTGAACAGGACGTGTTTGGCGCGGTTGACGCGCTAGTCGCCCGCGGCATCGCAGATCCCACGCGACTTGCGATCGCGGGTCACAGTCTTGGAGGCGAGTCAGCAGCGTGGGCGATAACGCACTCAAATCGTTTCAAGGCGGTTTCGATTAGTGAAGGGCCAATGAATTGGGTCAGTTACTACGGCGAATCGTATCAGAATAACAGCGCCTTCATCGACTATGTAATGAAGGGCACGCTTAGTGAACGACCTTGGGATTACGCAAAACGTTCACCGATAATGTATGCGAGCCGTATCCGAACTCCAGTGCTCATGCGCTACGGTTTACTTGGTTTTGCGCCGCGTACGTCAGCCCTGTTTAACGACGGTAAACAACTCTATAGTGCGCTGGAGCAGCTGCACATCCCCGTGCAGTTTGTAATCACTCCAAAAGATGCGCACGTAATTATGGGAGAAGTTGCTTATCGAGATTGGGTCCATCGTGAGATTGCGTGGTTCGATTATTGGGTCCGCGGACTTCCCTACGCAGATGGTAAGGCGCCAAAATGGTGGGCTCGGTGGCGGCAACATAGTCCGCGGCAACGCGATATGTCGAACGTCGGCGTGCATCCAGCCGTTGACTGGCAGAAATAGGACGTGCCTGGCGCACATCAAGTAGGGAGTTCGATTGCATTCCGAACGAGCGCCTTCGTTGGACTTTCAGCGTCTCTTTGGGTTCTCGTTGGTGTATTCAGTACAGAGAAGCTGTCGTTTCTTTACAAGGACACGCTGCATTTAACCGCAGGCGAGGTCGCGACGCTCGGAATTCTGATTGGGGTTCCGGGCTATTTACGTGTCATAATGGGCGCCGGCGCCGATCTCTTTCCTTTTCTCGGGTACCACAGGCGTAGCTACTATGCGTTGTCGTGGTTGCTGATGGCGGCTGCAATGTTTTCGATGGCTACGGTGGCAGCGTACTCTTTAGCAACCGTCGTCTTGCTCGTTATTGTGTACGCTTCCGGCAGTAATCTGCTTTTTGTCATTATGGACGCCGTAATGGTGCGGGTCGGGAACGAAACTGGTACGATCGGACAACTGCAGTCTATCCAACAAGGCGTGCAGTTACTACTTGGGGTCACTTTTGCTGGCCCGTTGGCTGGTTTCGCTACGCAGCACTGGTCGTACAAGACCTGCTTTCTTGCGGCCGGTGCCTGCGCTCTCATCGGAGCTGTTCTAGTCGGTTTGATCGCCGAACCATCACGATTTACGTCCGTAACCACAGATCACAGACAATTGTGGAAGAATGAGCGCCGTGAAACAACCACAACACTGCTCAAGACATTTCGAGGGGCGGGTCTTTGGGCACTGATTGCATACATCTTCTATCTCGTGATTACGCCGGGTTCAGATTTGGCGCAATTTTATTACAGTGTTGACGTTTTACATTTATCAAAACAGACGATCGGAAATCTTCGCATACCGGGATCGCTAGGTGCATTGATTGCGATGGCTGGATTTGCGCTTGCGTCCCCTCACATCTCGATCCGCGCTATGGTCTGGGGCGCTTTCTCGGCAGACTGTGCCGGATATCTTGTGAGTTTTGCTCTAGCGGACGGGCGTTCAGCATATCTCGTTGCCTTTTGCCTCGGCTTTACAGGGTATGTCTATACACTATCCCTGATCACGCTGGGAGCGAGAGCGTGCCCGGCCGGCATTGAAGCGGCCGTTTATGGACTCGTAAATGGGGCCATGAGTCTGGGCGGAACCATTTCCAATAAAATCGGCAGCACCATTTATGACGCCTTTGGGCCAATGCATGGGCACAGTTTGACTAACGGCTGGCACGCGACGTTGTGGTCCGGCTTGGCGCTATCGCTCGCCGGCATCGTCTTTATTCCGTTTCTTCCCTCGTGGACGAGAAGCAGCGAGCCTCTGCGGTCGCTGCGATCGGTTGAACGTTAGCGACCCAGCTGAAGAAACACTCATGAGTGCTAATATGCAGTGACTTCAGGTGATTATGATGGCGCTTTATCCGCGCTGAACGTTAGTGACATTTCGAGAACTTCGGAAGATTGCAAGTCACGGTATCTTGCCGGAAGCGATAGTGATTGTGATGGACGTCATCGTGTTTGCCATTCGGTAGTCGTTAAGATCCGACGCGAGACCGATGGACCTTGTTGTCGCCTTTGTCATATCGCGGCGAATCGCACTCAAAGCGAGTACCATCACTATTCCGGATGCCATTGGCCTGGGCGTCTTCAGTTCAGCGGGGACTCAAATCGCGGCCGATATGCACACTCCCATTCTCATCTCCATAGTCATGGGCGTCATTACGGGATCCGTTGGTGGCGTCTTGCGCGACATCATTTGCAATGAGGTCCCATCAGTTTTTGTGCGCACTCAGCTCTACGCTACATGCGCGGCGCTTGGCTCAGGTATCTACTTGATCGCGCAAACCATCGGTGCCGATAATCAATCAGCGCTGACCGCGGGAGCCGTGTCGACCATCGCCCTCCGGCTCGCCGCCGTCCGATTCAACATCACGCTTCCGGCATAACGGTAAGCTCTGTTTATGCTCTTAGCCCACAAGCGGCACTGGAAAGCTACGAAGCGACCCCGTTTGTCGATTATGCGGAAGGCCGAAACAGCCGCGGATCGTGGTGAGAATCTGTTCCTTCAACCGTCTGCGCAACGTGCCAGGCTGATATCGAGCCAAGGGAGCGACGATCGCCGCAATTTCCAGCTCATGGAACCCCTTACGGACGAGACAAATGTTAGCCTCTGACTGAAGTGCTTCTGCAATTTCCTGAAGCACCGCCAAGACTGATCCGCGGCGCTGAAGCGTCAAACTACCGACATTCTCTCCAATGTGGTCGCACAATTCCTGAAAGCATCCTAGTCTGCCCTTGCTTACGGCACCGAGTGACTCCACTGTTTGGAATCGCGCGCGCGCCGGCGCATCGCGAAAATCCGTGCCGAGTATGTGGCGTCGAGGATCGCCGTCACCCTCGCGCGTGAGATAAGGAGGCGAGACTTCTGCAGTATGAAGGTCCAAGGCGACTCGCAGGCCTTTGAAAAATGATCGGGCTTGCGCAGTGGCGTCACCTGTGCCGTCGGATGCTCCACGGGCTTGTTCTAGGAGCATTGTTTGAAACTCAATGGCGTCGGGAGACACAACGTCTGCCTTGGCTGTAGCGGAAGCATTACAATGCTTACATAGGCAAAATGAAGGCAGCGCACTGGCATCGTTGCGTCCATGCGTCGTTTGACGATAGCGGAGCTTTCCAGCGCATCGATCGCTGCGGTCGACGAGCGACCGCGCATGTTCGACGCAGATCGTCACAAACGACAACTGCCAGTCTCGCTTCACGTGCGGCACCATTTTGATACACATCGGGCACCACTGGGGTCCCCTTCGTGGTTTCTTGACCTCGGTATTGATTAGCCAATTATCGAGGATATCGCCGGGCGCTCGTTCCTTAATTGACAACACGCGCAAATGGCTTAAGAGCGACAATTGACGTATGTCCGATTCGGACCTTGCCGTTCCGCGTGAAAGGCGCGCAAAGTCGCGATCGCTCGCGAGCCTATCAAGACGCCAGAACTTATCCGGCCTTGCTCCGCACGGCAATGCGGCGCGGCAAAAGTCCTCGTATGAGAGACCGTTTCCCTCAGCGAGCCTCGTTATCCAGGATGAAAGCAACTCGCCCGCTATCGGCCTCGGTCTTACCGGCCACAGTGGTGCATTGGCGACCGCCGAAAATTTTTCTTGCGCGTATTCGCGAAATGGATGCGTCGTTAACTGCACGTCTCATGACATACTGCGCCCCGCTTGTGCCAGGTGCTTGGCATCTTGAAATTCGCGCGCGACACTCTCAATGAGGACGTACCGTTTGATAAGCGACATTTGCTCGATAGCAACAGTAGAGCCGTTGTTGCGAAGTCGTTTCAAACAAGCGCTGTGCACGTTCTCAAAGATGCCGATCGTCGCATCGGCCGGTACCAGTCGCGACAGCCCGAGGCTGAGCGTGCCGATCAGTATCCTCTGGAATTCGAGACATATGTCGGACGCTGCTTCACCGATAGGGAGTTCCGCATCACACGCAACGCAGGCACCGGGACGTCTAACGGTGCCGACGGAGTTCCACGGCCGGATGGGTTTATTGCAGTGCGCGCATCGATCTATTAGCACGCGTTTGTGCTTCGAGCAGGTCGTCACAAATCCGAGACGCCAGATTTTTCGAAAATACCCATCTTCGTCGAGACATTGCGTACAGGCTTGAAGACCGGCCCTTCTCCGCTTTCTGTGCTCGGAGCGAAGAACGAGGAGCCAAGGAACAACTCCCCGTTCTCGCTCCCGAGACAGAACGCGTGTTATTGAATCAAGCGTGGTTTGACGTGCGAGGTCTTCATCGATACCTGTCACGTGACCCAATGAGGATACGAGTTCAGGATTGTCGCCGTCGTCGATGTCCGCGTTGCCTATCGGGCCTGCATTGAGGAGAGATGTCAGCTGATGTATTGAGAGTCCATTGCCGTTCGCGACTCGCATAAGCCACGAGGAAAACAATTCTCCTCGCCGCGGTCGCGGTCGCGACGGCAGAACCATCGGAAGAGGCACGGACCACGCGGCCATCCGCCGTAGCAATGGATCGCCCGATTATCGCGATGGGCGAGCCGATGGGACCGTGTAGCCACACATCGCCAACGTGCTTTCGTCGATGCATTCTCGACCCGACTCAATCGCCTTCAACGCCGCTGCTCGCACGAGAGCGATTATCTCTCCGATGGTACCCTCCGTTAGGGAGAGGATTTTTGTTGCAAGCCGTTCTCCCGCGAGATTCGAGGGACGTTTGAGCGGCAATATTGTTTCGAGTCCCGCGAGCAGACGGAGATACTCTTCACCCATCGACCATTTCGAAAGTTTCATGACCTCGAATCTGTTCGCCAACTGCGTGTGACGATTGAACACATTGAGCGCTTCATAGGTGCCGGCCGCAACAATTGGGATCTGGGTCATATTCCCGATATACTTGACGGTGTCGAGAAGAATCGTTCTCGTGGTACTATTTGCATTGAGGATGTGTTGAATCTCGTCGAAAATGAGCACTCGTACGCCGACGTTACTCAGCAGCGTGAGAGCTTGTCGACGCTTTTCGGGTGTACGAGCTGAAACGCGAATTGGACCATGGATGGCGTGAATGATTTGCTCGTATATTTCGGCTTCGGTTGGATTTGGAGGAACCTCCACGTAGAGAATCTCTACGAGATCTGCCTCCGCGGACGGATCGCGCAGAACCCTATGATTGCTCATGAATCGCTGGAGTAAGGACGTCTTGCCGTTATTCGTCAACCCGGCAATGACAAGATTTGGCATTCGACCGCCACGCGGCAATGCGAAGAGATATTCGAGCTTCGAGAGCACCCTTTCGCTCGTGTCATACTTGATCCAATAGTCCCGAAATAGGCGACTTCGACGATCATCTCCGCCGCCGTCTCCCGGCGCCGGCGCGGCCACAGCTACTGCTACCATGCGCCGTCAACCTCGAACGGCTTGACGGGACCGGTCGGATACGAAGTGTCGGGCGGATTCGCAGCTGCCGATGGAAGCGCTGGCCTTGTGATCGGCAGTTCGCGCTGTGCGCGATCGCGGCGTTCGTTGGCTCGTCGCGCAGTCTTCGTTCGTAACGCTGCCTCTGAAATGAGGGCGTCGTTACGTTCCTTGGCTGCGAAAATGGCCTCTTCATCGACATCTTTGAGACCTTGCGCTTTGAGCTCTTTGCGATATCCAAGATACTCCCACATGCTCATCGGCGGGTGTGGCGTACGATACGTGAGCTCGAAGTACTGCTTTAACTCCGGATCCCAGAAGTAGATCGTGCCCAAATCACGCGGATCGTATCGAACGATGAACTTGGGCTTCTTACCGTCTGCGTTCATAACCTCAATGTAGTTGCGCAGAATCGGCGAGTAATAATCGATGTAGTGTAACCGGATGCCCGTCGGCTGTACGGTCTTTCTCGCCGACGGGAGCAGGTTGATGCGCAACATCTCAGGGTCTTCCTCAAGGTCGGGAAGGCCAACGCCACGAGTGGTAGCAGTACCGAGCACGGCATCGTTCCACGCTTTGATCGGAGATTTGAGGATGCCGTCGTGATATTTCTGGTGGTAAATATTGGCGACCCATTCTGCCAGCCATCGATCGAATTCAACCATCGTCATGCACGATTCCGAATCCGAGTCATAATCGCCGCGCTCCGTCGGGTTTGAGAACGTCGTTCCGGGTAGCTGATGAATCGCGCCCTCGAGTGTTCCGAAGAATCGCTCGATATGTGCGCCGAAGTGTGGCGTCTTCACCGGTCGATAGTTAACTTCGATGCCCAACTCCTGACAGGCTTCGGTGAGCCACGGACAATCGAATTCTCGAGCGTTGTCGAGAATTAAGACTCTGGGTCGTCCACGAAAGGGCCAGTCGCTTGCGATCTCAAGCCGCGAAAGCCATCCTTCTTTGGGCAGAATCGCGTGCGCGAGGGCAAGAGATGTCGTGATGCGACCGGTTGGATCGAGGGATAGATAATATCCGAGAATTCCTCTGGTTTTTACGTCGATAATGCAGGTGAGATACGGGCGACCGATTGGACGTCGATAAAGCTCATCCACGAGAATGATATCGAGCGTCGTATGATCGATTTGCGCAATTGACAGCGGGTCGGTCGCATCCGTGAAGGTGCCCGGGCGTGGAAGTCGCTTCTTGAGCGCAGCGCCATAGCCGCGCGCCTTCAGGCGAATCTCTTCGGGAATGTCGAGAATGCGCTTTCGGACACTGTTGTAGGTTGGCGGCTTCAAATTTTCGGCGATGCAGTGGCGTCGTACTTCATCGTGCGTGCTCTTGATCGTTTTGCGTTGTTTGGTCAGGTAGATTTGCGCAATCATGAGTTGGACGATGTCGTTGATCTTTGGATTCAGCCTATTGCCCATCTTACCGCCGCTTCGCTTTTTTGGCGTAAGTGACGACACTCGCCGTGTGGCGAGGAAGAGCGCCATCCATTTGTACATGGTCCGTTCGTTAACGCCAGCCTCGTTCGCAATTCTCTTGACGTCTTCGCGCGTCCGATTCGGATTGTCCAGAGCCTTTTTCACAAAGGCATAGCGACGACGCGATTCGGCCTGTCCTGGCTTATCGAGATCGAGCGGTTCGATCGCCGGTCTGTAGTTTTCTGGTGGTGTAAGGTCAGCGATCTTGAGCTGCGTCGATTCTCCCGTCTTGAGATCCTTCGCTTGAACGATCTGATTGCTTAAGACATATTCAACGCGATAGAGGCGGTTGTTGAAGAAAACTTCGGCGCCCTTGCCGATTGGGAACGAACTGTGCATTGTGCGTCGTCCTTTCAATGAGCGTTTGCATCGTAAGATCGATCTGAAGGTTGACCGAAAGCTCGCCTTGAGCCAGAAGAGCCCAAAGCGACTGGAGAATGCGCGGACGCGCGTCCGCAGGGAAGGAGGCAATGATTGTGTTGATCATTGCTGCAGCGCCATTTAAGCCGGCGTAGATCGCTACTCGATCTTCGTGCGGCACTTCGCGATTGAGATATCGCGATAGAAACTTGACGTTGCCGAGATAAGGTGTGTGTATTTCGCGATCGGTGAGGATGCAGTAACGCCACCCGCGCGATCGTGCCGCCGCTAACGCGGCTCGCAATCGAGCCTTGTACTTCGGCCACCGCTCGCGCAAGCCGCTGCGGTACATCACATCACACAGCACCGGCGGAGCGTCGTGGAACTCGATCAGAAAATCGGGGTAACCCCGATGCCAGTCGCCCCCGGGACCTTCGTAGCCCAGTTCGAGCGGCTGCGCCGCGACCGACTTGACCCACGACAGCGAGTCAAGCCACACGGTAACGTCGCGTTCCAGTTTCGACTCAACGATCACGAGCCCGGACGTCCGCGTCGGGACAAACGCGCGCACGCTCCGATATTGTCGCCGGATCCGCCGCGCCGGCTCCCCAGAGGGCGGTTTTGGGTCAGCCACTCTCCGCCAGCCTGATGACCAAGCGCTTTATTGTCTTCATGAGGCGGCCGACTTATCGTTCGCTAGTCGATTTCCTCTTTTTTGCTATTGTAATATTCTATCTGTCACTATTGATATGCGGCGCCCGCAGGCGGTCCGGCATCGAAAACCCGCATTGGCCCCTCGCTAAATGTCAGAAGCTAAAAACGGGAATGCTGTTCGGCACGCCCGCGGGGGCGTGCCGCTCATTGGTGGATAGCGAGGCCGTTACGGCCGAGAGGTGGCTAGCGAAATGCCTGCGCGGAGACTAAGTCCCTGAGGGGCTTTCCGATCGCGTTCCATACAGCACGACCATCCTCAGTGAACCGAAACGTATATGCTGTGGCCTTGGCAGATCCAGGCGACGCCGTCGTGCGGAGACCCTCAACGATACCAGCTTCCTGAAGATCACCGACAAACTGCTTTAGCTGTTCCCACTCGCTGTCGCGACACGTGCACAGAATGTTCTGATCATCCGAAATCGCTGAATTCATTTCGCCGATTAGATCGAGAAGTTTTTGTTTTGACGGCTTCGATTTTGCAAGAACAATCGACAAAAGCACCATCGCGGATGTCAAGTACTCACTTTGCGTCAGCTTGAGATCTTTTGCAATTGCGCTCATGCGGCCGTGAAATTCCGCCGGCCCTTTCCACAGCATGCCGCGCGATACGGCTGCATTCTCCAATTGATTTCTCGGACGACGCTCGATCACGACGCACTGACCAATCGGATAACGCGACACGGTTCTGCTAGCGATTTCACGTAGACTGCATTCATGAAATTGTTGATACGCACCGTTACTAATTGACTTTCAGTCGATAGTCGAAAGTCAAGGTTGAAAGATGAACCTTCACCTTAATCTGTTAGCCTAGTATAGCCGCATAGTCGCGGGAGGGGGAGGGGGTCCGAAGAGGGGCACGGCCTCCAAATTTCCCCACGGGTAGCCGCCAAGAGCGAGGCCTCCGACCATTCGGATCAGAGCGGGAAAGTGCGGGGTCTCGAGGGTCCCCAACGGATCAGCTTCCCGCCTCACCTGCATCGTGCTCTTCACGATCAATCTCGTCGAGCTCGCCCTTCACTAAGTCGCCGACTCCACTTAGGGCTCGGTGTAAGAGGACGGCGGCAAGGGGGCCTTCCCTACTGCCGAGCGCATCGGCTCGACGCTGCAGCCGCTTGCGGTCCGCTCCCGAGATGGGCACCGAGATCCGTTCGTCTCGCTCAGAGTGGGGCATGGGGCGCTATAGTACCACGTGGTGCAGCAAATTGCAGCATGACGCCGCACAGCGCAGCAAGCTGCCGCACGGTGCTGCATACTGCAGCAATTCGATTCGCGGCTGGCGACAATTGACAAATATGCATGACGCATATATAATGCCTGCATATATGCGCGATGCATCAAATAACCTTGACGAACAGCGCTTCCTGGCGGAGTACGACCAGTCGAAGTTTCCGCGCCCGTCGGTTACCGTCGACGTCGCGTTGCTCTGCCCCAGCGACGGCGATCTGCGGACGTTGATCTCCCGCCGTTCCGATTTTCCGTTCAAGAACGAGTGGGCGCTTCCCGGCGGCTTCGTCGGAATCGACGAGTCACTAGACGAGGCAGCGGCGCGCGTGCTCCGCGATAAAGCCGGCCTCCGCGACATATTCCTCGAGCAGCTCTACACATTCGGTGATCCTAACCGCGATCCGCGGGGGTGGGTGATTACCGTAAGCTACTACGCGCTTGTGCCCGCAAGCGAACTCGAGCCCTCGGCACCGGGTACGCAACTCGCGCGAGTTCGCGTTCCGTGGGAAGGCGACGTCGGCGGGCCCGTTACGATCGAAGATGCGCAGGGCAATTCGTTACCGCTCGCGTTCGATCACGAGCAAATCGTCGGAGTCGCCGTCAAACGCATTCGCGGCAAACTGGACTACACGCCGATCGGATTCGAGCTATTACCGGAGACTTTTACACTCTTCGATCTGCAACAAGTGCACGAGACCGTCCTCGGACGGGATCTCAACAAGGATTCGTTTCGCCGGCGCATGTTGGCGTCTGGCTTACTCGAGCCGACGGGCGACGCCCGCGAGGGCACTGCGCACCGTCAGCCGGCACTTTATCGACGCAAGAAACACTAGGAGAACTTTTCATGGCTGAAATTCGACAATTCCCAATCTGGCGGCACGCCCGTGTTGACGCGAGTGCTTACGCCATCCACTATCGCAACGCGCGCATCCTCAAGAGCGGCCGCGGCCTGTCGTTCTGGTTCCGGCCACTCAGCGACAGCATCGCAGAAGTTCCGATGGACGACCGTGAGTTGACCCTTGTCGTTCACGGCAGGTCAGCAGACTTCCAGGATGTGACGGCGCAAGGAATCTTATCGTACCGGACGCAGGATGCAAACGTCCTTGCCGATCATGTTGACTTCACAATCGACTCAAGCGGAGGTAACTACGTTCGCGAGCCGATCGAATCGCTTGAGCTCATGCTCTCTCAATTGGCGCAAGAGTTTGCCAACTCATACGTTGCGCGGACACAGTTGCGAGAGCTGCTCATTAACGGCCTCGAGCACCTTCGCCAGGCGATTGAAGCTGGCCTTAACGACAATGCACTTCTCACATCCATTGGCATCGCCGTTGCTTCCGTTCGGATATCCAGCATACGTCCGTCCGCCGACCTCGAGAAAGCCATCGAGGCACCCGTGCGCGAGGAGATCAAACAGAAGGCAGATGAAGCGACGTTCGCGCGCCGCGCCTTTGCCGTCGAAAAAGAGCGCGCGATCGCGGAAAACGAGCTGCAAAACCGCATCGCACTCGCAACGCGCGAGGAAGAGCTCCTTCAGCAGCAAGGGCAGAACGCACGGCGCAAAGCGCTCGATGAAGCTTCGACCGAGAAAATTACCGCCGAATCGCTTGCCACCACTCGCATCATTGAAAGCGACGCTGAAGCCCAAACTGTTCGTACCGTTGAAGCGGCACGGAACGAAGTAGAACGCGAACGCCTCGCCGCCTATAACGAAATGGATCCTCGAATTATTCTTGGTCTCGCAGCTCGTGAATTCGCCGGCAAGCTGCGGACGATCGAACATCTTAACGTCGCACCTGATCTCCTGAGCCCCATGCTCGCGACACTTTTCTCGGCCGGAACGAAACGACTCCAGGAGTCCTGAACTTGCAGGCACTTATACCGCGAGCGGTTATCGTTACACGTCCGACTGACTATGAGCTCCTTTTGGCTCGATACGGCACGCGCGCGCAAGCAAGGTTCGCGCTCAAGGATCGCGGCCAAAGTCTCGACTTCGTCGATCAAAACCATCGGAAGATCGAGGATGCAATTGCCTCCGTCGTTCGCGGCGTGCCGTCGGCGTGGCGGCGCGTTCGCCTTACACGCTCACAGCTGGACCGGTTCGTGTTCGAACCCTCCGACATCGTCCTCGCGGTCGGTCAGGACGGCCTGGTCGCAAACGTTGCAAAGTACCTCACCGGTCAGCCAGTGATTGGCTTTAATCCCGATCGCGGGTTGTACGAGGGCGTACTCGTCCGCAATGATCCGGCCGACACCACCAAGATTATTGAAGCGCTAATGTCAGGTGCAATTTCCATAGAAGAACGTACGATGGTACAAGTCACGCTTGACGATCGTCAAATGTTACTCGCACTCAACGAGATTTTTATTGGACATAGATCCCATCAGTCAGCGCGCTATCGCATCCGCGTAGAACAGCAGGAGGAGCGTCAATCATCCTCCGGCGTTATTGTCTCGACCGGCACCGGAAGCACTGGGTGGGCGCGGTCTATCAATTCGCAGCGTAGGTCGTCACTGGCGCTACCTGCGGCCGCAGACGCGGTCTTGTCGCTTTTCGTTCGAGAGGCATTCCCGGGAACCGGATTCCAGGCAACGCTAACCGAGGCGGCCCTCCATGCAAAAGACACAGCTCTGATTACTTCGGAAATGGATGATTCAGGCGTGATCTTCGGCGACGGCATTGAGGACGATAGTATTGCGTTCACCTGGGGAGCATCCGCCACAATTTCCGTAGCAGCTCATCGATTAAGACTTGTCGTTAGCGCTTCAACTGCGATCCTTGAGCGAGCGGCTTAGGTGATCGCGAAATGAAGGACGATCTGCGGTTTGCGATCCTCGCTGAGTTGCGCCGACGGCAAGAAGGTGGACGTAGCGAGTACGAGTGGGCGGCCTACACGGACATTGCGACGGCGCTGAAGACTGCTTTGGATCATGTGCTGCAACAATGCGACGAGCTTGTACGCGACGGATTTATTGAAGTTCGATCCGGCGCTAATCGCAGCGGTGCCCGGGTACGCGTCACCACCAGCGGCAGAGACTATCTCGAACAATGGCTTAAAGATCAGGATGCGGCAGCTTCCGATCTTCTGTTGTCGTCCGAGCCGGTCAAAAAGTACCAATGCGACCTCTTCGTTTCTCATGCCTCAGAAGATGCAACGTACATCGATCCAATCGTCGCAACGTTGGAAGCGGGCAATATCAAGGTTTGGTACGACCGGAATCTTATGCAAATGGGAGCTAAAGCGTTCGTCGCGATGAACGAAGGCGTAACCGAATCACGCAGCTTCCTCATTTTTGCAAGTCCGGAATACTTCAAGAAACATTTTGCAAAGAATGAACTGGGGGCGATCTTACATCTCAACTCGTTCGATAAGGATCGTCGTATCATCGTCGTCCTTTATGGGATGTCGCAAGCCGACCTTCGACGTGACCACGCAATGCTCTCGACACATACCAACATTGATTCGGCGCTCCTAAGCGGAGAAGACATCGTACGTGCTGTCGTACACGAGCTACTAACGGGACAGGAGCTACCTCCGCCCAAGCTCGAGACCGACATCGAACCCGGGCCACGCGCTGTCGCGCAGCTCGAACCGAGTATCTATGTTCCGAATGGCCACAACCCGCCTTACGATGTTCTGGACGATACCGGCATTACCAAGAAGCCAACCCTCGAGATACAGTGGTTCACTCCGGGATTTGTAGATCACACGTTCTCGATAAAATGGTCGCTGCGCAATACCGGTTCTACCACGGCACAGGATGTAGCCGTTTTCATGCCGGGGCTGAAAGTATACCGTGTGACGAAATTGGAACCCGGCGTTCACGCCGACCAATGCATCCGATTCGATGACCGATACGCATACTTCGAAATCATGAAGCAACCGGTTTCAGCCGTTATCGAGTTTTCTGACTCATCCGATCGCATTTATCGTCAATACGCGACCGTCAATGCGTTTCCCAAATGGAATGAAAACGAAGCGGAATACCTTACGACGGAACTCGGATATCCATATCGTGTATCCAACCGAATTGTGACGATCGACGACAATGATCGTTTTCATCGTTCTCGTTCGATCGGCTGGCCAAGAGACTGAGTTGCTGACGACTTTGCGAGCGAAGGACCCTGACGTCGTTACGCGACTCGCCCAGCGAATCGTTGATGGAAGCTTTGTCCCGTTCATTGGGGCCGGCTGCTCGAGAGAGCTGCTCGCAGGGAACGATTGGGCAGGGATCACCGAACACACGCGGGCGGCGCTTGGCTCTAGTACTTCAACAAGCTACACGGCCATTGCGCAGGAGTATGAGGAGAGGTTCGGACGCGCTCAACTTGTCGACTTTCTCAGATGTCATCTCACGATCCTGAAGTGGGACGACAAGGCAGGATACGCACAGCTCGCAATGATGGAGTTGCGCTTCCCATCTTATTACACAACGAACGTCGACGATGCTACGGAGGCTTGTTACCGGACATACAATAAGCGACTACACGTTGTAGTTGTGCAGGAAGATCTTAAAGCCCGTCAGTCGGGCGCGCCGACACTTTATAAGTTTCACGGCGATCTGCGGCATCCAGACTTGCTCGTTTGGACTTCCAATGACTATAAACGGCGGCTTGCATCAGACGGCGACAGCTTCATGCACGTGCTTCTGAGGGCTGACGTGCTAGCAAAGTCCCTCTTGTTTATTGGCTATTCGCTGCAAGATCCGCACATTCTCGATCTACTCGATGATATGCGTACACGGTATCCCGACGCCATGAAAGAAAGCGTCATTGTGGAGTTCGGCATATCGCCACCCCTCCGCGAGAAGGCGAGCGAACTCGAGATAACTGTCGTGCATACGAGCGAGCTGTATGACGTGACCTCGCCTGCGGAAGCCTTCGACCTTTTTCTGGCCGATCTTGGGATTGCCGTCAAGGCACACGATACGAAGCTCGAGATGGAGACGCTCTTCTCACACGACGGACCTGGTTTACCCGTGCTCTCTGACTATGATCTCAGATCTCTTGAAGACGCACTTCCGAACATCCCGCCAAACGAACAGATTAAGGGCTTCCGTGCAACATGTTGCTGGAAGTCGATACCAATAGGTTTCGAGAGCCGAATTCTGGACCTCTATCAACGGCTGTGCCTTGAAGCGTCGGCTCGCGACGTCCCCGACCTGACATCGGCACTCTTCCTGATGGAGGGTCGACTATCGACTGACTTTCTTTTTGGAATGTACAGTGCGGCATTTACCCTGTACCGACACCCAGCACCCAACGCTTTCGGACATCATATCGTTCTGAAGCATTTGCAGGATTTGCCAATGACGAAAGTGCTGCTCATCTCGCTCGCTGCAGCGCTGCTCAAGGAGCACAACCTACCACGTAATCAGAGCTTCGCCGATTCGGTGGCTATGGTGCCAGGCTATGGCAAGGAGACCCTCGATGAGTTTCAAGAACCTGCGCGATCTCAAGTAGCAGCAGTTTATGCGGACATTTTTCATGGCTCAGCGCGTGAGAACCCGCTAGAACAGCCTAATCGTCCCCTTAACTTCGGTGTAAACACATTTCAGCAATTGAGAAATGATTTGATTCGACATATGCCGCCTCGACCGCAGCAGCACGGCAAGGCGTAGTGTCATAGATACGCCTCCACGCGTGAATATGAACGCACTTACGGGCGCACGCGCGTACGGCGCGATGATCATTCTGTGCGAGTGATTGGTGCAAATAGGGCGCCGGCGCCCGAACGTAGCTTTGCGAGACTAGACGATGATCTTCGCCTTTGGCGGTTCATGCCACTCGGACCATTTCTGGAAATGTTAATGAGCTCTACGCTCTGTCAAACTCGAGTTGATGCATTTGAGGATGGGTCGGAGGGAGCATACGGTTACGAGACGGTTGCGTTCGCGCCCAACGTCATTCGTGTACTCAACGTAAGACCGCGTACATTCATGGATAAGGCCGGGACGCATCCCGTCGGGGTTGAATCAAAGGCAGTCATTCTAGCTGCGCGCCAGCACTCGCTTGTAACGTGCTGGTTCGCATATCCTGGACAAGAATCGTTCCCGATGTGGCGCGTATATGGCCGCGATCGCGTTTGTGTGGCGGTCGTGACTACGGTTGGTAACTTGCGAGCAATTTTCTCAGACGAGCCGGGAGCAGTCGTTGGATCAGTTGTTTATGAGCAACTTCCGAAAGAGATTGCGGATATACACACGCTGTTCTTTCATAAGCGAAATGAGTATGCAGAAGAACGGGAAGTTAGGTCCGTCAATGTGCTTGCAGCGGCAGCTAGAGATCGCTACGTACAGAAAGCGCTAACTGCAGCCCAGCTGGACGGCTTACTCACCGAGATCGTATCGGGGCCGGGGATGCGAGAAACAATGTCTGATGCGCTACTCCAGACCGTGCAAAGCCGATTTAGCGCACTGGGTCTCTCCTTTGATCCTGAGCGTCTGAAAAAGACCAGTCTTGACCGTGATTTACTCACATGAGAAAGCTAAGACGAAACTCTTGGAATCTGCAGGTGGTTAAGCGATGACGGAACTGACGTCTGAACATCTCGTAACAATAAGAGCGCATATCGATGAAGGACGGCGCATGACCGCCCTCCGTGAAGTTGATTCGCTCTTACGAACGACTGATTTTGATCGGGCGGAGGCAAACGTGCAGGCCGGTCTCCTGCGCACGCGTGCATTCTTGGCGTTGAATATCGACCACGATGTTGCTCTTAGCGCACAGCTCGCCGCTCGAGCCGCAGAATTGGAGGAGTCTGAGGATCAACACATTCTTGAGGCAAGTATCAGGCTGCATAAGGACGGGCCCGATTCCGCTTTGAGCCTACTGCAGGCGGGCGGTATCAAGACGACACTGTTCCGGGCAACGTTGCTCTACTTTCAAGGGAATATTGCAAGTGCAGCATCACTCATCGACGCCGTTGCGGATGGGTATCCCGATAATGTCGAACTACACCGACTACTCGCGATGCTTCGGCTCGCGGCACACCAGTGGCAGCTTGCCGAAGCCGAGGCGAAGCGCGCCTATCAGCTCAGACCGAAACACTTATTTGTAAACGTGACGTTGGCCACTGTGAACTTCATGGCGTCGGTCCCACAGGATTTTATCCCCGTCAGTCTCGACGACGCTCCTGAGCCGGCTCCTCGCGAGTACATTATCGCAGACGAAGATGCCCTGAATCATCTTCGCCGATCGGGAGACATGTTCACTGAATGTCTAGCGGTGCTCGAGCAAGGCGACCCAATGATTGCGGAGCTTGAGCTATGGAGGCTCGCGTGTCTCTCACAGGACCCGAATCGATCGGAAGAGGCGGCGGCATACTCAAAGGTGTTACTTGAGCGCGATCCGCCTAATCACCGCGCCGCCATCTGGACAGCTGGATTTGGACTGGCGGTTGATCTGACAACATGGCTAAAGAACGCGAATGAAAGTGTTGAGCGCGGAACTGCCAGTAGCCAACAACGCTATACGGTAGGGTGGTTAGCTTTAGATAAAAGGCAATTTGAAAACGCGACAGATGTCCTATCGGCGGCCGACGTCTCAGAGAGTGGCGCTGATCGGACGCGGCGGACGCTTTTGCTAGCTCAAGTGTACGCGATGCAAAGGAAGTATAACGAGGCAATTCAGGTTCTGGAGGATACAGACTACGCGTCATTTGCGCGATTACGGGAGATTCTAAAGGCGCAGCAGCAGGGCATCGATGTTGACACAGATGGGCGTTACAAGAATACAACGCAGATTTCGATTGATAGGGTCAAGCGGGCGGCTGAGGATGGAAAGTGGCAGATCGTAGCGGGCATGTCCGCGGAGATCATGAGAAGCTTTCATACGCCACTTGGTTATCAACTGGTACTTCAGGCCTTATACAATACGGAGCAATATGATCGATTTCTCAAGATCTTTGCTGATGTTGGAACGTGGACGAGGTTAAACCGAGACGGCCAGTTCCGCAACGCTCATATAAGCTCTCTGCGTGCCGTAGGCAAGAGAGCTGAAGCCCTCCGCGCGATGGAGGCGCTATTTCATGATGATCAGAGTGCTGCTACCTGCGATTTGTATGGTCGCATGCTATTTGAGAGCGGCGATTATAATGGTATAGCCACCTTATCACGGGCTTTACGCAAAGCTGGAGATTTGACTTCTGATATTTCCCTGCGCTTCGCCGCGTGGCTCCAGAACACGCACCCGGACGATGCAGCTGCGCTCTGGGATAAGGCAGTCGCGTTGGGTGTTAAGGATGACCTGATCGGTCTCGCACTCTCGATTGCTTACCGCGTAGGTAGAGAGACTTGCACGAAGACGCTAGTGCATCGCATGCAGGAAATCGCTACGAATGAGGCCAGCGGTATAAAGCGCGCTTCCTTTGAGGAGGTCCGAGAGGTCGTGGCTCAGAGCTCCCGATCCGACCAATACATGGGGGAGCAATATCGATTTGGGCGCGCGGCTATTCATATTGTCGGGGACGCCATCCGATGGCCGTTATTCATGTCTCACTACATGCAACCGCAGCTAAACGCGAGCGTTCCACCTGCGCAGTGGACGAACATCTATGTCCGCCACGGTAGCCGCGGGCCACTACTAAAAGGGCCAATTACCGCGCGTGTATGTAATTTAGATCTTACTGCCCTGATGATGCTACAGTCTCTTGATGCCTTCGATATCATCAGGGATGCATTCGACGTTATAGCGATTCCCGTGCAGACGACCATAGTGCTTCACGACGCCTTCGATCAGATCTCCGTGGGTCAGCCTTCAAGAATGGATAGCCTTGAACGGATCAAGCATAGCGTCGAAGGAGGAGGGATACAGATCGTTGCGGCCTCCAACCCATTCCGATGGGCACGTGACAATGGCGGCTTATTCGCGACACCGCTCCCGACGATTGATACCGCAACCGCGATGCCTGTTCCCGTTACCAAAGAGGCGCGGAGTTTCGGTCTAAATCTCGTCTCGCTTATAAACCAACTCTTGGAAGTCGGTGTGATATCGAAATGGCAGGCCGACGAAGCACTTGCACTCTCCGGCACGGCGGGTAGCGAAGCGCCGATTGGCGCAAGCTTGTCCGGCAGAAAAAAGCTTTTGTGTTCGATCGTTCTTCTCGAATACTTGGACGAAGCGCAACTGTTGGGCCCGATCTTAAATTCCGGCTATAACCTTTTTTTACTGGAACAGGATCGGGCGTTCTTGCAAAAGCAAATTGAGGACGCCGAGCGTCGGACTCAACTTGCGGATACTCTGAAGCATCTAATTCCGGTGGTTCGCGATAACATCGGTACCAACAAGTTTGAGCAGAGATCCAGCAAGATCGAGATTGCTGACCCGTCTAATTTCAACGCACAGTCTCTCGCCACTCTGCTCGATACGGCAGCAGAAAATGAAATTCTCGCTGTCGATGATCGAGTCGTTACGAGCTATGAGAGAACTGGGAAAGGCGCCCTCGTGGTGTCCACTCTCGATTTGCTAAATGCTCTTCGGGGACCAGAACTCCCAGACGGTCGGTATTATCAGATCCTGCATAGCGCCCGCAAGGGTGGTCTGTTTTTCATACCGCTCGATGCCTCCGAGATACTTTACTTCTTGCGGCGGGCGTCGGTGCGTGATGGCCTCGTGCAAGAGACTGCCGAACTGCGCGTCTTGCGGCGCTATCTTGGTGCGTGTCTCAATCCCAATACACGATTACGCGTTATCGATCCAATAGATGAGCGCATGTTCTTGCAGGTTCTTAATGCAGAGCTATCACGCGCATGCAACCAGGCGGCTGACGAGGGGCCGAATGCTGACGCATACGTCGATTATATCGTAGCAAGTCTCTGTGCGGCGGACATCTCGGCGTTCCATCAGCGGCTTGTTGCTGACGACCCTGCATTCTTCTCTTCGCTCGAAACATTGGTGACGCGGCTAAACGCGTAATCTTGAAATGCCGGCGCACGGAGTCATGACCCAATCATGGCGCTAATGGCTTCGACTGCTCTGGAATACTCGCTTCTCGTCTGCATTGTGATCGGTTCTTTGCGCTTTCGTCTAAGCAGCAACGTACCCGGTTCAAATGCTTTCTCATTTGGCCGTATGCTGAATTTACGTTGCTTGGCTTTGTTGAGAAAGAGCGCGGGCCCCAGGACGTGGATCAGCAGAGATTCCAGTTCCCTGGCGTGCTTGATGCCGGCCACCATGAAAACACTGAACGATGTCGTAAGCTGCCGCTTCTGGTCGTCGGCGCTGACACCACCCTGAAAATACGTCCCTAGACGTTCTCGCACATTGTTTGAGATGCCGACGTAACGCGCGGTCTCGCTTGAATCGAAGAGAACGTAGACGCCCGAAATATTATCCGGCAACTCCGACCATGACTCCCAAGGGAGCATCTCACCAACGAGGCTCAAAAACGCACGCGTCTTCCTTCGCCCAGGTCGCCGCTTTATCTCGCCCCTCATAAGAAGATGCTGTTCGTTTTCCGGTCGCAACCATCTCAAGCCCCCGATAGGCTCTTTCCGCTCGACGTCTCTCGGCTTAAGACGGCTCTGATATCGCGTTTTTAAATTGTTTGCCGTCGGCTCCTTGGCAATACATCGCCTTACAACTCCCTCAGCGCTGTCGTTTGTTCTTCAGCGGTGGATTGCGTCCGGAACATCTAAGTCCTCGAGCGCAGCAAATTGTTGATTGACTGAGAGCGCTTACGTTAATCGCGTTGACTGTTCCGGCAGATCGTTTCAGCCGTCTATTTCGCATCGCGTCAAGCTAGAGTGTAGACACTTTCAATTCCAATCACGTGGCGACAGTGCGTTAAAAGATGCCATTCCTCGATTTGGTCCTTACTTGACCTTACTTCGCGGACATCGGTCAGGAGTTACTGATAACAGGATTAGAGCGCAAAACGCTATGATGTACATGGAGCAATAGACCTTCGGCTGAAGTGTCGGCACTTGCTCCCGACAGCGGTGTTTTCGGGGCATCGTCAGTTTACTGGACGGGCATATTCGCGCAACCGGAGGAGACTCTATATGATAAACAGTCGCGTTTTACGACTGTGCGTCGTCGCGTCCATCGTCATTGCGGTCACGATTGGGACACAAGGATCGAACGTTAGCCCGGCGCCGGCAAGCACGCCAACGTCGTTCGCATTCGTGCTCCCTGCCAAAGAGTCAGCAACGTTTAGACAGGACGCGCAGCTCAGCATTACATTTCAATACGCGAACGCTGGAAAAGCGACGTGTCGTCGAGTCGCAGTGCAAAATGGCGCCCAACATTTCGAGCTGTGGGTCGATCAGGGTGCATCCGCCACCAACCTGCCGATCGCAAAAGGCTCCTCGCTTCGCGCGATAGCGTGTGATGACGGTACTAACTTCACGATAGCCGATCTTTACATCACGGGATCTACTACGACTCTTCTCAGCGCCGCGACCGTCGTAACGGTTAGCAAGGATAAGTGAGCCAAATGTTAGCTCCATTTCTAAACAGAAAGGACGCGACGACGGTGAAGGCCGCTAGCAAAGGCTTGTTTCGATCCGCGCTATGCTCATTTATCGCTGTATCGAGTGTGCTCGGGTCGGTCGGTGACAGCTACGCGACCGATATCGTTCCCTCGCCAACGAACGTCCCCGTTCTGGCGCATAAAACTACCGTCACTCAAGTCGCGACCCAAGTACTGGGCGACCACATCGTCGAGACCGGCAAGGGGCAGACGTTTTCGGTCGTCATGATCAATCCGATTGCGTACGACTTTTTAAACCTTCAAGACACAAGGACGACGACGTTGTCCCCTCTGCCGTCGTTCAACTCCCTTCCGAACGTCGGCGTAGGGCCAAACGCCGCCGCGCAGACGCAAGCCAAAGCCGTTCTTGACGCGCGGGGCGGCGGCGCCGTGGCGAGTTTACGCTGCCGAACTCTGAACGAATGTACTGCGTCATTGGCAAACCTTGAGGCGGCGGATGCACACGGCCAGTCGTTTCACGATCTCGTCTTTGATTCGTTCACCGCATGGTCTGCATACTTGAACGCGGCGCAGAGCAGCATCGCGATCGATGCGGCGCGATACCAAAGCGATGCGTTGCTGCTCGCTAAGGAGCAGCATCTCTCCATAACGCCGGGAACGGATCACCTCCGTATTCCCGACCTGACGTGCCTCAATGAAGTCGCAGCGGTTGCGCAAGTATTGACGAGCGGCGCTGCCTCGACGCCTGCTCTTCTCCCTGTCGGCAAGAAGTCGTCATGCATCGGAGCACCTCAGTTGAAAAAGCTAGGCGCCGAGGCAATTACAGACGTCAATGCGTTATACGCCATGGTCTTGACGTGGGAAGACACGTTAAACACGCTACAAAACGACATCGACACGCACGTCTCGGCATTTACCGCTGCAACGAACCCGAATGTGACTCCAAACATTAACGATGCGGCTACGCTTCGGGCGAGACTCACACGGATTGATCTTTCATCGCAAGCAATAACAGGCTCCAATGGAAGTGCTCTTGCAACGCTCGTTAAGGCAATCCAACCGTTCTCCGACTTCGATCGAACGCATGACTGGGTCTCGGTCGACGTCTATTGCAACCCGTACAACATTGACGCCATTAGCCACGCGCTCGTGCTCACGGCGCCATCGAGGATCACCCCAGCGTTCAGCGCGTTGAACCAGTCGGTCGGAACCGTCGACTGCCCGGGAGGCCTTGTTCTCAGCGCTGGCGGTGGATACTCTACAATTCCAGTGAAGACGTACCAGCTCGTCCCGACAGTGACGTCATCGGGTGGATCGTCGACGTCTACCTACAATGTTGGTTATCAGTCGAATCAGCCCGGGCAACTATATGGGGCAGCGTTGTTCCATTACTACGTGTTTCCGGTCTCCGGCCAGAGCGCGCTATTCGCGACCGGCGGGATCGGCTCGTCCAGCTCGTTCTCTGGGTTTTACGGAGCGAGCTTTAGTATCGGTCGGCGCGTCATGTTCAACGTGCTATGGGAGTACGGTAGCTACAATACAATTGGACCTGGTGCGTCGCTGGGCATGTTGGCGCCATCCTCCTCGTTCGCGATCCCGACGACGCCAGTTCACACAACGAAAATCACGTATGGCATCTCGATAGGCGCCGCGCCTTTCAACAGTCCGTGAGAGTCAACCGCTTCCTTGTTCCAACGGCGTGATAGACGGACTGAAGACAAATGTGCAACGGACCGGGCGTCGTTACCCGTGTTGAGGCTTTTACAAGATGACCATCCGGGAGTGTTTCCCGACACTCGTGACAGCGCTCGAACGCTCAGCACACGAGGTCTTGAATCATCGGTGTTCGCTGCGCGTTACCAGCACTCATGAAGCGCTTTTCCGCGCGGCGGTATCCCTTCAGGACGAACTCGCGACGGATATGCCGAAGATGTCGACAACGACGAAATCGCTCATCCGCGAAATCGTCGAGTGCAAGACTCAAAGTGAAGATCCGGCCGAGAAAGACGCTCTGAATTTCCTTCAGGTCAGCGTTGCCGTAAACGCTCTTGGTCACTGTCTTACGACTGGCCAGCTGGCACGTGCGGGCGATTGGCTCATTGCCTCAGTAAGCGATGAACTGTCGTTTGCTCCGGAACCCACGTTTGGCGCTCCCGACGTGCAGCGGTTGGAAGCTATCCTCAATTCCGATCAAGCGTTTATCGAACTCAACGCGCTGCATCTTCTTTGCCAATGGACGTCGCTCGTATTCTGGTATTGCAGCCGAACGCAATCCTTTGTAGAGTTCGCTAGACTCGTTTTTCCGTTTTGCCTACACATTGTTCGCCTCGCTGCCTCGACGGGTAACAGTGAAGCACTAGCGGCAGCCTGCCGTATGGCTGAATGGGCGGGCGCCAACGACCACAACGATGCAAGAGAACTCGCGCATCTTTTGGAGTCGATGTACGGCGACGGGACCCTAGGTGGGGCTGCGCGCATTGCGTCGACCTTATCCACCGCTGTTGGGCGCCATTCGAGCAAACCTCCCATAGAGTGGACCCGGACGATCGTGGACCGACATTGGGAAACGGCTGATGCTGCGATACGTCTTCGTGCAATCGTTGCGCTAATTTCCGAAGAGAACCGATTTGATGCGTACCGAGATCGACTGCTGACAGCGATCTCTGAATATCAAGCAACGGCCACCCACGCGCAACCATTCGAACGCGAACAATGGCGCGAGCAAGCATTCATTACTCTTTACCCCGTCGTTCTTATCCTGATCCGAACTCAAAGAATCCACGAACTCATAGAGTTGCTGAGCGCTTGGTACGAGATCCTATTTGATGATCGGCTCGTAAATGCGGTATTCGTGTTGCCATTTTTACAACGAGAGACAATTTGGGCCGATGAGAATTCCCTTATCATGGCGACGCATGACGAGTCATTGCCACGAGACGCAGTTGCAGCCGTCAACCGTGGGTTGCGCGTCGTAATCACACATGACGGCTATACCGGTCTGGACGGACCGCACGATCCCCGCCTGACTGGTAGTCCTGATTTAACGATGGGCGGCGATTTTGAAAGAATCCTAACTGATCTATTCGCTTTTTCCGAATTGCCCGAAGACGTTTTTGCAAACGCTCCGGCAGTGCCATTCATTTCCGGATCGCTCCCCTTTCAGTCACTTTCCTTACGACGCACAAAACGAGCGTGGCCAATCTCCGCGTCTCTTGTGCTTCCGGACAGCGAAAGCGTCGTCCGTAAGGTCGGTATTTGGCTCTGCCCTTTACTCCATGGTGATTTGGAAGCGGAAATCGTGCGCGATCGTTTTCAAAGTGCAGGGGTGAGCTGCGAGCTGCATATTAGTAGTCAAGCAAGCGATAAAGATCGGTTCTTGTCCTTTTACGCTAGAGCCGATTTCGACGTAGTTTGGGTAATCGGTCACGGAGAGCGGCGCCCTCACGCGCCCGACGAGAACTCGCTAGAGATCTTGCAGGATGGCGCCGTTCATGTGCGTGATCTCGTCAACCTACCGTTAGCTCACGATCGCAGACGATTGCTTGTTCTAAACGTCTGCAGTGCCGGAAGTACGGTGGCATACGGGGGACTGCCCCGTGTCGGCATAGCCGCTATGCTTACTACGAAGCATCAGTCGACGATTTCTCATCTTTGGCCTGTACTCCCGGAACCGGCATTAGCATTTGGAATCTTCTTGGCCGGACATCTGGCGAATGCGGACTCGTTCTTTCGCTCTCATTGTGCTGCGTCCGTCCAACTGGTTGATAGCACGACGCGTATCGCGAAAAAGCTGCGCGAGAGCGCCGCGGGCGCTGCTGCCGACATCATCGAACGGCGCGGTCTCGACATGCACAATATTTTAGTGTCTGGCTCTCCTGTATTCTTGCAATGACGGTGAACGATCTGCTAAACCAGCCTCGCAATCGGTGACAAAATGACGAATGAGCAGGTATTTCTTTTTGACCATGTCGAGGAGAAAATCAACGAGTCGAAATATTTTCTTCAGGCAATGGACCTGCTGCGCGCTAAACACGTGGAGCACGTGCGATCTCTGAGACGTCCCTTCGAGGGTGAAGGCAGAGCATTCGTCAAGATGTTTCAGTACAATTTTTCCGCCTATTTGTCAGCGCACAGAACTACCCGCTACTATGTCAATCGAGTTTCCGGGAAGATTCAGGGCACGGCAGAATGGCGGAGAGCGATCGACGCCGATATGACGCTCGAAGCACTGCACCATCTACGCGACGCTGATATTCATGATGAGACTCTCAACGTTGGAATGACGATGAGCATTCGCCAAGGACAGTTCAGCTTCTCGGGATTGCATTTGCACGAGAGGGCGTTAGCTGCGAACTCGCGCATCGCGAAGCGTCCGGAGATACTACGCTACCTGCTCAGCAAGTCAATCATCGATATCGCAACCGAAGGCCTGAAATCTCTCGAATCCGTCGTTGAAGATGGACGGCGGCGGGGCTTTCTAAAGCCCCAGCCGTTGCCATGATCAAAACGCGCGTTCCCAAGCAACAAGGACCGACAGCCTCGCATCCGGGAGATCGCCTAACCGATGCAGTGTCTCTATTGCTCTAGCGCGCTCGACGGCTCGAGTGAGCACGTCATCCTAAACGCGATTGGTGGACGAAAGGAATCGAAACGACTCATTTGTTCCTCGTGCAATCAACTTTTTGGGAACTCGATAGATCGAGATTTCCTGAAGGCGATCGATTTCATTACACTTATTGTTGAACCGCCAACCCGACGTCGAAGCAATGGATCAGCCATCCGAGTGTTAAACGAACGCGGCGTCGAGTACGATTTGGTTGCCGGCGGCAAGGTAAAGGTTCGCTACAAGAAAGTTGCCGAGAACTCTTGGATCGCCGACGCGTCGGACGCCGATCGGCTTCGCGCCAATGTCGAGAAAGCCGCACAGGCCGTAGAGCAGCGCACAGGATCGGCCGCCACAATCAATATGGGCGAAGGTCAAGAGTTTCCCGGAAAGCTCCAATTCACAATTCGGTTGGACAACATCACTGCTGTACGCCAGGCAATGAAATGGGTCATAAATCTGCTAGGGATGGAGGTCTTTACATCAGACAAAACGGGCGGTCGTCAAGGGCTCGTTGACGAGCGAGCATTCGTGCACGCGGCTTCGGGGGCGCCGCTCGGCGGTTACCTTGTAAACACGCTTGTTCCGAGTCTTTATGGCGGCTTAGACCATTACGTCCTTGCAGCGCAGAGCGAAGATGGGACCGTCTACTGGGAGGCATCGGCCTTTGGCGGCGCGGTAGCGATGGCTGGGCGAACGTCTAAGGTCAAGACCGATATTGGAACAATTCTCTATAGGGTTGATCCCGTTACAGGTGAGCAGAGCACAACGCGTCCAGACGACATTACTGCTCTTTCGGATTTCTTCTCGTGGGTGCCGACATTCGACGCGAATTGCGAGCGACGAACCGGAATTGCAGTCGCGCGCGTAACTCAGCTCATGAACAATAAAGTCGCTATCGATGCCATGATCCGCGAGTGCATGGAGCAGCACCTTCCGCGGAGCGGCGTAATGCTTCAGGAGCACATTAATGCAATGTCGCGCTGCATGGCGGAGAAGTTCGTCGCGTACAAGCAACAGCTGGATCAGATGGCCAAGTGAGAGCCCAGTTACGGCACCGAGATGTCTACTGCGGCTTCAGTTCCGCGGCGTCGACGATTCGCAACAGGTGAGCAGCTGAGATAATAATCTCCAACGCATATTCCATCGAATCGACGTGCGGTATCTCGTGTACGGCACGATCACGATACAGCCCCATGAGCCCCTCGAACAAATGCTCCTCGTCGGCGAGCTGACCTTTGCGCTCGGACCGTTGCAGAGACGTCGCTTCCACGCGCGCAAAGAACGCTTTTGCGAGCCTTGAGCCATAAAGCGATGTCGACAGTCCCGCGCGCTCGCGCATTCTCACCTCGACGGCCTTAAACGCGGCCGCGATCGCCATGTCGAACTCACCCGAAACGAGGTTCGGGAGCACGCGAGCTCGGACGCTTACGGGGATCAAGTCGATCACCCGCAACGCATACACAGCCGCGTTCGCTGCGGGAGCGGCTGCGGCAACCTCGATGCCAAGACGCGTGGGAATGAGCGGCCCCCGAGGATTGCCTCCGGGCATCATGTGTTCAACGATCAGATCGTGAGACATCAACCACCCAATCGCCTCCGCGACGGCAGCGCGCCCTGCTGGTGAAGAATCAATGCCATCTGCGAGGCCAATGAGATTCGCAAAAGTGTGAAACGGATAATCGTCCCGCCCAGACCTTCGATGACGGTCGATATCAGCGATCAGTTGCTTGAGAATGGCAAGGCCGACATCTGACGGCCTGGCCGCGCGCAGAGCAGCCGCCTTCGGGAAAACAGTCGAGATATCGATCATCGCGACGCCATCAAGACTCGTCTGTCAACTCGGATATTGCGAGGACGATCTGCGCCGCGACGTTAGCGGCGGGCGTGACATTCCACGGCGTCGGAAGAAAGCGGCGAACGAGCCTTCCGGGAGCCGTAAACGACCAGCCGACATCGCCGGCGTCGCTCAACGGCCCGTTGTACGTGATTCGATACGGACCAATTAAGCGCTCGGACCCAGAAGTCGGGACCCTGAAACCCAGCCGTTCTCCGATACCGCGAAACACGTCCTCGACCCACTCGCGGTAGGGCTCGCCATGATCCTCGCCACCTTTAGGAAGAGCGTTGACGGTCATGATCATGCGCGGCTCGTCTTCCTCTATAAGTTCGGCGTCCTCGAGCACTCCACGCAGGTTCCCACCTTGGCTGGCAGGCCGACGGATCCAGACAAAGCTCCGGGTTAGAGGAGTAGGCCTCAGTCGCTCGCCCACACCGCGAATAGTCTCATCCTCGGCCCCGTCCCGCCGGAAAATAACGGTCGTTGAGATCGGATCGGAGGTTGCCGCGTACGAAGGGAACGTGAGGACCTCGCAGGCCAGGATACCGCTCTTCCGTAGCCGCTCGGCTTCGCGCTCGACCAGCCGGCGGACGATGCCGCCTTGCGACTCACCCGTGTGGTCTCGGATCTCTTGGAGCAGCCAGATCGTCGAAGGATACATTGAGATAGGGTACGGCCGGGCCTTTTCCCCGGTTCTGACTTGGTAGGGTGCCATTGCGGAAAAGCATACCGAATCTTATATAAGATTACAAGATAAGTGCGACCGGCTACGTGGCGGTCTTGTATAAGATCGGGGAGACAGACCACGTGGAAACGCAACATTCGCTGTCAGCATGTTGAGTGAACAATGGCGGCTGTCGACGTCAAAAACGAGTGCCATTTCCTCGTGAGATTCCTGGAAGTAACGACTCTCAGTTCTGCGACGATTGACCGGCGTTTCGCGAAAAACGGCCGTTTTTGCGCTCAGCGGTGCCAGCTAACTCCTGCGATTCACACGTGTCGCGGGCGCGTAGACAACCGGACTGGCGTACAGAGAACCGGACTGGCTCATATTTGATCGAGGGCGGACGCAAGTCGGCAGGAAGGTTATCAATTACTTACAATAATAATTGAGTATGCAGAGCGATCATCGAGCCTTTAAGGATGAACTCTACGGCGAATTCAGCCGTGTAGCGGATGCGCTCGCAAGTCCCAAGCGGCTCGAGATGCTAGACCTGCTCGCGCAGCGTGAGCGCAGTGTCGAGGACATTGCCCGCGAGATGCACGTCTCGGTTGCGAACGCGTCACGCCACCTGCGCGTGCTAGCCCGTACGCGACTTGTCGAAGCGCGCCGCGACCGCCATTTCGCGCATTACCGTCTCGCGACTCCAGCCGTCTACGAAGTGCTTCGGAAAATCCAATCGATTGCGAACGACCGCCTTCCCGACGTCGATGCAATCATGACGCGACATCTCGGTCAGCGCCCAATTGTCGCTCCTGCACCGTCGCAACTGATGAACCGCGTTCGCGATAAGAAAGTAACGCTAGTCGACGTTCGTCCGGCGTCTGAGTTTACCGCCGCTCACATTCCCGGCGCTCGAAATATACCAATAGAGCAACTCGATAAGCGCGGCTCATTAGACAATTTGCCGCAGCGCGGCGAGATCGTCGTGTATTGTCGCGGGGCATATTGCGTATGGGCGGATGAGGCCGTGGAGTTTCTGCAGCGACGGGGATTTCGTGCGCACCGTCTCCTGGTCGGACCTGCCGATTGGGCCGCGCTTGGTGAGAAGGTCGCCACCGGTTCGTGAGGCTCGGTATGATGCCGAATCTCGCCCAGTTCACGTTGCTGGCGCTCGACAACGTTTTCGTTGGAATGCTGGTCGGCAGCGAGCGCACCGTCGTCCCACTGCTTGGGACTCGGCGTTTCGCAGTTTCGTCGGCGGCAGTGTTGCTGACGTTCGTCGTCGCTTTCGGTATCGTCAAAGGTCCGCTGAACCTCGTCGCGGGCCGACTCGCGGACCGATACGGTCGCCGTAATGTTTTGTGGGCCGGGTGGTTTTTTGGATTGCCGGTCCCGTGGATGTTACTCTTTGCGCCGTCGTGGGGATGGGTGATCGCTGCCAATCTCTTACTTGGCGCCAACCAAGGCTTCGCGTGGTCGATGACGGTGACGAGTAAAATCGATCTCGTTGGCAGACGCCAGCGCGGCCTCGCGCTTGGAATCAACGAGTTCTCGGGTTATGCCGGTGTCGCGATCGCGAGCACGATAACCGGAGCTCTTGCGGCTCACTACGGTCTCCGGCCGGTGCCGTTTTTGTTCGCCGCAATCGTTGCGATTCTCGGCCTCTCCCTCGTGCTCGTCATTCGCGAAACTGCTCCGTTTGTGCATCACGAGCACGCGACTGCGACCGGCGATGCGCCGATGGCGCCCGTGGTGATGCGGGAGATCTTCGTTGACGTGACATGGCGTGATCGTACGATGCGCGCATGCAGTCAAGCCGGGGCACTCAACAAGTTCAGTGACACGGGTGTTTGGGTGCTTCTTCCCGTCGCAATGACGGTCCAGGGCTTTGGCCCCGCCGTAATCGGAGCGGTCGCCGGCGTCTACGCATTCGTGTGGGGTGCGGCCCAACTCGGAACCGGGGTCCTCTCCGATAACATCGGGCGCAAGCCGCCAATCGTCATCGGTCTCGTACTCAACGCCGCGGGCCTGGCAATCGCCGGTATCGCGCAAGATGTTACATTTTGGTTTGCTGCTGCCGCACTCGCAGGCCTCGGCACCGCTCTGCTCTATCCCGTATTGCTCGCAGCTGTGAGCGACGTCGCGGCTCCGGCCGCGCGTGGCACGGCTCTCGGCGTCTATCGCTTATGGCGCGATGGCGGCTACGCGCTCGGTGGCCTCGTAATCGGCGTTATTGCTGCGCACCTCAAGCCGAGCGGAACCTTCATCGTGCTTGCGATTTTCTTGCTGATCTCCGCCACTCTTGTTCAGTGGTGGATGCGCGAAACGCATATCCCTCACCGCCTACCCGTCGCTCTAGGACAACCATCATGATCTTCCGTCAAATCCTCAATCCCGCGACCGGCTGCGCTTCGTACATTCTTGGTTGAGGCAGCGAAGGCCGCGCGGCGGTCGTCGATCCTCAGTTCGAGGTCGCACCGTACATCGATATCACTTCCGGATATGGGTTGCGAATTGAAGCCATCGTCAACACACACGTGCACGCAGACCATCGTTCCGGAGAGCGACGCCTGAACGAGCTCGTGCCTGGGTCCACAATCTACATGCATGCAAGCGCCGATGTAAATTACGCATTTCGCCCACTTGTCGAAGGCGATGATATCTCGCTTGGAAACGTGGTTGCCCGTGCGTGGCACACACCGGGACACACGCCGGAGAGCGTCGCGCTGGTCGTAACGGATCGAACGCGCAGTACGGAGCCATGGATGGTCCTGACAGGCGATACACTCTTCGTCGGCGACGTAGGTCGCCCCGATCTCGGTGGTGATGACGCCGCGCATGATTTACATCGGTCCCTCGAGCGGCTTATGAGCCTGCCCGATTATGTAGAGGTATATCCAGCCCACATCTCCGGTAGCCCCTGCGGACGCGCAATGAGCGGTAAGCCATCGTCAACGATCGGTTTCGAGCAGCGCTACAATCCTGCATTACAGGTGAGAGAGGTTGGGGAGTTCGCACGATCGATCTACGACGGACTGCCTCCGAAGCCTGAAGACTTCTACAGCACGATCGCGCTGAATCGCCGTTGATGCGGTCCTTCGCGTTCTCGCGAAATTCAGTAGCGCAGACTTCGGTAAATCAGGCACTTAGTAGCGTTGTTTTCGGCGACGAGTAGCGTCGACTCGCGCACAACTCGGGCTTTTCGGCCTAGGGCTCCGCGCCATTGCCGCCGCGATCGCGGTAGCGCAGGGGTCTGGGCTTGCTGCCGGCATACCCGAGAAGTTCTTGGGCATAATTCGTTTTCCGCTGATTTACACGATCATCGCCGGCTGTCGACATTTCGAGGCGATGCCTATCTGTGATGGTCTTCTTCGGTCATCAGCCTTGACGTCGTGATGAAGGTTGCGCTATGAACCTCACACTGAACCACGGCCTCACACGAATTTTGGTCGTAGAAAGTGCTTCAATGGACTTCAATTCAAGGCTCGGCATCGCAACAAACACTGGTGTCCTAGAGCTGATGGACGCCATTAACGGAAACCCGCCAACGAAGTGGGATGACCAGGGCGCTTACTATATTTTCGGTCAGCTCAAATTGGGCTTCCGCATCGTCGCGGTGACTACAATGGCTCCAAATTCGATTCTCTTCGTCACGACAAAATAAGAAGAATCACATCAAGTCGTGACTGAGTATCATGAGTTGTTCGCTGCCACGGCAGCGATATTTGCCGGCTTGTGGGCGCTTTTCATCGCCTTTTGCATTTACATGTCCCAACAGCGAGCAACCACCGGTGCGCGCCTCACATTTGTAACCGCACTTACTCCAGCGAGAGCATTAGTCGCAAACGCCTACTTTTTTGCGGGTATGCTGGTCTCGCTTCTAAACCTTATGCCGCAGAGCGATACAAGATACGGCGCGCAGTCGCTGTCACTTTTGATATCAATGATCACGGCCTATGCTCCTCTCGTTATGCTCTATCGGATCGCCAGAAAAGAGGGGCGACAAAGCATGGAGCAGTTCAAACGCATCAGCCCATTTTATTTGATTGTGCCGGTTCCATTGATTGCCGCCTTTTCGTATTCGAGCAGCCAGGCAGCGACGGTTATCTTTAGCCTGCTCTGTTTTGGTTGTCTTTGGACTCTCATGGCTGCGATGTGGCTTGTGTTCTTTCCGAACGAATGGTCTAAAGCCGCTGCGATTGGCCCGATCGACGACGAAGCAGTCAAGATGCTCGAGGAGGTGCTCGCGAAATTGAAGCAAGACCAGATCCCCGCTTCGGGCGATATGTGAAATCCCTCGCATCAATCGTCGTATAGGCAACCTCCGCCAGCATCCGCCAAATAGCAAAACTCGACCGCGGTGGATTGTGTCCGCTTGAGGAGTGCCCACGGCAGTCTGCGGACCGTGCCCCTCCGCTTCACCCCGCTAATCGAACGCCTGTTTGGCCTCACGCTTGCCATCATACGGGTCTGATCGACCGCAATGTAGTCGATTTCTCTTGGCGCCGACGGATATGCAGTCTATCTGTCTTCGCGCCCTAGTCTACTTGACTAGGCGCCCAGATCGCCAAAAGCGGCGCGCGCGTACACTCCTCTTGGCGCCCGCGACAGTTTGGTGACGCGGGCGCATAGTGCACGAGACTGGCTAGGGTGATCGTCCGTTCGATTTTTTGTCGGGCTCCCATCAGCAGGCAGCCCGGGTCGCTCGCACTTCTGCGAAACCGGCCAGCAGCGCAACCGTCTTCTGCGGCGCCAACTTCCGCTAAAGAGCGGGTGCCGAGCTCTGTTGCAGTGAGCGTCAACTCCTGCGATTCACAGGGGCGCCTATGAAATGCGGAAGACGTTACCGCCTCAGGCGGGCGTCATCTTGGCGCCCGACGTCTTCTTTATCGACGGCGCAATGGCGTCGTAAAGCGCGTGCGGCCCAAAGCGCACGACGTCATCGACGGGGAGCCGCGTCTCTTCTTCTGCGCGCCTGACTGCTTTGCGAGCGTCCTCATCGCTCCAGCCCTTTGTGTTTAGCGCAATCCCCACAACGCGCGCGGGTTTGACCCCGCCAGCAAGCTTCTCATAGAGTTCCACGAGATTCGACAGCGGCAAGACTGGGACGTTCGGGAAACCTGCGACGCTTTCGCGCGAGACGTCGTGCACGAGGAGGAGCGCGTCAGGCGCGGAGCCATGCAATAGACCAAGCGTGACCGCGGAATATGCAGGATGATTAATCCCGCCCTGTCCTTCTACGACCAGAAAATCGCCGCGTGTGGAGGCTTGTTCGACGAGCTGTTCTGCGGCTCCGGAGATAAAGTCAGCAATAACCCTGTCGACCGCAATCCCCCAACCGGCAATCATGATGCCGGTCTGCCCAGTCGGTACGAAAACGGCATCAACGCCGCGATCCTTTGCGGCGCGGACTAGCTCGAGCGATGCCGTCATTTTACCCGATGCGGCATCGCTACCGACGGTGAGTAAAATGCACGCTGGCAACTGGAACGCTTTGCCGGAAAAGATTGGGACCGCAGGGGGTTTGCGCACGTCCCAAATCGATGTGCCGGAGTTACTTGCCGCCGCAGAAAACTCGGGATCATCCGCGAGCATCTCATGAAGACCACTGACAATCTCCAGGCCCGCGCCGATCGCAATGATGATCTCGTCACGCCAATCTTTTGGCAGCGCGCCGCCTTTTGGCGCCAAGCCGATCAGCAACGACGTTGGGGAAAACGCGAGCGCTTCGCGAACCGAGGCAACGATCGGAATATCGCGTCCAAGGTGCGGCGCAACCTCGCGAGTATTGCGTCCCGCCAACTCCGGATCGATAACGGCAACCGTGAGATCGTCGGAGTACGCGATCACGCCATGTGCCGTTTTTGCGTAGTGCGTCGTGAACACGCCCGGCGCAAACGCGATGTATTTCCTCAAGCCGGAGCGCCGATTCGCCGCTTCAACCCCTCACGAATCACTTCGAGCGTCGTGGCTAACTCATCGCCGGTTAGCTCGAGGCGCGGTGGGCGAACACGCGTCGTCCCGCGTCCACATTCGGCTTGCACGAGCTTGATTAGCTGAATAAATTTCGGCTTCGTATCGAGCCCCAAAAGCGGTAAAAACCAATCGTACAAGGCTCGCGCGGCGGTGCGATCGCCGTTTCCGATCAAGGTGTAAAGCTCGACGGTTTCGCGTGGGAACGCGTTCACAAGACCCGCGACCCAGCCAACGGCACCTGCGTCGAAACCCTCCATAGCCAGATCGTCAAGACCAACGAAAATTGCTATCCTATCGCCCAGCATGCGCCGCAACTCCGCGACCCGGCGAATGTCGCCACTCGATTCCTTGACGGCGCGTAGATTCGAATGTCGTTTCGCCAATTCGACGATGCGGGCTGGAAGGACGTCGACGCCATAGGCAATCGGATTGTTGTAGAGCATGCAGGGTAACGACGTCGCCGTTATCAGCGCGACAAAATGCGTTTCGGTCTCGCGTTCATCACCACGGTAGACGTACGGCGGCAGGACCATGAGGCCGGCGCAACCGACGCGCTGCGACTCGCGGGCCAGATCGATGGCTTCAGCAGTGCTGAGGGCCGCAATTCCGGCTACGATCGGCACTCGACCGGCGACCGCGCGCACGCACGTCTGCAGAACGTCTCGTTTTTCGGCAAACGATAAGGTCGACGCTTCGCCGAGCGACCCTAATGGAATGATGCCATGGCAACCCTCATCGACAAGCCACGTAACATGGCTCGCCAGGGCTGAGTGGTCCACCAAAAGCTGGCCATCAAAAGGTGTCGTAATTGCCGGAAAGACGCCGCTCCAATTCATGCTATTCCTCCGCAGGACAAATCCTATAGGATTTCCTATATATCCTTTATGACGGCGACCACTTTGAGCGTCGTCGATTCGCACACCGAGGGCGAACCAACCCGTGTGATAGTCGACGGCTGGCCCGAGCTGCACGGTTCGACGATGGCCGCGCGACGCGATGAGTGCTCCCAAAAGTGGGATACTCTTCGCTCGGCCGCGGTTCTCGAACCGCGCGGCCATTCCGCGATCGTCGCCGCGATTCTCACGCCACCGGTTACTGCAAACGCAGTCGTCGGCGTAATCTTTTGCAACAACATCGGCTATATCGGCATGTGCGGTCACGGAACGATCGGCGTTGTCCGCACGCTCGAATTTCTGGGTCGAATCTCGCCTGGCCGAGTGTCAATCGATACGCCCGTCGGCACCGTCTCCGCTGAACTTAGCGACGACCATCACGTGACGATCGAAAATGTGCCGAGCAAATGTACGCAGCGCGACGTAAGACTCGAGGTGCCAGGTTTCGGCGTGATTACGGGCGACGTCGCGTACGGCGGCAATTGGTTTTTTATGGCGCAGGTGCCAGAACTCTCTCTTCGATTGGACAACGTTCCGGCGCTTTTGCGTGCATCGCTCGCCATTCGCGAAGCGCTTCGTCACGCGACGATTACGGGTGACGACGCTGCCGAGATTGATCACATCGAGCTCTTTGGAGCACCGTTACGTCCGGACGCCGACGCGCGCTCCTTCGTGTTGTGTCCGGGCGGAAGTTACGATCGTTCGCCTTGCGGGACAGGTACGTCAGCAAAAATGATGTCGCTTTACGAGCGCGGCAAGCTCGAGCTCGACGCACCTTGGCGTCAAGAGAGCATCACAGGAGGCCTCTTCGTCGGGAGCCTCCACAAGAGAAATGGGAGCCTTATTCCTAAGATCCGCGCTACCGCTCACATTACAGGCGAAGCAACGCTCCATCTTAGCAGCGACGATCCTTATCGATTTGGAATCGTCGGGACATGACGCTGCGTGTAGGCATTATTGGCGGGGGCGTGATTGGAAGTTCCATCGCCTACTTTCTCAGCGCGGATCCGGCGTTCGACGGCTCGGTCGCCGTTGTCGAGAAAGACTCAACGTACGAGATAGCGTCGTCCGCTCTCAGCGTAAGTTCTATACGGCAGCAGTTTTCGTCGGACATCAATATAAAAATCTCACAGTTCGGAATCGAGTTCTTGCGAAATCTTTCCGACTATCTCGGGACCGAGGACAACCGGCCTGATGTCGGATTGGTTGAGCGAGGCTACCTCTATTTGGTTGCGGATTCAGGTCTGCAGACACTTCGTCAAAATTACGAGGTTCAGCGTCAGAACGGTGTCGACGTCGCCTTACTCGATGTTAACGTTTTGCGCGAGCGCTTTCCGTGGATTGCCACTGACGGTTTAGCGCTTGGAAGTCTTGGACTATCCGGAGAGGGATGGTTCGACGGCTATCTCTTGCTGCAATCCTTTCGAAAGAAAGCGATGGCACAAGGCGTGGAATACGTCTCCGGCAACGTCGTCGACATTGGTGTCGTCGGCGAGCGCGCGCGCTCCGTTCATCTTTCAGACGGAACGCAATGCGACTTCGACGTTGTCGTCAATGCTGCCGGCCCATGGGCTGCAACAATCGCAGACATGCTCGACACGCCTCTCCCGGTTCGAGCGCGCCGGCGTTGTGTTTATCACTTTTCGTCTGCAGAGGAGACGCCGAATTGTCCGCTCGTTATCGACAAATCGGGAGTTTGGTTCCGTCCGGAGGGCAACGGGATTGTCTGCGGCTTCACTCCGGAACCCGAGGATGATCTAGACGGCATGGAGCTACGGGTCGACCACAAAGCGTTTGAAAATTTCGTATGGCCGACTCTCGCGGAACGCGTGCCAAGTTTCGACACCATTCGGGTTTTGAGGTCGTGGGCCGGTTATTACGAGATGAACACCTTCGACCAAACCGGCATCGTCGGGCGTCATCCCGCTTTGACGAACGTGTATTTCGCAAATGGCTTTAGCGGCCATGGACTTCAGCAGTCACCAGCGGTCGGGCGTGGTGTCGCGGAGTTGATCGCGCACGGTACTTATCAGACGCTCGACCTAACGCCACTTTCTTACGAACGTATCTTGCGAAATGAGCCTCTCTTGGAGCTGAACGTCATATGACCGACACGATGCAGCGTGCTGAACTCGCTGCCGAAGTAGCGAAAATACTCTCTGACCTCGGCGTGCGTCCGAGTGCTTCAGGCAAAAGCTCGCTCAACGTAACGTCTCCAATCGATGGACAAACGCTCGCGGAGATAGGAATGCCGGAAGCCGAGCAACGAGCGTCAGCCGTTCGTGACGCACAGGAGGCCTTTCTCCGCTGGCGCGAGGTACCTGGGCCACGCCGAGGAGAGCTCGTCCGACTATTCGGCGAGGAACTGCGCAAAGCGAAGACCGTTTTGGCGGGGCTCGTCACGATCGAAGCCGGCAAGATCACGACGGAAGGCTTGGGCGAAGTCCAAGAAATGATCGATATTTGCGATTTCGCGGTCGGTCTTTCACGGCAACTCTACGGACTGACGATCACATCCGAGCGTAGTCAGCACCGGATGATGGAGATGTGGAACCCGCTCGGCGTGGTCGGAATAATTTCGGCGTTTAACTTTCCGGTTGCGGTTTGGGCCTGGAACGCGGCTCTCGCCATCGTTTGCGGAAATTCCGTGGTGTGGAAGCCATCGGAGAAGACGCCTCTGTGCGCGCTCGCCGCTCAGGCGCTCTTCGAGCGCGCTTGTGCGCGATTCGGTGACGCGCCGCCGAATTTATCGTCTGTCATCCTCGGGGGAAGTGACGCAGCGCTGGAGTTGGCCGAAAATCCAGCGGTTCGACTCGTCTCCGCGACCGGATCGACAAAAATGGGCAGCGTCATCGGTCCGCGCGTTGCTGCTCGTTTCGGACGCAGCGTTCTGGAGCTGGGCGGAAATAACGGCGGAATAGTATGCCAATCTGCAGATCTCGAGCTCACACTGACCGCCGTCGCCTTTGGTGCGATGGGTACCGCAGGTCAGCGTTGCACGACGCTAAGGCGCTTGTTCGTTCACGAAGCGGCCTACGACACGTTCCTTGCACGTCTTAAGCGCGTTTACGGCGCTGCGCCGGTTGGTGATCCCCGCGATGGCCGGACACTGATCGGGCCTCTCATCGATGCTAGAGCATTCGAATCCATGCAGAAATCGTTAGAAGAGGCGCGCGGGTCCGGAGGCACGGTTTACGGCGGCGAGCGCGTCACGATCGATGCGCATCCGGACGGGTTTTATGTCAAACCAGCGCTCGTCGAGATGCCCTCACCGTCGCCGCTTTTAAGGACAGAGACGTTCGCGCCCGTACTCTACGTACTTTCGTTCCGCAGCCTCGATGAAGCAATACGCATGCATAATGACGTGCCGCAAGGTCTCTCGTCGTCGATCTTTACAACCGATCTTCGCGAATCAGAGATTTTTATGTCGGCGGTCGGATCTGACTGCGGCATCGTCAATGTAAATATCGGGCCATCAGGCGCTGAGATCGGGGGCGCCTTTGGCGGCGAAAAGGACACGGGCGGCGGACGCGTAGCCGGGTCGGATAGTTGGAAGAGCTATATGCGACGCGTCACGACAACGATCAACTTTGCGAAGACGTTGTCTTTGTCTCAGGGAGTCATTTTCGAGGTAGCGTAACGTGCGAGTCACCCCGAGCGCAAGTTGGCACAACCGTTGGCATCCCGACATTCCGTCGATTGAGACCGTTAAGCCGGGCGAGCTTGTCAAGATTGAAACGCGCGATGCGCTGAACGGCGAGGTCAAACCGGGTACGACTGCGGTGGATCTCGAGAACTTTCTTGGCACCGTCGTGCACCCGTTGACCGGACCGCTCCGCATCGAAGGCGCACGACCCGGCGATCTGCTTGCGGTGCATATCGAAAAAATCAAACCTGCAAAAACCGGCTACACGTGTTTTTTCGGACCCAATTTTGGATTCTTGCGCGACGTCTTCAACTACGTGGGAGTCGTGCACTGGGAGATCGACGGGAAGCGTGCGCGCTCGCCGGAGATTCCCGGTATCGTCATTCCCGGCGCGCCGTTTATGGGCGTGATGGGCGTTTCGCCGTCGCACGAGCTCTTGAAGCTCGCCACGTCGCGGGAGGCCGAGCTGAAGAAACGCGGATTTCCGGTCGATCTTCCCGATTCACGTGACGCAATGCCGCCGGACGAACCAATCGCGAGTACGGCGTTGCGCACGATTCCGCCGCGCGAGAACGGCGGCAACATCGATATCAAGCAGCTCATCGCGGGAACGATTTTGTACCTGCCCGTCCTCGTCGACGGCGCGAACTTCTCAACGGGCGACGCACACTTCGCGCAAGGTGATGGTGAATCGTGCGGGGCCGCGATCGAGATGGCCGCAACCGTGCACGCGCGCTTCGAAGTACTCAAAGGTGAAGCAAAGCGCCGCGAGCAGCGCGAGCCATCATATTCCGGAGCGTACGCGCACGATAGGGTTCGCGCGCCCGGTAAACCGTACTACGCCACGACCGGTTCGGCTGAGGAAATGAGCCTGGCCGCGCGCAGCGCCCTGCTGGCGATGATCGCATACCTCGTGGACGCACGCGGTTTCACGCAGGACCAGGCCTACTGCATTTGCAGCGTTGCCGTCGATTTGCATGTCAGCCAAATCGTCGACATGCCGAACTTCACCGTCTCGGCGTTCCTACCGCTCGATATTTTCACCCGGTAGATGGTGCAAATACCAGCGATCGAATTCAGCCACAAAGGGTTCCGACGCAACCACTAAACCCGGCGTGTAAACTGACGAGTTAATCCCTTTTTGGACATTGTCGACGAGAATCTTATCCTCTTTGACCGTTATCTCAAAGATGGTCGAAACGACCTCGGTATCATAATCGACGTAGAAATGCCGCGGAAATGACATTCCGATCGCATTCGAAGGCAATTGAGTGGCGCTGCTCATGCTCGCATTCCTTTTTCAATCAGTTTCGTGAGGTTTTCGACCATTTCCACATGTTGACCCACGGCGACTCGTTGGAGGGTTCATAGCCGCCCACGCCGCTCGAGAGAACGGCGATGTTTTGCAACTGATATAGCGCAACAAAAGCTGCACCTCGATCGAGCGCCTGCTGCATTGCGTCGTTGGTACGCTCCAAGGCGACCGGATCGAACGCTCGTAGGCTCGCTTCGTACGCGGAATCCAACGCAGCATCACAGAGGCGCGTGAAGTTAAATCCGGCCGGGGGCCTCTGTGCGCATGTAAACGTCAAACCCTCTTCGAGCGGAGAGTTTACGAACGTGTTGAGCGCAAGATCGAATTTGCCGCCGAAGAGCGGCCCATCGGGTGGTGGTTCAAAGAACTGGATTCGATTGTACATGCGAACATTTAGCGGAATTCCAACGCTACGAAGTTGGCCTTGAATCTGGGTTGCGATAATGCTCTGGATTAGGGACCCGGTCGAGCTGATGAGGGTGAGTTGAAGTCGCTGACCGTTTTTCGTGCGAATGCCGTCTGCGCCCGTACGCCATCCTAGCCTGTCAAGCGTCGACCGAGCCGCCGCCGGATTGAACGACAGGCTCGTCGCTCCCGAATACGTTTCTCCCCAATACCCGCGCAGTGCGTTGCGTGAGTGAAATTGGCCTTGGGTCGCTCTATTCACAATAAACGGGATGTTGAGCGCTTCAATGATAGCCAAGCGCAGTTGAGGACTCGTAAGCGACGCGGTGTTCAGGAGAACGGCATCGAATCCTAACATCGGCGTCAGGACAACCTTTAGTCCATTGATGTTTTGAAGCTGCTCGATAAGGAGTGGATCCAGAAGATCCGGCGCCATGTCAATTTCGTGCGTTCGCAGTTCGTTAACGATCGTCGTCTCTGCCGGTATGAACTTAAACGTCATATGCGAGATCGCCGGACGCCCCTGAAAATAATCATCGTTTGCGGCAACCTCGAGGCGATCGCCGTGGTGCCAGGTCACCAGCTTAAATGGACCTGAACCGACCAGGTGCGTTGAGAAATCGGCTTGATTTAAGTCTGGATACTTCTCCCAAATATGCGCGGGCAATATCGGATAGTTCGTGTCGAGCGAGAGAAAAGCGGGCACGAAATTCGCAAAGGGATGCCGCAGACGAACAACGATGGTCGTACGATTCGGGGCCGTGACCGAAGCTATCTCGGTGTAGCCCTCTCGCACCGGCAAATTGGTCTTCGGATTCATGATTGCGTGAAACGTGAAGACGCAATCCGATGCGGTCAAAGGAACGCCGTCTTGCCAACGTATTCCCGGCTTGAGGTGGTACGTTATTCGCAATCCGTCGCGCGATAGGCCCCCGTTCTCGATCGTCGGAACCTCGGTCGCCGCCTCGGGCACCGGCCTTCCCCGTGCGTCTCGAATGAAGAGATACGAGTAGAAGAGTTCCGAGACGAAGGGCGACAACTGGCCGGTGACGAGGAGTGGGTTGAGCGACGTTGGCTCAATGCTCATGGCCACGGTCAGCGTTCCGTCTTTAGATGCCGGTCGGGAACAACCGCACTGCAGGCTGCACAGGATGAGCGCCACCAGCGCGAGGATGCGGCGAATTACTGCATCCATTCGCGCAAGACGTCATCCGAGATTACCGTAGTGTTTGGGTTTCCAACAGGCAGAAGAATGTAGCTTGCATGTGGCGGCTTGTGAAACACGGTCACATTCGCGACACGCGCATCGGCCGCAGTCTCCCACATGACGTCACCGCCTGAGTTATAATTTTTTTGATTGTAAGGCGTGTTCGGGCTTGAGACGACGAAGCGGAAACGGCTATACCGCGCAATGAGCCGTGACTGAAATGCCAGCCGGTCGAACACGTACTCGATCGGTACGCCGGGTTCCGGAAACTCGGCCTCTCTGAACGACCGGCGATAGCGTGCGCGAAGCAATGTCTCCCCAAGAATTAGGCTTTCACCGGTCGGAAGAATTTGATACAGCGAGACGCGAAAATCGGCGTCCGGCACGTCGAGCGCAATCCAGAGATGGATCTCGATAAAGCCGGCTAAGAACATCGCCTCCGGCAGTGGGTCGGTGTGGTATATCAACCCATTTCCAAAGGTGTTCAGCGCGAGTGTTTGATCGAACAATGTTATCGGTGTAACTAAATCAATTGGTCCGATAAGGTCGGCAGGACGCGTGTCTAACGGGTCGTTTTGATAGGTCGCCGCCGGCGATGCGGAATCGGTTTCGTCGAGGCGCCCGGAATAGAAAACGTCATTTGCCTGACCATTCCGAGAATGTAAGAATAGGGTCTTTCGCGATTGGGTGACATCTTCGATTCGATCCGCGGTACGCCATGACTCCTCGCCGGTCACGTAATAAACGACGCGATGCTCCATAAGTGACGGCTTTTCGCGTCCTTGCATGATCCATTGATACCAGGCCACGTGCAAAGCATTGAGATCGAGCAACGCCTTCGCAAATTTCAGACCGCCTACTTCGGGCCGCGGGTTTTGAGCGCCGGCGTGATCCCACGGACCGAGGAGGAGATGGTGAGCGGGTGCTACGCCGCCCGCAGCGGCGTTATGTCGCGTGTAATACTCCACGGTTGCAACCAAGGCATCGTCGTATAAGCCGCCGATCGTCAAGACCGGCATTGTGATTGCCTCAAATTCGGCTGTCGACGGAACCTGCAGATCCCAGTATGCGTCCATGGTCTGATGCGCAATCCACGTATCAAAGATCCGAGACTGATTCCCGGATAGGTTTGCGAGTTCGCCGAAGGGTCGGTGTTCGAGATACAAGCGCCTATAGACGTCCAGCCAATAATCTTGATCGTCGATCGCGTTGAATTGAGGCGAACGTCCTCCCGTTAATGCCAACCACTGGACGTAGAACGGTGTGAAGCTTCCGCCGACAGCAGGATGGTCAATGCCCGCCATGGACGGCACGCACGGAGCAATCGTCCGGAGATGACTGGGACGTTCAGCTGCAGCAAGCCACTGAGCCATGCCGAGGTAGGAACCTCCCCACATTGCGACGTTCCCGTCGCACCACGATTGGTTTGCGCTCCACTCGATAACATCACTACTGTCGTGCCGTTCATGGACATGCGGCTCAAAGACTCCGTCAGATTCTCCGCGTCCTCGGACGTCGACAACGACAACATTTAGCCCGTGCTCGGCAAAGTAGCGACTCTTTGCGTGCGTACGATCGACACCGTAAGGTGTCATAACGACGATCGTCGGATGGACGCCCATATCTGCAGGATGATAGATAGATGCAGAAAGCAACGCGCCGTCGCGTATCGGAATGCGAGAATTCCACTTGACCGCGAAGCTCACAGGCCGAATCGCCCCGGAAGCATTTCATTCGGTAGCTCAGCGACACCGTCCAAAAGGTCGCCGGCAATTGCTTCACCCGTTGCCGGTGCAAGAGTGATTCCCAAACCTGCATGTCCCGTTGCGAAAGCCAGGTTCTCGATCCGGCTTGACGATCCAATGATCGGCAGTCCATCGGGTGTGAGGGGTCGGAAACCCGACCACGGTTCACCTTCGTGGATAATCGAAGGGCCCTCGAGATATAATTTACAGGCTTTATGTATCTTATCGAGCCGCCGAGGATCGATACTCGGGTCATATCCGTGAAAGTCGTGGCCTGTGGTAGCACGAGTTACATCATTGAGTGGAGTCAGTGACACGTGTTCCTCACAGAACAGCAACGCAGTGCGTGGATTCCGTTCTAGTCGGATGTCGAAACTGTAGCCCTTAGCGGGCTGCATCGGAATATCTAAGCCAACACTTCGGGCAACGAATGTGCTCCAACATCCGGCTGCGATGACGACGCGATCCGCCTCAATCAACCTCGCCTCCGTTTGAACCCCTCGGGCCCGCTTTTCTTCGAGCGCAATCCCGACTGCTCGCGTCTTTATGACCTCAGTGCCGTGCTTGACGGCACGCTCGGCCAGCATTCGCACAAAATTCAAGGGTTGCAGACGTCGATCATCGGGATACCAGACGGCTCCGACCACGTTACTTGAAAGTGTTGGCTCGTGGGCGCGAGCTTCGTTTCCATTGAAAACGACTGAAGAGACCCCGACCCGCTTGAGGCGGCCTGCGAGCGATACCATCCGATTCTGCGATCGACTGCTGAGAGACGCGTACATGGTCCCAAACTTCGCGAAATCGACGTCCGCCGGCGCATCGGCAAGAAGCTCATCGTAGAGAGCGAGACTTCGTTGCGAGAAACCCGCCAGGATCGCGAGCCCTCTGTCGACGATCGTCTTTCGCGTTGAGAGAAGAAACCTGACGATCCACCCCAACGAGCTGCTGTCGAGCGGCAGCCGCACATCGATCTGCGAGTGCAGGCGCAAAAGAGAACGGAGGCCTTCCATTGCGTTCGCAAAGTTTGCAAGCGGCAACCCGTAGCTTGGGACGACGAGGCCCGCATTTCCGAATGACGCTCCGTGGCCGATCTCATTCGCGTCAAGAACGGTCACCTCCGCACCACGCCTACTAAGGGAATACGCGATCGACATGCCGATGGCTCCCCCGCCAACGACTACGACGTGCATCCGTGAATCTTTTACTGACCAACTTTCAAATGGTAGTCGAGGCGAACGTTCGTCGGTCCAATATTCCCGGCTTGCGTCGCCCCTTGAAGACCATTGACGAGCGGTACCGGAATCCCCGCGAAAATATTCGGCGTGATCGTACTATAGGCGCCCGTCAAGTTATATGCCGAGAGGACGAGTGAGGAACGTTGCCCGATCGGATACCGAAAGCTGGCGCTCACGACTTCGAAGGCCGGTTCGTTGTACTGGTTATTGTTCCCATAATAAGTCATGCCGACTGCGAGGTGAACTGCGTTCGAGAACGTGTAGTTGACCTCTCCATATCCCTGCGCGTAAGGGACCCTGCCGTAGGACATGCCGTTGTAGCCGTTACCGCTGGTCTGGAAATTGACGTACGGTAGGATGCCCAAGTTCGTGGTATTGGGTCCGGCGCTCGTATTATAGAAACCGGCCGGCAAGTCGTACGGATAGGCGCGAATAAGCGAGAAATTCGCTGTGAAACCAACACCTTTTGGAACCGCACGCCGCGCGGAGAATTCGATTCCCGCGTACTGCGAGTGACCTAAGTTCGCTGTTTGCGTGTCATACAACGGAGCCGTAATGCCCGCATTTGCGCCTGACGTTGCTGTGTAGCTTCCGTTCGCTGTCGTCGCCGACAAGAACTGATTGCGAAGGACCGATTGATAGAGATCGGATGATATGACCGTGCCACCAAGGTTGGGTAACCGTTGATCGACTCCAATATCCCAGCCAAAAGCGGTTTCCGGTGCGAGCTGGCCGGAACTGACTTGTTGCGTATACAACGTCGCCGCACCGTAGTTATCGCCCACCGGTGGTCCGCTCGGAATGCTGAGTAACGAAATGTAAGGCGGTGCTATCGACGAGCCGGCCGACGCTCGCCATGAAGTGTTGAAATTCGGACGCCATGTAAACGCGATACGCGGTCCAAAGAACGTGTGCGTCGAATCTGAAAAGCTGGTGCCACCGTCAGGTGAATAATGCACGGTATAGTCGATGAAGTAGTTGCTGAGTACGCCCTGCAGCGTCGGACTCAATTGAAAGATTCCCCGAGCCAAGATTGTCTGAAAAAGTTCGCTTGAGCCGGGGGCTATCGTGACGGCTGGAGGGTTATCAAAAAATGAATTCGCCTGTCCCGCTCCAAAAGCGTACGAGTCGTATGTATTTCGGTCGTATGAAACCGTATAGAGATTCTCCCCGCCCGGCAGGTTGAGCTCAATAGATTCCCCGCGGAAGTGATCGGAAGTTAGGTTATAAAAGGCCGTATCTGTTTGAGAAACGGTCACCGGTGTGTTGTTGAAGATCGTCGGCGTGGTGTTATTACCGAGATAAATCCCGCCATTTGCGAGAGCGTTAAACGTGAACGTCGTGCCAAACGGATAATTGTAATTCAGGCCGTTCGATGCGCCGCTATAGAAACGCGCAAGCAACGTCGCGTTACCAATTGTCGTGCGCAGCTCAGACTGAAACAGTCCTTGATTTGACGTCTGCCAGACCGGATAGTACGTGTAGTCATTGTAGGGAATGAGGCTGCCGGCGACGGGTTGATTTCCCGAAGGCACATAGCCGGCCGGTGGATCGAAAAAACTCGTCGCGTCGATCTCTGTCGAAGCTGCATTCCAAAGCGCCTGTGCCCCTAAGTAACTCGCCGTCAGCGAGGTCGACGTCGAGAAATTGAATTTGAGTTTCGCCAGCTCGGCACGCTCGCTGAACGTGCTTGGGACCCCGGTGCAGCAGAACTCGAGTGGGAACGCACCCATGTAACTGCTCTGTACGTTGGGATTCCCCGCGCCAAATGTGTAGGGACAATTCGCACCAGCCGGAGCATTGCCGCAAATTGTTTGCCCATTAATGGTGGGCGCCGAAAGAATATCGGTTGTCCCTGCCCACTTCTGGCCTTGCACGGGTCCGGGACTGCCGCCCGTGACATAGTCGAAGGCGTAACCGAGCTTGCCGCCGAGCGTCGTTCCTGTCGCACGGTAATTTGACGTCACTCCGCCATACCGATCGGAGCCGATATCAAGCCCGAACTGCGCAAGCTTCGTCGGATCGATTGTCCGATAGTTTACGCTACCGCCAATCGCGTAATTGATCTCCGGAGCAAGTGCGCCCGGGCCCTTGATCACCTCGACATCTTGCAAGAAGTACGGATTGATAAAGTTCGGCGTATAGTATCCTGAGGAACCAACGTTAACAGGGTGACCATCCAGCAGCGTCTCGGTTTCGTACGGCAGAGCCCCACGAATCTGCACCGCGCTTTGCACACCCATTACCGCATTGTTTGAATTCGCCTGACAAAAACCGCACGTGGTTGTAACGACGCCGGGCGTCTCGTTTAAGACGTTCATCACTTGCATTTGGCCCTGATCGATGAACGTTTGGCTCGAGATCACGTCGACAGCCGCCGGTGACGTGTTCAGCTGAATAGCGCTTGCGCTGACGGTAACGTGCCCAATTTCACGCAACGACGAGAACGACGCGGCGGTTAGCGAAACCGTCAGTGAGACGCTAGCTCCCGAGACTACAGCGATGTCCTCTTGTGTTACCGACGTGTAGCCTGGCTGAGACGCTTCGACAGAAAAGATGCCCTGCGGCAAGTTGATGAACTGAAAATGCCCGGCGCTATCGGAGGACGTCGTCTGGGTAACCGGCCCGCGTAACAGCAAATGCACGCCCGACATCGGCCGGCCATCGCCGGCGCTAACAGTGCCGGATATGGCACCGGTAACCGGCTGCGCATCTACCGGGCGAGCGAAGGTCACAAGGACAATTACCACGAGCAGCGCCTGCAACCAGAAAGATCGCTTCGTCGTCCGAGGGTAGCAATAATGAGAGCGCATAGAAAAATAGCTCCCCCCGTTAAAGGGACGTTTGGTTTGGAATCGGCTTCCGCCGCGGGAAACCGGACTTATCCATGCTTGACGAGAGTTTTATGTAACGTTATGCTTATGCATAATATGTTATATGTAACATAACGTCAATACGCTATCGACGAGTGGCCAAGGGCACCACGGAGATGAGGTACATTTGATGTTGAATGCCGCCGACGGTCTTGGAAATCTGCGGATCCAAGCGGCTTCAATGATTCGCGCGTGGCTTTTGACGGGCGATCTCGAGCCCGGGAAGCTTTATACCGTTGCGGATTTTGCCGTGAAGCTCAAGGTCTCGGCGACTCCAATCCGTGAGGCGCTCTTTGATTTGGCCAACGAAGGTCTCGTCGAGCCGGTAAAAAACCGGGGCTTTCGTGTGTTGACGCTGACCGAGCACGACCTTGATGAGATCTTCGAGCTCAGAACGTTGCTCGAGGTTCCCGCTGTCCGCAAGATCGCGCAAAAAGGCCTCGGCGAGAGCGCAAAGTCTCTGAAGGCGCTGATCAAGGAAGGTCAACGGTACGCTGCTGACGGCGATCTGCCACACTTCCTGGAGTCGGATCGCCGGTTCCATCTCAGCCTCCTGGAACTCAGCGGCAATCATCGTTTATGCACGATCGTCGCGCGTTTACGCGATCAGACAAGGTTGTGGGGATTGCCCAAGCTTGCGGAAGTTGGCAATCTCGTGCCGTCCGCGCGCGAGCACCTCGAGCTTCTCAATGCTCTTGAGGAAGGCGACGGTGACGCCGCATCAGAGACGCTGATGCACCATCTGAAGCATACGCGAGGCATTTGGGCCGGGAAGCCTGAGTCTGTAAAAACTGTAAAAACGACGCTCGCGCCGCGACGCTGACCGTCGATTGTACATTGTAACTGCCGAACAGGTTCGACGCCTCGTTCCAATCGGCGATGCCATCAGAGTCACGAGAGAAGCCTTTATCGCGGCTTCCGAACGGCGTTTACAACAACCTCAGCGGCTCAGCACAGACGATGGCAGCGTGCTGGCAATGGTCGCGCGCGTCGCGCCCGCGACGGATACCGTTGTCAAAATCGTTTCCGTCTATCCGCACAACCGGACGAGTTCGCTTCCCACGATCCATTCGACCGTGTTATGGCTCAACGGCAACACCGGAGAACTGGAAGCGCTCATCGAGGGAAGCACGCTCACGGCGATCCGAACCGGTGCCGCCTCGGGCGTTGCAGCGGACGTATTGGCGCGCCGCGATGCGACGTCCCTTACGATGATCGGCGCAGGACGGCAGGCACCAGATCAGATTCGGGCGATCTGCACCGTACGCGACATTAGAACGGTGCATGTTGTGAGCCGCTCGAACAACAGTAGCTCTCAGCTGGCGGATCAGATGGCCATAGAGATGCCCGCGATCAGATTTGACGCGACGACCGACCTCTCGAGCGCAGTCAACGATGCGGACATTATCGCGTGCGCGACAACATCTCTCGAACCGGTCTTTGACGCCTCCCACGTGAAACTCGGGACCCACATTATCGGCGTTGGATCGTACGCAAGAGAAATGCAAGAGCTGCCGGCGGAGATCTTCGGAAAGGCAGCTATCATCGCGGTCGATCAGCTTCACGCATCATCAATCGAAGCGGGTGATCTGATCGCCGCGATCGAGAAGGGCTATCTCACCAAAGACCGTCCGGTCGAGCTCGGGACGCTGATAAAAGAATCCTGTGTTCCGCCTCGGGATGCGATCACGATATTTAAATCTGTCGGCATCGCCGCACAGGATTGGATGCTTGCGAATCTGCTGATGGAGCGCGTGCTCGCCACGACGCGTGGACTAAGCGGCGTAACGCTGCTGGACGCATGACGAGCCGCTCCACGACAGTAATCGCCGGCGGGAAAGTGCTCGATGGACTGGGTGGCGCCGCGCAGGACTGCGACGTCTATATCCGAGACGCGCGCATTGATGATCTTCGCCCCCATTCGGACAGCCATAGAGGCTACGACGTCATTGATGCTGCGGGGCTAACTATAACTCCAGGCTTCATCGACACCCACTCTCATGCCGATAATGCTCCGTTCGTTCATGAGAACGACACGATGAAGATTCTCCAAGGCGTCACGACAGAAGTTGTCGGCAATTGCGGTTTCAGTCTCGCGCCGGTTTCGTTTGAATGGCGTGAAGAGCATCAGAACATGGTTTCCGCATGGCCGCACAGTTTTGCGGGTTCTTCGTTTGCGGAGCTACTTGCAGAGACCGATAAGCTCGGCTACATGTCCAACTATGTCCCGCTCGTTGGACACGGTGCGATACGGCTGGCAGCGATGGGTATGGACAACCGGGAGCCGACTCGACAAGAGCAAATCCGGATGGAAGTGCTTTTGGAAGCAGCGCTCGATGCGGGCGCATTCGGCATGTCGACCGGCCTCGTCTATCCTCCAGGAGTCTTCTCGAAAACGGACGAGATCGTGAACCTCGCAAAACGTCTTCGACCGCATTCGATTTATGCGTCGCATATTCGAGGCGAAGGTTCAACTCTTTTGGAAGCCGTCGCCGAAGCATTGCAGATTGGAGAGTCCTCAGCGAGGCGCCTCGTTCTCTCTCACCACAAGGCGACAGGCAAGCGGAACTGGGGCGCGACGGAGCGCTCATTACAGCTCATACAAGACGCTCGAGATCGTGGCGTCGACGTCTATCAAGACATGTATCCGTACACGGCCGGCTCAACGTTTCTATCCGCGCTAATACCGCCCGAGTTTCACGAAGGCGGCAAAAAGATGCTGCTGTCGCGTTTAACCGATCGGTCCGAGTTGCAGCGTATTCAAAAGCGTCTTGACGAATCGCCGACAAGCGGTTTTCAAAATACACTATTCGAGTCGGGCTATGAATCCGTGCTGATATCTTTGACCAACAGCAGGAAATTCGAGGGACAAACGTTAGTCGAGGCAGCTCGCAGTTTGGGTAGGTCTAACTTCGATACACTCATCCATATTTTGGTTACAGAAGATCTTTCGCCGCAGATGATCGTGTTCTTCATTGATGAGAACGACATCGAACGCGTAATGCGCAATAAACGCACCGCATTTGGGTCCGATGGAGCGTTTCCGGGAACCATCGGAAAGTCGCATCCGCGAACGTTTGGTACTTTTCCGCGTGTCCTTTCGCGTTATGTCCGCGACAAGGCTGTCCTTACGTTGGAGGAGGGAGTACGCAAAATGACCAGCCTGCCGGCTGAGATGTTCCATCTCGGCGAGGTCGGGCAGATTGCACCTAGTAAGCTGGCCGATCTCGTCGCGTTTGATGCCGCAACGATCTCGGACGATCTCGACTATCGGGATCCCGTACGACTGCCAAAAGGAATCGCTTGGGTCATGCAGAGCGGCCAAGTCGTTGTTAAAGACAATCAATTTTGGGGTGCGCGCCGCGGCCGTCGTTTCGAACCTAAATAGGTTCTCCAATACTCTCCAGTACCGTTATGCCGAGTCCCGGAGCGGTTGACGCAGCGAGACGACCGTTTTTTCGAATGGGAGCGCCATCGGCCGTCCGTAGCGTGACGTAGCTGTTGAAGTCGGTCGATGAGAACAGCAGTCGCGACGGCGTGCTGTGGGCGAGGTGTGCGATCGCGGCAGTGATAATATCGCTGCCCCACTGATCTTCGATCGTCATCGCGATGCCGAGCGAGATGCACACATCGCGGATCTGTCGCGCCTTCGTGAGTCCGCCGACCTTAGATATCTTGAGGTTGATCGCGTCCATCGCGTGGTCTGCGTGAGCACGAAGAAGCGCAGCAATACCGTCGATAACCTCATCGAGGATGAAGGGCCGGTCCGTCTTGCTGCGTACCGCAAGGCATTCTTCATACGTGGCGCAAGGCTGTTCAATGTAAACATCGAGTGCGCGAACCGCGTCGACCACGCGGACTGCTTCATGCTGGGTCCAACCGCCGTTGGCGTCGGCGACGAGCACATCCCCGGGAGCGAGTGCCACCGCGACAGCGCTGATTCGCTCAATGTCGAGATCAGGCTCACCGCCAACCTTGAGTTGGAACTTGCGATACCCTTCGTTGCGGTACGACTTGACGCTGCGCACCATCGCTTCCGGCGACTCTTGCGAAATAGCTCGATAGAGTGCATAATCCTCGCCGCAGCGGCCACCGAGCAGCGTGACTATAGGCAGATCGGTTGACTTCCCGAGGATATCCCAGCAGGCGATGTCGATGGCCGACTTCGCATATCCGTGGCCGCGAAGTGCTTCGTCCATGCGGCGATTGATGTTGCCGAGTTCTCGCGGATCTGCACCGATCAGGGCCGGCGCCAATATCGCAATCGCGGCTCGCGCGCCCTCCGGAAAAGCCGGTAGATACGCCGGCAGCGGGCAGAACTCGCCGTAACCCGAGACGCCCGCGTCGGTATCGATCCGGACGATGGTAGAATCGAACGTCATCGCGACGCGGCCGCCGGAGAAACGATAGGCGCCTTCGTTAAGCGGAAGGTCGACACGATAGACTTGAATGTTACTGATGCGCACGCCGGGTGGCTTCGTCTGCGCTATACCATATCCTATAGGATTTTCTATAGGGTTCATGGGACCAAAAAGCGCCGCGTGGCGAGGCGCGCGACGAAGAACGTGGGCCGACGCGCCAATGACTACCATGTATGACGCCTCCGCGTCATCAAAGAGCTTGGCGAGCATCGAAAGCCAGGTTGCGAAGCTGCTCACCAGCCTACTCAGTGCTTCGGAGGCTACTCCGCGCCAGGTCATTAGGCCACGAGGTTAGCGCTTGCGGTTGTGCGATCCTATAGGATTTCATATAGTAGGCCTGTGGCAAAGAAGCTTACTACTCGGAGGGTCGCGCTAAGCCCGGTTGCGTCAATTCGAAGGTCAATCGCGAGCGGCGCATTTCGCGAAGGCGAACCATTGCGTCAAGACGACCTAGCTGAACGCTACGGAACCAGCACTATCCCGGTGCGCGAGGCGCTGCGTCAGCTCGAAGGCGAGGGGCTCGTCCGCTTTCTACCCAACCGCGGCTTCGTCGTGTCGGCTTTAAGCGCAGCCGAAATTCGCGAACTGTGCGAAAACCGCGTCTTACTCGAATCGCACGCGCTGCGCCTCGCAATTCCCTACCTCAGTCGGGTTACTCTCAGTCGCGCGGCACAGATATTGGATGCTTCGGACCAGGATACAAACTACGTACAAACTTGGGGCGACCGCAACTGGGAATTTCACTCGACACTCTATTCCGCTTCGAAGCGCCCACTGTTGCTCGGCATGATCGAACGTATGCACGTGCACGTCGATCGTTATCTGCGTGCCCACGTTACGCTTGCGAATTATCGCGACCAGGGCCAGAGGGAGCACCGTGCCATCTTACGCGCCTGCCGCCGTAAGGACGTCGAAACCGCTCTGGCTTGTTTGCGCTCTCACATCCTCGACGTGGCAGACGTGCTGTGCCCTATCCTCGAGCAACGCGAAGCGCTACACGTTCTCACCGATAGGCCTCGCCGGCTCACACGGCCAGCCTCGCGCGTCGCGACCCGGAGCTGACACTCGACGCATTTAGGTTGGTCGGAGGGGATGCGTCGAAGTTCGACGGCGCCTATGAGTCGGGAATCCGGCGCGATGCACGTTTTGCCGGAGTTGCCAGCATCGCTAGCAGTTAACTAGACTCTGGCCTCGGCCCAAAGCAGCCAAAAGATCATGCAGATGAGGCTGGGATGCTAGTGGCGTGTCTAGTGCGCTGCTGTACTCACTTGGACGTAGACGGTACGCGGCTGGGCCCATTCATAGTTCGTCGGACCGATGCCGCTAGCGCCGAGACCCGGATAAGTGTAACCGCCGAAGTACAAGCCGCCTGCCATGCCGTTATCTTTATTAAAGACGTTCGTCGCTCCGATGGAAAAGTTGACGCCGTGCACCGGCAGATTGATTGATCCGTCGAACAGCGTGAAGCCGGGTTGACCGTACGAGTTGTTCGCTCCGTAAGTCGTGCTGCCGAAGCGAATGCTCCTGCCATCCTGGAATGTGTACCAGACGTTGCCGCGCATTTTATTGTACGGATAACCTGGAATCTGCACACCGTTGGCCGGCAACGGTCCGAGAAAGAGGCTGCCGCCCGACGTCACCGGGGCCTGATCGTAAGAGTAGTCGCGCAGCAAATCGACCGCGGCCTGGTACCCAAAGCCGAACTTCGGCTGGTGGAGAAGGGTGATCTCGGCACCACGGTTAGCCGTTTGCCCCTGTGAGGTGGGAATGACCTCGGAGGTGTATGCACTCCCATTGAACATGCCGGTGCACGCGGCGGTGACACACTGGTAGGTCGCGTAGCGATTGAAGATCGTCGTCGAGTAGAGATCGGCTGAGATGATGCTGTCGCGGCTGTACTTGTAATCGGCGCCGACATCGTACCCGGTCGAGGTCTCCGCTGTGAATTGTGTCGCGGGGTACAGCGTCCCATGGCTTCCGAGGTACGTAGTGGTGTTGATCAGGCCTTCGTACGGGGTAACGAATGCGCTGCCCGCAGAGGCGCGTACGCTGACGTTCGAATTCGGCCGCCACGTCAAACCGCCGCGTGGGTCGAAGCGCGAACCGACGTACGTCGTATTCGAGATGTAGCCGCCTAAAGCAAGTTGCAGGTTCGGCGCGATCTCGTAGGTACCGCGCAGATTCTCCGTGGTGCTCCGCACGGTTATTTGCGGTTTAGGGTAGAACCCAATCGTGTACGCGCACGAATATATCTGTGCGGCGGTTTGACCGGGGTAACCGCATCCGCCATACGGATCGGCCGGAGTCCCACTCCCATACCAGTACCAGCCGCTGGAGTACGCCTCTGTGTAATTGTAGCTGTCGCTGTGCGAATCGAAACCGAGCGTTAGGAAGCCGCGGTTGCCGAGCGGAAGCGAGTATTGTGCGTCGACGCCATGCAGCGTGTCGGTCGTGAGCTCGTAATACGGTTCGCCCGCGTAACCGTTATCGTCTGCAAAGTTGTTGCCAGCATCCGTTGAGAGCGCGGGACTGCTTCCGACCCAGGGACAACCCGGCGTGTAACACGGGCCGATAGCGCCTGGAGCGGGGTTCTGGATGACATCGCGTGTGATGCTGCCGCCATAGGCACGTGCGAGGAAAGTCCCGGGACCGATGACGGTGCGCAGAGCCGCGGTGAAGATCGGCTCCCTGTCGATCTCGTATGTGTTCGGGTAGCCGGCGTAGAGATTGATCGGGACGGTTTGGCCGACACGTCCCAGATACGGCGTCGCTGTGTAATTCTCATCATACGGGTTGGTCCCAGGCGCGCATGTCGGTCCCGCCGGTGCCGAACCCTCGGCGAGGCCGTTGGTGATGCAAGGAACGATCTTCGCGTAGACGTAGCCGACGTTATTGCCGGTCTCGTCCAGCCACGTCTGCGTCGAGTTACTGCTCAACTCGAGCGACGTAACCGGCGAGAAGTTGTAAGCCAACTTGAAAAGCTGACCGTCGTTGGAGAAGTCCGATGTTGCGGCGTAAGCGTAGTTCAGAACACCCGTGTAGCTCGTTCCGGACGAATAGACTTGATTGTTGCCCGTGAGGGGGTATGTGGGCGAGGTATAGGGAGAGTAGAAACTCGCGCGCCCAAAACCGAAGATGTTCTGCGGTGCCATGTAGCCCGGCGTCGTTTCGCGCGCGACGGCGACAAGCAGGCCGATCTTGCCGATCGTATCGGAGACCCGCACACCATACGTCCAGCCGCCGAACGAGTCGTATTGGGTCATCAAGTCGGTGCTCAGCGTAGGAGTGATCGGTGCGGTCTTGAGGTTGAGCGTGCCGCCGACGGCGTCAACCACCGTATTCGGCATATTGCCGGGGCCTTTGCTGACTTCGATACCGCTGAGCAGAATCGCGTTCGTAAAAGTGGCGTTGAAGCCGAAGGCGCCGCTGCCGATCGTATCGACCGGATGGCCGTCGATGAGCACCTGCGACTCGTACGGCTCGGCACCGCGAATTGAGATCGACGTGTTCGCGCCGGGCTCGTTCGAACCGCCGCCGACGCGAGCGATCTCGACGCCCGGGATCTGGTCGAGGATGTTGACGATCTGATCCTGCCCTTGGCTACGAATCGTCGCCGCGGTGAGCTGGGTCAATGCGGCCGGAGAGTCGGCGACTGAGGTCGAGCCGCCGACCGAGACGGTAGCAATCGTCGTGAGCGACGCCGGGAGCAGCGTCGTCGCAAGCGTGGAACTCTGACCGCTCAAAACCGTGACACTGTCCTGCTGCGTCGATCGGAAGCCCGGTGCCGAGATCGTCACGCTGTAGATTCCCGGCGGGAGCACGACATTGTATGTGCCGTCGGATTTCGTCGTCGTTTGCGCCGTTGTCGGTCCCGAGAAGACGATTCTGGCACTACTGACCGGCTTTCCGCCGTCGTCGTGCACTTTGCCAGTGATGGTGCCGGTCGATTGCGACGCACCAGTCTGCGCCCACACCGGCGCCGACATCGAAACACATAGCATCAGACCACACAGCAATGCCTTGAGGTGAGACCGCACGAGCATCTCCTTGAGATCAGCCAAAAGAGAAACGTGGGCGGCTGGGAAGCAGCTGCCGACTCTGCTCAGCGTACGAATCGAACGTCAGAACATCCTTGAGGCTCAAGAATGAATTTAGATGACGACGAACTTCCGAATCGATGCAGGAAATTTCAACGCTCACGAGTTTCCACCGAAACGATCGTCGTTCGCGGCGCTGCGTTTTTGCTATCGACCATTGTTTCGCGAGAAACGGCCTGGCGCATAGACGACCGGATTCGCCTGAGCGCCGAAGTTACTTCGGAGCCGGCGTACCGTCCGACCAGAAACCAACCGGGATGACGATCGTCACTGGTTCGTACCGGCGAAACGTCGACGTCGCCGGTGAGAGGATGGGCGATCCTTTGAAGCTTGCGGCCCACGTGGCCACTTGGTCGAGGGCGACGAACGGCATCACGTGAGGGCGCCATGGGCCCTTAACTCCATCGTTGAGATAGCTGTGTTTCGACAACATGAATGCGAACGACGCCGGAGCCGGGTCGGTGAACTGATGATCGGCGTAAGCGGCCTGACACTTCTTCGCAATCTCTTCGCGCGTGTCGCCGGCGAGCGCCCATTTCGTCCGGGCGAGGTACTGTGGCAGCACGCTCTTCACGGCCGGAGGGTTGAGGCAGCCGGCTCCGCGCCCTTTCGGATTCCAAAATTCAGGATCATCGAAACCCGCCGTCCACATACGCCCGACCAAGCAGACCCAGCCGTTGCTCCCCTTCGCGGCGACCACGTAGCCGCTCTTGGTGAGTACGAGCACCTCGGCGTGGGCGGAGATCGATGCCGGTCCAGCGCTGCGCGCGATCTCAATTTCAGCGGCACGGGGCATGAGATATTGCGAGACGGGCGCCATCGTCGGATACGGATTGCTCGCCGGCACCTGGCCGTATGCGGATGCGCAACAGGCAAGCAAGACGATGAGGACCGTGCAAGCGATGTTTCGCATGGATGACCTCCTATTTGGGCGCTGTCGCGCTTTTGGTGTCCGTCGGAACGGCCTCGTGATTATATGGGCAGTGCCGGCATGCATTACCGCAGCACCAGCCCCGTTTGAGGTGGTAGTGCTCGGTAAGAACCATTAAACCGTTTTCCAGGTAATAATCGTCCGGGCCGAGGGGAGCCGGCTGACCATCACGTTGATTTCTTGGCAACACAGGTGGCGAGAATTTTAGCACACCTCGAGCGCTAACGCCGAACGGCGACGTTCAAGATCAGGACGAAGCCGGAGACAGTCAGCAGCCCAAGGACCAGCCGACGAAACAAGACGTCGCTGAAACGTCCGTAGACCCGACCACCGATGAATGCCGGGATCACCAAAACCGGTCCTGCGATCGCAAAGACGCGCAACAATTCGGTATTGATCACGCCCGAAACGACGTAGGCGATAAGTGTCACAATTTGCACCATGAAGTTGAACGACTGGAACGTCGCGCGTAGCGCATCGCGATCCCAGCCACGTAACGTGCACCACAATGTCGACACCGAACCACCGAGACCGCTTAAGCCGGACATCACACCGCTGGCGACTCCCGCGCCGACGTCGGCGGTTCGACCAAGCCGGCCCAGAGCTGGAACCCGGTGCGAAAGCAAGACGACGGGACAATACACGACGAGCAGAATGCCGACGCCGAGCTTGAATGCATCGGCATTGAGATGTCCGAGCAGCGACACGCCGATTGGAACGCCAATCAGGCCGCCGACGAGCAACGGCATTATTCGCGACATTTCGAAACCGCTGCGCGCGCGATGTAAAGAGAACACGTTTCCGAGCAGCGACCCGAGCACGACCAAAGGTCCCGCAATTCGTGGATCGAGCACCCACGCCCAAAACGCCAGCGCCGTTAATCCGAATGCAAAGCCTGTAAGTCCCTGGACAAAACCCGCGACCGCAGCGCCGATCGCTACGATTACGATAACTTCGCTCAACCGGGAGTCACAGTCTAGTTTGGTTGAGAAAAGAGATCGATCCTCACGGGCTGGTCGAAAGGCTTGCCGCTCGCAAACACTTCGTCGAAGCGCCTGCGAACTTCCGGGGCAAGCACTGCTTCCTCGCTGTAGCCGTTAAACCGCCGGTTGGCAATCATGCGTTTCGCGTACGCATCAAAATTATCGTATGGCCGGCGATCGTAGTACGAGAGGTGACGACGATCGCCGAAATGCGGCGCGGCGAATGTGTCGAGCGCCGAGCGAGCCGCAGCGCGCACGACGGTTTCATCGTGAAACACCGAGGAAACATAATGATTCGGTCCCTCGGCGAGCGGTTCGGCAACGTATAGACGCCCCGCCGGTTTCAGCACGCGATGCGCCTCGGCCAACGCCTTCGAAAGCTTTTCATTCGGAACGTGATGCAGCGAGAACACGAAGAGCACGAGATCGGCTGAATGATCGTCGAGCGGCAAAGCATTGGCGGGGCCTTTTATGAGACGATATCGTCCCGGTCCCTCGACCGTCCAATCGACGGGGTCGATGAAAGGGTCAACGCCTGTGACGTGCGCACCGTGTGCCGCCAACACACGTGCGTTTCCACCCTCACCGCTGCCGACGTCGACCACCTCGAGTCCGGACAGCGAGCCGAGCGATGCTACAATTGCGTCGGGATGTTTTTGTAGTCCAAGATCGGTCATATTTGACCTGTTCCCTAACTAGAATAGCTGTCCCTGAAGCTCGTAGGTGAGGCGATTTCCCTCCGAGCCGTGCGCAAGATTCAATCGGACGCCGTGGTACATCACGCCGATACCAGCGTCGGCATGCCATTGAAATGCCGGCGGCGCAAAGGCCTGCTCTCCGCCGCGCACGCGAGCCGCGGCTTCTTCGGCAAATGCGATGAGCTTGAATGGACCGGGTAGCGCATCGTTGATACGATACTCGGCCTGCAAGACGCGGGCATCGGTGCCGCAAAACGGCTTCGGATATCCGCGGATGCCGACGCCGCAGACGAGACTGCTCGTGGGTAAAACGCCACCTGTTTGCAAGACCATACCGTGCAGCGCGAGCGTCGAGTTACCGACGCGCGTGTAATGCGCCAGGTCCGCGACGTATGTTTGATATTCGCTCGTCGCGCCCAACCCACCGATGCCGTCGAAAAATTCGACCTTGTATTGGTACGAGCAAAAGGGCGGGTACCATTGCGTCGGCGGACCCGTGCACGCATGGGAAAGACCGGCTTCCAAGAGCGAGACCTTCGCGGCGTTATAGTACGTGTCGTAGACGGAGGGCGCATTAATATATGTCGGTACGTTGCTCGTCGCGTGACGCTCGCGCACGCCGATTTCGAATTGCGTTCCGTCAGTGCCATGTATGAGGTACGACACTCCGACGCCGGTGAAATAGCTGTGAATGTCTTGCGCCACGGGTTGACTTGCGCGAACCGTGCCGCGTGCAGCCAGCATCTCGAAGAGAACGTCTTGTTCACGTCCGGTTGTCGCATCGACCGCGACGGGCATCGTGTAAAGGATCTCTGCCAAATCGGCGCGCAGCGCGAATTGGGTGTACATGGAGAGCGTCGAACCGCGCCGGTCGAGCGGCTTCGTGCCGGCGTCAAAGCCGACGCCTTCGATCGGAAACGCGAGCGGTTGCTGCGCGTAGACCGGATGTGTCGTCACGTCGAACTGCTTCGACATGACGATCCAGTCGAGCGTAACGTCATGCGTCGAGAGATCTTGCCGTATCGTGAGGCGTGGGATTGCGCCGGCAAGCTTGGTGAGATTTGTGAAATCCTGATCGACCGCGCTCTGCCGAAGCCGATCTCCCTCGTGCAGGGACAGATATCGCCGCACGATGGCAGGTTCGGCGATGCCGTATGTCTCGATCTTCACGGCAGTGATGCGAGCCCCGTCCTCGAGGATTGTAAGGCGCGGAGGCTTGGCCGGTTGCGCCGCACCTGCGCAAGCACCGAACAGGGTCATCGCCACGACGATAAAGAGAGCGCCGAGAAACTTCGAATGCATTCCCAGGGCGCTCATTCGGTAGCGAAACTCGGCGACCCGTCGAACGTAGATGAGGCGTGATCTCACGAGGTTCGATCCTCGCCGCAATCGTCATTGCCGAGCTGGCGATCGTCGGCACTGCCATCGTCGCGGTCCGAGGCGACCAAATCGGGCCGTCTTTCGCGCCGCCCGCCTTCGCGCAGTTCACGCACGGATCGCACCTCATCGAGGGCGGTCCGCATCAGCTCTTCTATATAGGCCCGCACCCATCGCTCACCGTTGATATCGGATATGCGGACCTCACGATCCAAAGCGGCAAAGCCGGCCAGATCGACGTTAGTGTCAGCCCAAGCCCCGACTTCGGAATCTTCCGCTCAAAGGAGCCGATTTCGGCAACCAAAGATAGGCAGACGGTCCGCATTACGACGCCGTCCCAGCACGGGATTACAACCGGCGACAATCGCATGGTGACCGTCGTGGTGCCGGAGGGAACCAGCGTTTCGGTTGTACACGCGGGCGACATTAGAGCGAGCGGTTTGCGTGCCGAGGCCTCATTTTCGAGTCTCGGCAACGGCTTCATAAGAATCGAAGACTATGATGGGCCGGCATTGCACTTGACCGCATCGAGGGGTTCGGTCACCATGCATGCCGTCGCCGCCCAACATCTCGAGGTGAGCGCTCGGGACGATCGCATTGAGGGAACGGGATTGCGAGTCCACGACGGCAGCATCGAAGGCGGCGATCGCGTGACGCTTGGTTTTGCGCCAGGTACAAACACCGTCGTCAACGCCGATACGGACGACGGTAGAATCACGGCGACCGGCTTGAACGCTACCGCCGCCGGCAAAAAAGGCGACGATGACGATTCGTCGTCACAGACGGTGCGCGTCGGCGCCGGAAACGGGAGCCTCGACGTTCACACGAGCGACGGAAACATCAATCTCGTTCAGGAAAACTAAGCTTCGTTCTCCAATATTTTCATACGGCTTTCGTAGAATAGCCATACGTTCGGCGTGATCGCATTCGGCCCGCGGAAAGGCGTGTCGAATTCCTTGATGACGACGAACATGATCGTGATGAGCGCGGCGAGAATTCCGGTCATCAAGAGCTGCATGACGCGATTCTGAACACCGAAGAAGAATGTGAAACATAGCGTCGCCGAGGCGCCCGCAATCAAGCCGAACCAGAGAATCGGCGGCACCGATGCTCTGGTCGCAAGAACACGTTCCCGCCGTGCATCGAACGCGCGCAGCAGCTCCTGCATTGCAATCTGATGCGCATCCTGTTGCCCACGGTTTGACGGCGTAAAGGTTTCGATCTCGCGCGCGATGTTCTCGACGTCGGAAACGGCGCTGAGCGCCACTGTTCCGTCGGTCATTTCCGGCCATTCCCTGGTGACGACATCGGCGACGTATCCGCGCAAGTCCGTACGGATTCGACGCCGCAGCGGTTGCGGAAAGGCTTCAGCGGTGTGGTACAGGTCGAAGACGGCGGCAGCCTCGGCATCGACGTGGTTTTGAACTTCGCCGTACTTCTCCCAAACGACGACCACGACGAATCCGAGCACGACCGCATACGTCACGGCGATCGCCGAATAAATGAAGCCGGCAACGTTATTTTGCTCGACGAGAATTCGTGGACCGATGCAGCGTTGCACGACGTAGTGCACGCCGGCGGCCGCGAGTGCTACAGCAACAGCTACCGCGGCCGTGACCAAGAAAATCATGGTCCGAACGCAGTTAAAGCGTCGTGACTAGCTAGCCTTCAGGACGCACTTGGCGTCATCGCGACCGAGCTGTCTTGCGTGCCGGCCGCCCGGTCGATCGCTTTTTACTAGCGGCGGCTCGTCCGTTGCCCGAAGCGCCCCGCTGTGCACGCTGTTTGGCTTTTTCCCACGCCTCGCCGATTTCGTCGAGTTCTTCCTTCTCCAGAAGCTCGCGCGCAACGCCGAAGACTTTCGACTCTTCTTCTTCGACGTGATGCTTGACGTTTTCACCGAGAACCTGAACTTCGGCCTTGAACTGCTCGTCCGGCTTGCGGCCACTGCTTATCATCTGCATAAGACTCTTTGCAGCCGCGTGTTCGGTATACGCCTCGAAGACATCGACCTTCTCTTCTTCGTCGTCGGCTCGCGCCTTGAGCTGCGCGTAGAATAGCCGCTCTTCAATGGCGAGATGTGTCGATAGCTTCGTCGCGATCTCTTTCGCGAGTTCGCGAAGCCGCTCGTCACCGGCGTCGCACTTGTTCGCCTCGTCGATCAAGGCTCCGACTTCCCGATGTTCTTGTTTGATGATGCTAAGTACGTCCACCCTAAGACCTCGCTTCACAGAATGTGTGCGTTTGACGCTGAGTGGAACACAGTACCCAGAAATGAGCAAACCCACCAACGCGACCCATTTCGATCGCATACCAGCCTATCCAAGCGCTTCGGCGTGTCGATAACGGCGTGGGAACGAACGAATTCGCGGTAAAAGGTTCCTATGGAACGTAAGAAGACCACCCGCAAGAAGAAAACCGCCCGAAAGAAATCGAAGCGTAAGTACTCAAAGGGAGCTCAACGCAAAGTCGCGCGCGCGATGCGCAAGCGTAAAGCGGGAACCCTGAAATCCGGCCGATCCAAGAAGAAAGTAACGAGCCGCAAACAGGCGATTGCAATCGGACTGAGTGAAGCTCGTAAACGCGGCGCGAAGGTTCCGAAAAAGAAGAAATCTCGCTAGCTCATCCCCATTTGGGGAGTTCGATGCCGAACTGCTGAGCGTACTCGGCGTTCAGCCGCTGCCACCCCTCGAATTGCATTGCTGCAGAACCGGCGATCGGGCCAATCGGCGTTCCGTTCAACTTCTGTTCCAAAACATCCAAGGCGATGTGCCAACCGGCTGCGCCCATCGAGATGTAGTTGCGATCGATTATGCTCCATAGCGTCAGACGCGTGCCGCCGCTGACGGCTTCCAGCTCCCAGCGCATGTCGTTATCGCCGCAGCTGTATTCGAGCAACTTTGGAGGCTCGGCTCGCTTCACTTTCGTTTCGATCTCGCTGGGCGCGCCGATCCACGTAAGCTGGACCGTACTCCCAACTTTGCTGAGATTTCCACTGACTTTGAAGGGCGCCCATTCGCTTAGCTCCACGGGATCGGTCAGCGCCTGCCACACTTTGTCAGCCGAGTGACGGAGTTCTTTCACGAGAATCAGCGTCCAGGTTTCTCCGTTCTTTTGAACGCGCGCCATGTTGGCGGGACCCGGCGAATACTGCTGACTGGTGCTCATCTATTTTCTCCTTTTCTTCCGCTTCGTCGGTTTTGCTGGATGCATGCGGTTGAGGTGGCGTTCGAGAGCATCGACGTGAACGGACCAGAATCGACGGAACTGAGCCAGCCAAGCATCCATTTCCGCAAACGGTTCAGGCTTTAGCCGATAGAGACGACGCTGTGCGTCGATCGTGGATTCCACGAAACCGGCCTCGCGCAATATGCGCAGGTGCTTTGAGACGGTCGGCTGCGACATGCGCAGCCGGCGTTCGATCTCTCCAACCGTCTTCTGTGAGGATACGAGCAACCCCAATATCGCGCGCCGGTTCGGCTCCGCAATAATCTCAAACGCAGATTCCACTCGTTTGATATACCTCACTCCGTATATGCCTGTCAAGGCATATTATTATGACCCATTCGGAACGAAGCTTCGCCAACACCGCAGCCGCGAGGGTCAGGAGCGCTAGGTGCTTCGCATAACAAGCTCGTTCAGGACGAGGAGATCGCTTCTCAACACGTTCACGGCCTGACGAACTCTAGGATCCGGAGTCAAAGCAATATCCCTTGGCATGCACCGTTCGAATAATGTTCGGTCGGGCGGGATCTACTTCAATTTTGGCTCGCAAGAAATTGATATAGACATGAAGGCACTTGCGTGCTCCTTTTTCACTTCGCCTCCAGATCGCTTCGAGAAGCTCATCCCCACTCACCGTACGCCCCGGCCGCGCCATAGTGAATAGTTTCCGACGGCGATGCTACATGGGTCGATCATTTGACGCCGCGGGACCCTTTGCGTGCATCAAGTGCTTGTCAAACCACACCGTCGATCGCGCGAGCAGGTCCATTTGATCCTGTGTCTCGTGGAGGACATGGCCTTCATCTTCGTACTGAATCAATTCAGACGGAACGCCTTGGTCGCGGAAGCTCGCGTATAAGAACTCGGGATCGTCGCGCGGCTCGCTTCCGAGATTCGGATTACCACTCACGAACATCGTCGCAGTTTTAACGTTCTTTGTATGAAACACGGACGACTCACGGACGTATCTCTGCGGTACGTCCCACTGAGTACCGCCGTAAAGATAGCCGAGCTCTTCGTGGCTAAGCTTAACGATTGCCGATTCATTGTGATAAAATTCGTTCCCCCATCCTTCGTACGAGATCGCCGCCCTATAGCGGTGATCGTGAGTGATGAGGAAATTCGTATGCGTACCACCATAGCTCACGCCGAAGACACCCAATCGGTTCGGATCGGCTATTCCATGCGCGATCGCGTAATTGACCGCACCTTCCACGTCGGCGCAATCGCGCTCGTAGTAGTCGTGGTTGGCGATTGCCTCCTGAACAGGTTTATGGCCGTATGTCCCCGTGATCCGATAATCGGTGATCACCATCGCATAGCCGAGACTCGCCCAGTATTGCCATTCGAGCGGCCCTGCTCCATAGATGATGGTTCCGTCCAGCGTGAGTCGCGAACTGAAGCCGCCGCCGTGAATCTGGACGATCGTCGGATATCGGCGACGTGCGTCGTAATGCATCGGGTAGACAATGAGCGCCGGCAACTCGAGTCCGTCGCTCGAGCGGTAATGAATCTCCTCGATGCGGCTCATTTTCAAGCCGTCGAACTCGGGATGCAGCCGCACGAGCGCGCGCGCCGACGAGCCGTCTTCATTCGCGACGTGCAAACGTACCTGACCGTACGGGTCAAGCCCGAGCCAGGCTATCGACGCTCGCTCTGACGAGAGCGCGAATGCTTGAACGTCCTCCGACCCGCGCGTCACCGATTCGGGTTGCTGCCCACGACGCAGCCGGTAGATCTGCCCGTATGCGCTTCCGTGCATTCCGACTGAGAATATCGTATGCGTCCTGTTGTCCCATTGGGGATAAAATCGGTAGAGCCAGCGAAAGTCGCGCGTCCAATACGACGTCTTCTTGCCGCCGATATTGGTTACCGCGAAATCGTCGACGATATCGTATGTTGGGAACACAGGGTCGGTGAGATACAACAGCTTCGTGCCGTCGTCCACAAACGTTGGATTGAGCCATTTCTGCATTCCCGCCACGCGAACGACAGTGGACGTTTTTCGTGTCGCCGGATCAAAAGCCACAATCGAGTGGAAGTCGTCCGCGTGAAAGAAATGCGATTCATCGAAAAATAGCCGGCCATTTGGTGACCAGCCAACCCAATTGACCCACGTGTCACGGTAGGCCTGAACGGCCAACCGATCGGCGCCGGTGTCGAGATCGATTGTTCGAATCTCAGGGGCTATTGGTTCCGAGAGAATCGACGGCGATGAGGACGGGTCGCTGCTATAAACATGAACGCGCGTGCCGCCGATGGCCGACATAGAATTGCCATAGCCGTACAAGAAGTGATGTGTCACGTAAGCGATCGATCGCGAATTGGGAGACCACGCGAACGGAGGAGCATCATAACCAAATCCTGCGCCGACGACTCCGCCTTTACGATTCGTCAACTGCTGAATTCCCGATCCATCGGCATTCATGACGTATATCTGCAGTGAGCCGCTCGTTCGCGATACGAATGCGACATGTCTGCCGTCCGACGATACAACCGGCTCGAATCCCACCGTGAGCGTGCGACACTCGCCGTCTTTGAGATCGACCGATGCGATCAACTGTGTTTCAGGCGCCTTTGTATCATTCGCGCCTCGCCATGAGACGATCAGCTGGTCGTGATGGGGAACCCACGCAATCGATTCGGGCGCGTTCATGTGCCCGTTCCACGTGGCTTCGTTTTCCAGCAACCACTTGATTGCGTGCGCATCGACAACACGCGATCCTATTGATAACCGCGTCGGCACGCATGGCGCCAGCGATTGTCCGTCTGGCGCAGCCGGCGCCGAGGAGCATGGGGAAACTAAGGAGCTGAAGGCAATGGCGGCTCCGAGAAACGCTGCCAAGCGCGGTAAACATCGCGTGTTCATCTTTATAGATGCAATTGCATCGTCAAAAGCACTGTGCGCGGCCCATATTCTTCGCCGTTGAGCTCGGAGGGGAGACCAGCTACGACGGGTGCGCCGCTCGCGTTCGCAGCCGAAAGCACTTGCACTCCGCTATCGTACATGCCGGTTATATTTTTGAAGGTCATCATGAGAGATAGATTTTTGCTGAGTGCGTACCTTGCATGCGCATCCAATTCGACAAAGGCCGGCCGAAAATATGTATTGTTATTTCCGAAATACGTAGGGACAAAATCAATCTCCGTTCCAGGCTTCCAACGATATCCCACGCGCCCATAGGCTTGAGCGTACGGTACCGCCGTTCCGAACGCGCCCGTCATGTTAATGCCTGGCACAACCTGGAGGTTTTGACAGTTCGCTTGCGTTTTGAAATTGCAGGTTCCACCGCTATTGTAGAAATCGCCCGGCAGGCTGAGGACGTAGCTTCGGGTGAAACCTCCTGAGAAATTCCCGAACAAGCCGTGCGGTACGTCATGCTTAAATCCGAGCGCAATGCCTTCGAACCGCGAGCTACCAAGATTGCCGAACTGCGTCACATATAACGGTTGCCCGCCGCAGGTCGCGCACGGTGGCTCGTATTGCGATGTCTGGTATATCTGACCGTAGAGATTCGAGCGGTACATATCGAAGGTGAAGAGATCGTTACCGTTGAGGCGCGCATCTGCGCCTGCATCGAACGAGAACGACTCCTCCGGCTTCAACGCGAGATTCGTGAGAGTCGTGAAGCAGTCTCCGACCTGACACGTTGGGGGTGCGTTCGTGCCGAGAAGATCGCTGAGGGGAGCTTCGGCGAAACCCCCACCGGCGGAAAATCGGAAGGCATACGGCGTGCTCGGTCGCCATACGAATCCGAGCCGCGGTGCAGAATACGTGTACACTTCATCGAGATACGCAACCGGCGGCGTGTTGGGGTTCGGGACATGATAGTGGGTTGTAACGAAGTAGTCGGCGAGTTCGAGGGTTGTCGTGCGCGAAGGATTGATACCGAGGGAGAGCCGTGACTCATCGGTGACTTCCGAAACGCTCGGCGCCACCATCGGGGGGTAGAGCGAGAAAATCTGTGTTCCTGCATAGTTCTCGCCGAACTGATCAGGCTCGTTATAATATGACTGAACAAACGAGGCTCCGAGGACCATGTTCTCACCGAGCGGCGTCGTGTAACTGACTAATCTGTCCCGATTGTTCGCAACGCCGAGATTCTGCTCACCGAACGTGCTACCCGTATAGCCGAGTTGATACTGCCCACCATTGAACGTAATTGGTTCGTATGTTCCCGTAGCACAACTAGGGCTCGTGTCTGTGCAGATTTGGCCTCCACCATAGAGCTTTTGTGTTAGTGACGAGGCGCTTTGAAACGAGTAGCTACTGAACGTCCGATTTTGCAATGCTGCGACGCGGAGCACTCCGCTGCCGATGGTCGCGGTAATCTTTTCCTCAAGCAAGCTCGCGGCGTTTTCGTAAGGCGCTGGACTCAAATACAAGCCAATTCCGGGGAAGGTATGGTTCCCCGACGGGAAACTACCCGTGTAGCCAGCCGGAGGCTCAAACGTGCCGGCAAAGCTGTAGAAGCCGTCGTCCATACGAGAAGTCTGGCCTGCATAAAAGACCTGGGCGCTCACGTTGGGTGAAATCGCGTATGCTATCGCCGCCGAACCACTGATCTGACTCCACGCTGTGCTTTGCTGGACGCAGCACTGAACGAGGCCGGTCGTGAAATTAAGGCCGCCAAAATCGCTATACGGTTCCGGCAGAAAATTCACCGCGCACGTACCCGTACAGTTAAACGATCGACCGTTGACCGACGTCGGCGTAAACACGGCATACCCTAGCGGTCCCGAACCGCTGAGAGGACCGGGACTATCGTTTAATCCATACGTAACGACCGCAGTGAGCTTATTTGCGCGTATTGCGCCCATGCTTCTAATGACGGTGCCGCCGTAGGGATCTGTACTAATCGAAAGGTCGAAGTGGTTCCGCGTGGCCGAACTCAGCGCATGCAGACTCAGGGTGCCCCCGATCGAATCAACGATGCTCGCAGAGGCGCCGGGACCCCGTATCACGTCGGCGGATCCAAATGCGGTGAGTGGATAGAAACCTAGGTCCGTTCCGTTCCCACCTTGCGATGTCGCGCTCTGCAAACCGATGAGAGGCATGTCATCAAGCAAAATGGCGGACTCATAAGGGAGCGCGCCGTCGATCGAAACCTGTATGGGCATCAACGGGCTATCGGCGAATCCGGATTGGCCGCCAAAGCTACCACTACCCAAGCCCGCTTGAGCCACCCCTGGAATTTGCTCGAGAGTTTGCCGCCATGAGGTATCTCCTTCCATGGCGTTCGTTATCGGACTAATCTGTGTAATTGACGCCGGCGTCGAATTGATCTGCGCTCCGACGGTCGTCGACGTCGTCGCAATAACGCGAAGGCCCTTTTGGGCTGCCTCATACCGAACCGAAACGACAACATCCGACTGCAAGGACAGATTCTGCGGTGTAGTCGTGCCTAATTCCGCCGACTTTGCGGAGATTTTGTATAGGCCGATCGGTAGCCCGTTAAACGCAAAGGCACCGTGACTGTCCGTCTGCGTGGAGAGCTTGCGCGGGCCCGATAAGGTGACGAGTGCACCGGCGACGGGCGCGCCGCTACTGGAGGTCACCGTCCCCGTTATCGATGCACTCGTCGTCGGCGCGACCTGCGCCACACCCGGTGTAGAAACGATCAGCTGCGCAAAGATGACCGCGACGACAAATTGCGCAACGCGCGCGAGCATGCTAGTTCCCATCGGATGTATCTCCTGACGTGGGCGGCGTGGGGTCACAGGCGGCGATAAAGCGTCCATAAAGAACATCAGTCCAATCATCGCGAAGCGCTTCCGGATGCCACTGAACTCCAAAGAAGAACGGTCTCTCGGCTTCAAGCTCGACAGCTTCAATAGTGCCGTCGTCGGCGAGCGCGCATGCGCGTAAGCCGGGCGCGAGTTTCCGGATCGCTTGGTGATGGAGCGAATTGACGCGGATCTCCCGGGCCCCATAGAGCGCGTGTAATCGCGTGTCGTCCACCAGTGAAACGCGGTGCGTAGGAGCAGCCGGTTGGATCCCGCTCTCTTTCACCTGGTGGTGCGCGATGATATAGCCCGTGCCAAAGTGTTCACGCAGATCCTCGATCAGCGTTCCCCCGAGAACGACGTTCGCAAGCTCCATCCCGCGGCACACCGCCAGCGTGGGGATCTCGCGTGTCAAACACTCTTGCATTAATCGAATCTCGAACTCGTCGCGTTGCTGATCGACGCGGTCGTTAGCGAGCTCTTCGCGACCACCGTAATACACTGCGCTGACATCGCCGCCGCCGCTGAAGACAATTCCGCGCAGCTCGTTCCGGCCGAGCGTCCGCGTTGCATCGTCGTCAGGAGAAAGAACAACCGGCTCAGCTCCGGTATCGCGCAATACAGCACAATGACGTTTCACCTCATCTGATATTTGGTCGCCGCGGAATGCTGAAGTCACGCCGATTAGTACGGCCATCAACGTAATGTTAAGCGCTGGCCGGAGCTCTCGCATCCCGGAGCCCTTAGGCTTGGACTGTTGGCCTAAAGCTCAATTCTCTTGAGTTACTGGGCAACTCTCATGCGTAACAGAAACAAAAGGGCGTTTCTGTTACGCCTGACTATCCCGGCGAATGCTCCTCGCGTACGCGATCCATGAGCTGCCAGCGCGACCGTAGACCTAGTCTGTTAAAGATCGACGACAAGTGACTCTCGACCGTATGTTCAGTAATCGATAAGACGGTCGCGATAGCGCGGTTCGTATAGCCGCGAAGGACGAGCTCGGCGACTTGACGTTCTCTAGGCGTGAGCGACGGCTGCAGGTCGCCCAGAATGTCACGTTCCGTGCCCGGCGACGTAGCTGCGGCTGCCGGCAGTTGGACTCGCGAAACTCCGGCGACGAACGCGCTTTGGTGGTGCCATCCAAGATCTGCGAAGGCCTTTGCCGCCGTGCGAGCCTGTTCGATTACCATTCGCGTGCCTAGGCGTCGACGAGCCGCAAGCAACTTCCAAGCCTCGAGAAATGCGGCGGCAACCTTCCCCGAAGGCGCCTTCGCACGCCGCTGCAGTATTTTGCGCGCACGTTCGGCATCCGGTGGCGTCCCCCAAGCTGCGGATGAGGCGAGTATGTCACCGGCATGATCGGCGCTTTCAAGGGCTCGGACTGCGCGCGACGTGATGGTCCTCAGCGGCGAAGACATGCGGCGGCGCGCGTACACTTTGCCAAACGCGGCCGCGATTGGGCCGATTCGTGCAGGTTCACCTGATGCAAATGCGAGCTCGAGTACGTCCTTGTCGACGACCTTCTCCAGCAGGGCTCCGTCGCTCACAGCAAGCCCGAGTTCGGTACCGACGATGCTCAGCAAGACGCGGAGTGTCGGGGTGTCGACATCATAGGTCATTGCATCCGCGACGAATTCTCGCGCACGAGCATATTCGCCCAAGACGATCAACAAGCTGGCATAACGCAGAGTCAAGTATGGAACGCGCCATGCGATTTGTCGCTCGCGAGCAACCAGTAGAGCCCGCTCGCGGCAGACACGAGCGCTCGCAATGTCGCCGAGCGCAGTCGCCCAATTCGCGTAGTCATCCCAAATTGCTGTTACAAGATATCCGTCGGAAATCTCGCGTGCCGCTCGGAGCGCCACTTCAAAGTCAGCGTAGGCGGCTCGCGCGTCGCCCTGTGCTGCCCGTACGATCGCCCTCTGATTGAAGAGTATCGCACGCGTCTCCGGGCTCTCGAGTGGCGAGATGCGCAGAGTACGTAGATGTTGTTGAGCTTCGTCGTATCGACCGAGCAAAACAAGGTAGTGCGCGATTGCCAGATTCGCTCGTGCCACGACTTTCCTGTCGTTTGTCGCGCCAGCGAGATTGCGCGCCTCGCGGATCCGCCCAAGGCCCTGGACGGTTTCGCTTTCTAGCCACGATTGGCGCGCGAGCCGCAGCAGAATTCGACTCGCTTCAGGCACAGTCTCGTCGTGCTTGGCGTAGATGTCGAATGCGCGCTCAAGCCACGGGCGCGCCCTCTCAGGACGTGGCCCGTAGAACAGCGCAAAGGCGACCTTTTCGCAGAGCCTCGCTTTGTCTGTCGTCGTTTGGCTCTGAGCCGTGGCGCGTTCGAAATGCGACGCCGCATCCGAATAGGCGTACTGCTCGACGGCTAAATCGCCGGCCGCTTCGTAGTCGCGCCCGAGCGTAATGCTGCGACGTCGATCCTGCTCGCGGACGCGAGCGCGGCGGACACGCAATGACGCGGCATCCCGGCAGGGACCGCATGTCGCCTTACCGGCCGGCGGCCGTCGTGCGCAGCAGGTCGCGCAAAGACCCAGTGTACGCGCAAGTTCACGCCTGCGCTGAACGCGGTTGTTCGGTTGCGATGAGACCTTAGTGGGCATCGTCTGCGCGGAGCGTTCGTTGATCATCACCTGCGCTCCGCCATGAGAAGGCGCCGGCACGCTGCAGCGCATGCGGGCGCACAATCGATCAGGGTCTCGTTGACGTCGGGACGATCAGCGGTCTTCTTTGCGCCTAAGCCATGAAAAAGCGCGTTCGACGAATGGCTTTGCGTCTCGGTCCAGGCATTTTCCGTGTGCGATAATGAGCTTGTCGAAATCCCAGGCAAGAATTCTGCTCAGCGATTGGCGCGCGAGGTCGCGACGCGTGAACGACAACCGCGCATCCAGTGGCACCCCTCTCCATGTGCGGTAGTTCTGGATCAAGTCCGCAAAGATCAACGTGTTCGATCTTGTGTGGAAGAACTCGAGCTCTTGGATGAAGGCGTTCCCACGGAAGAGCACCTGATCGATATCGGCCGCCCACGCGGCGCCGCTTGCCTTCGGTCCGCAGAGCTCGGCCGACGGAAAGCACGCCTTCCATGATGCGAGTCGCCATACATGGAGCGGCGTCGGCGCAACGAGATATCGAATCGGACCCATCTGTGAGACACTCTGCATCTCTTCCGTAGACGCCTCGATCGGCGAGTTGATCCAAAGCGAGCCATCGGAGAGTTTGACGACGATCATTCGTGTCGGGAGCTTGAACGGCCCGAATACGTTGACGGGTGGACCGTCGCCGATCCAGATGTCCGGCCCGAATTGCTGCAGATTCAAGTTACGTCCAGATCAGACATCAGATGTCGACCAACGGGTATGCTTAGAGAGATTCATGACGACAGCGGTACAGCAGCCACACATTTTCCTACCCCGGTACGTCGAGACCGACAAAGGCTATGCACTTTACTTCGGACGAGTGCAGGTCAGTCAGAGCACGTTCATGCTTTGCGCGGCCGTTCTTATCGGCATCGGCGGTGGCTATGGTGCCGTCATCTTCCGCCACATGATCGACGGCGCGGGATATCTCGCGTTCGATCTCATCGGCGGGAGGCTGCTCGGACACCTTGGGTTCCTCGCAATCGTCATCGTGCCGATTATCGGCGGCATCGCGACCTCGGCGATCGTTGCCCGCTTCGCCTCGGAAGCACGCGGTCACGGCGTGCCCGAAGTAATGGAGGCAGTTGCACTGCGAGCCGGTCGAATGCGCCCGCGCATCATCGCCGTCAAAAGCATTGCGTCCGCGATCTGCATCGGATTCGGCGGCAGTTGCGGCCGCGAGGGACCGATCGTGCAGATCGGCTCAACGATCGGCTCCGTGCTCGGACAGCTCGGCCGCGTTCCGGCGCCGATTGCGCGAACGCTCGTCGCATGCGGAGCTGCAAGCGGAATATCGGCGACGTTCAATGCGCCGATCGGCGGCGTGTTCTTCGCGAGCGAAGTCATCCTTGGAGAATTCGCGCCGCGCTCGTTTGCCGCAATCGTGATTGCAAGCGTCGTTTCAGCCGTAATCGGTCGCGCGTACTTCGGAAATCACCCGTCGTTCACGGCGGCAGCCTTCAACCTCGTTTCTCCGGCCGAACTGCTCTTCTATGCGGTGCTCGGTGTGATTTGCGCGTTCTGGGCTGCAGGCTTCGTCAAGCTGCTTTATGCGGTCGAAGATCGATTCGACGCGCTCAACGTGCCGGGATGGCTCAAGGCCACGATCGGCTTCGGAACACTTGGACTCATTGGCTTATGGAAGCCGCAGATTTTCGGCGTTGGTTACGGGGCCATCGATCAAGTTCTTCGCTCGCACGTGCCGCCGTCGCAAGCGTTGCTACTCTCAGTACTCAAGCCGATCGCAACGGCACTCACACTCGGCTCAGGAGGAAGCGGCGGCGTCTTCTCTCCGTCGCTCTTCACGGGCGCGATGATCGGCGATGCGTTCGGCCGCGTGGTTCACATGTTCGCGCCGACGTGGACGGCAACGGGGGCCGCCTATGGTCTCGTTGGCATGGCGGCCGTCTTCGCGGCTGCAGCCGAAGCCCCAATCACCTCGATAATGATCGTATTCGAAATGTCGAACGATTATCTGATCGTCCTGCCGCTAATGGTTGCTACGGTAATTGCGACCATCCTGGGTCGATGGCTCATTCGAGGCACCGTTTACGAACTCAAGCTGATTCGACGCGGAATCAATTGGGCAGCCGTCCGGCATCCGCGCTTGCTCACTCGGCGCAACGTTGCGTCCATTAAGCGCGAACTGCCGCCCGTGGGTTACGCGGGTGAACCGCTCTCGCAGATCGCGCAACGTATTTCGACGGCTGCCGAAGGCGCAATTCCCGTACTGCGGGACGGGCATTGCATCGGTATCGTTCCATTCCCGGACTTTATCGAGCATTTGCGCAGCGAGCCAAACGCATCGATCGACACCATTGCACGCACGACGGAAACACTCGTCCCCGATGACAGCTTCGAGCGCGCGGCTACGCTCCTTGCCGACCCGGGGATCGCAGCGCTTCCCGTTGCGGACCCGGCCACGGGGAAGTTCATCGGCATGATTACGCGTCGCGACGTTCTTGAGGCGTATCGAAGCGCGGTCGAACTCTAAGCAGTCGCTTCCGGGAACAGACGTGCTCGAAGTAGCGTTACAGAGTAAGATGCGATACCGACGTCTCGTCATTGCGTTGATCGTCGCGGGTCTCCTCGGACCGCTTGCGGCACGCGCCGATCAGGCCCAGCCTTTTGCCTTCGGAGCCAGCGTCGGCCCGGCCGCGTCGTCGCGCATTGAGGCCACCGTAACGCGCACCTTCGACGGAAAGCCCGTCACGCTACCGGCAGCTGCCGTCCCGGCGCTCGCGCCCGGCGACAAGGTCTCGGTACGATTTGTCGATTACACGCGACCGCCCGCCAAGGTGAATTATCACGTCAACGTCGCGTTCATCACCGAGACGCCACCGGTCGGCTGGCTCTACGCCAAGAGCGGAACGGACGACCGTCTTTTTTCGAATCCGCACGGGCGTCGCAAGATAACACCAACGACCCCTACGACGCACTTCGTCTACGGAAGTGGCGACCACCGTGGAATCCCCGTCTTTTTCGTCGTCCCCGAAGACGGGAAAACGCGCGGCATGGACGGCGTGCGCGATTACGTGCAAGCCCATCCAACCGACTTCAAAGACATGTCCGTCTCCTCGAACGATGCGGTCGAACGCTACAGCTGGTTTAGCGATTTTCTCTCGTCGCTTGCGCAAGGCTCGATCGATCCCATCTCCGATCAGCAGCGCGTCGTCGGCATTGCGACCGCGCTTGGTGCATCACCCGATTCGGTCAGCGAATGCTACGAGGCAGGCGCGACGAACGCTGAAGTCGCGAATTGCGTGCAGAGTAGCCTTCTCTCGGTACAATATCAAACGAATATCGAAGCACCGACGCAGGCGCAGTTTTTCGGGGGCGTTGCAAGTGCGGCGACGCCGGTTCAGCTCGCGCTCTACATGCAGCCGCTCTTGGCGATCTGGAAAATCTTCTCGCAAGACGGCCACAAGGAATACGAATATCTTCCCACCGCGCTTCGATTGACGAAACCCGTCATGCCCGGGACGTCGCCGCAGCAGCTCTTGATGGGTCTCAAAGTTCCAACGTTGCGGCCGCCGGCCGCATACTCGAGCGTGCTGTTCTTCACCATCGGCGATCCCGATGCAATCGGGAGTCCCCCGACCGTCGTAAGCGACGATAAGGGCGGCGGCTCGTGTGCGGCCGCCTTACGCGTCGAGCTTCCGGTTCATCTGAGTAAGACGTCGCAGTATGTCAACGACACGAGCGTGACGTTGACCTCGGGAAGCGGCGCAACGATCCACGTTCCGATCGACCCGCGAACCGCAGCTGCGCCAACCATCGATCGCTCGTCGTTGCACGCCGGCCAAGGCTACGATGTCAAACTCAACGGCCGTTTCGGATTCAATCCGTTGCCGCAATCGCAGCGTGCGCTCGCGCATATTGCAGTCCCCGGCGCTGCTGCATGGAAGGTCGAAACGATCGCCTACCATCCCGCGCTCGCGGGCGGAACGCTCGACGCCGTCGCATCCTCGGAGGCGGCACCGTGCGTGTCGGGTGCTGAATTGCAGATGGCCGGCAACACGCCGGTCTCGCTCACGATCGATCATCTTGACGATCGGCGCGTTGAGCTCAAAGGCTCGCTGGCGGCCATTCCCTCAGGTCTTGCGCACATTCACCTTTTTCAATCCGACACGGCGCAGCATCGGCGCATCGCCGATGATACGACGCTTGCAATTGCACCGGCGCCGGCAGAGGTCGATGCGAAGAAAGGGCAAGTCGCGTACATCGGAGATCACGAAATCTTATTAACCGGTGCGGGCTTCGATGGAATAAGCGGGGCGCGCATCGGACCGAACGTCTACAAAAAGGCGCCTGCCTCGAATGCGGACGTCGCGTGCTTCACCGGCCCGCCGATCGGTGGCGGCGATGTACGCGAAGGAAGCGTCGTGACGGCGGAGCTCATACCCTCAGCCGGCGGAAGTGGAGAAGCGTTTGCACTTCGTCTCGGCGGTATGCGTCCCGAGCTCGATACCGTCGGTGTGACGCCGTCCGCCTCCATTCATCATGCAAGCGATGCGCTGACGATCGGTCTGCGCTCGCAAACGCTGCCGCGCCGCTTTGCGGTTCGAATCCGCCAAGTGCCGCAAGCCGCAACGCCTTGCGACGCTCTGCTCGACGATGCGACCGCGGTCGCGGTACCCCCGGCCGACGTGCATCGCGATTCGGCGTCCGACGCCGACGTCAACCTTGCTGCCGCCGACCTCTTGCACGACGACGCGTTCGGGACGTTACAAGTTCAGATCGTCGACAGCGTTACGAAGCTCGCGAGCGACTGGACCGATCTTGCAGGTCAGTTCACGCAATAAGCGTCAACCGCCGGCTCGTTTCACTCTTCGCTTCTGCTCTTCAAACCACGCCACGACGCGGTCGCGGTGATCGCCCTGTAGCTCGACGATTCCGTTCTTCGCGGTACCGCCGGTACCGCAGAGCTTGCGAAGCAATCCGCCGACCGAATCGATCTCGTTTGGCGCGAGGCCGTGGATCATGGTGACACTGCTCGCGCGACGCCGCTCGCGGCTGACACGAATGACGCCGTCATCCGGGAACCCGTGTGCGCCCTGCTGCGCTCGCTTCTTCACAGCCGTCAGTTCGTCGTCGCCGTACGGGAGGCTTGCCGGGATTATCTGACTAAGGTCAGAGAATGGACCGGGCCGCTGTCGAGCGTGTGCGCAGCTTCAACCGCATCGTCGCCGAGCGTACGGGGACGGTCGCGGATCGCTTCTTGGACCGGCCCCGCCCGTACGGCGAGTCGCGCGTGCTCTGGCAAATCGGGCGGGACGGCAGCGACGTCCGCGATTTGCGCGCCAAGCTCGGCCTCGATTCGGGCTACGTCAGTCGCGTCTTACGTTCGCTACAAAAGCATCGTCTGATCAGAGTGGTGACGAGCCAACAGGACGCACGCGTGCGTCGCGTTACGCTCACCGCTGTGGGACTCAAGGAACGCGAGGAGATCGACCGGCGCGCGAACGCTGCGGCGCGCTCGCTGCTCGAACCGCTCGACGAAAAGCAGCGCGAACGTCTCGTCACGGCAATGCACGAAGTCGAAGTTCTCCTTGGCGCCTCGCTCGTCGAATTCAACGTCGAAGACCCGAACTCGCGCGACGCGCGCTGGTGTCTCAAGCAATACTTCGCCGAGCTGGCGAAGCGCTTTCCGGGCGGATTCGATCCTGCGCAGAGCATTTTCGCAACGGCCGAACATTTCAAGCCGCCTGAGGGATACTTCATCATCGCGCGATTGCACGGCGAGCCCGTCGCGTGCGGTGCGATCCTATTTCTCGAGAAGTCACGAGCGTATTTCAAACGAATGTGGGTCTCGCGGACGGTTCGCGGCGCGGGACTCGGGCGGCGACTGCTCTGTGGACTCGAACGGCTCGCGGGCGAAGCGGGAGCCAAGATCGCCTGCCTCGAGACGCACAACGCTTTGTCCGAAGCAATCGCGATGTACCGTAGCTCCGGCTTCCGCGAAGTCCCGCCGTTCAACGACGAGCACTACGCGCACCATTGGTTCGAGAAGCGGCTTAAGGTTTAAGTCGCGGCTACCGGTTGAAGCGCCGGGCGACGGCGGCCGAAACCGATTGCGAGCGACGCGATGGCAGCCACGAGACACAAGCCGGCCGATATGTAAAACGCGTTGTCGTAGCTGCCTTGCGTCGTGCGAATGATCCCGGCAAGAAGCGCGATCGAGCTGGCCCCGAGCTGATGGCCCGCGGAGATCCAACCGAACACGAGCGGGCCTTTATCGCGGCCGAACGCATCAACGGTGAGCCGCACGGTCGGTGGAACGGTCGCGACCCAATCAAGTCCGTAGAATAACGCAAACAACGGTAAGCCGAATGGTCCGGTGATCGTGAACGCAACCGGAACGAACATCAACGAGAGTCCGCGCAAACCGTAGTACCAAAACAGCAGATACCGGCTGTTGAGCCGATCGGTGAGAATGCCCGACAGGGTCGTGCCTACGAGATCGAACGCGCCCATCATCGCGAGATACCCCGCAGCACGAACTTCGGGGATGAAATGATCGCCGCAGGCCGGGATGAAGTGCGTACCGATGAAACCGTTCGTGCTGGCGCCGCAAATGAAGAACGTTCCAAAGAGCAGCCAAAAGTCTCGCTTCTTCGAGGCGTCCCGCAGCGTCGTGAACGCGGTGCGAAGAGGATTGCCGCTGCGCAGAAGCGGCGAATCGCCGGCTTCGCTGTCGGCCGTCGCGCCATAAGGTTTTTCACCAACGTCTTCCGGGCGGTTGCGCATGAGAAACGCAATCGGAATTGCGGTTACAAGTGCGGCCGCTGCGACGAAAAGCCCGACGTTGCGCCAGCCGAAGTTTTGTGCAATGAGGGCGAGGACCGGTAAGAACACGAGCTGACCGGTCGCATTCGCGGCCGTCAGAATTCCCGTCACGGTTCCGCGGCGCTTCACGAACCAGCGTGTCGAAACGGTTGCGGCGAGCACGATGCCGATCATGCCGACGCCGAGTCCGACGCCGATACCCCACGTGAGCACGAGCTGCAATGGTGTGTGCACGAATGAAGTCAAGGCCGTCGAGATCGCTACGACAACAAGTCCGAGCAGTACGGTTTTGCGTACGCCGATGCTTTGCATGAGCGCCGCAGCGAAGGGACCCATAAGCCCGAACAGCGCGATGTTGATCGCAACGGCGATCGAGATCGTCGCAGCAGTCCAGCCCATTTCGTTTTCCATCGGCTGCATCAGCACGCCGGGCGTCGAACGCGCGCCGGCTGCGACCAGCAGCACGAAGAACGTCAGGGGAACGATGATCCAACCGTAGTAAACGCGCGAAGCCGGGGCCTTCATACTTCCCCTGTAACTCGGCCGGAGTTACAGAGGCTGCGCTTGGTTTACCGGAACCACTCTCCCAGCGGTTTAACGACACAGCCTGCTTGCTCGAGCGCGCTACGCACGGCCCCAGCGATCTCGTCCGCACCGTCCGTATCGGCGTGGCACGCCACACTTTGTACCGATACAGAAAACTCGCTGCCGTCAATCGCGCGAACTTTTCCCTCGCGCACCATGCGAACGGCTTGCGTGGCCGCCATTGCGGGATCGGTGATCAAGGCGCCCTTCGCCTTTCGCGAGACGAGTGTTCCATCGGCGTTGTAGCCGCGATCGGCACAGGCTTCCGTTGCAACGCGCGCACCTTTGCTCTTCGCAACCTCCGCGTAGCGGCTCGACGAGTGCGCGATGAGGATGAGATCCGATTCGATCGCCATCTCCGCCATTGCACCAGCGAGCTCGTCCTCCATGCTCATCATGTGATAAAGGATGCCGTGCGGCTTCAGATGCTGCAGCGTTTTTCCGGCAGCCCGCGCATACTCGCGCAACGCGCCGATTTGGTATCGAACGTAATCGCGCATCTCGCTTGGGGTGACGTCCATCTTGCGACGCCCGAAACCCATGAGATCGGGCAGACCGGGATGTGCGCCGAGTGCGACGCCGTGCTTGAGCGCGAGATTCACGGTCCGGCCCATCACCTGCGGATCGCCGGCGTGAAATCCGCATGCGATGTTTGCCGAGGTGACGTGCGGCATGATCGTCTCGTCGTAACCCATCGCGTAGGCACCGAACGATTCGCCCATGTCGCAGTTGAGATCGATGTTCACGTCTTTGTCAACCATACCGTATCGAGCTGTTGATTGAGATAGTGACTGGGCGTGATCGTCCAGCCATGCACCTTCGCGTTGTATGGGACGATGCGGTGCCATTGGATCGTCATGATGTAATGACATTCGTCATCGATCAGCCGCTTCTCGAAGCCGCGGATCAGTTTCTTTCGTTCACCCACGTTCGAGGTGCGCGACTGCTTGATATACAGATCGTCGAGCGTGCGGTCCGTATAACGTCCGAAGTTGAAATCGCTGACGTCCTTGGACTGATACTTGAACAGATCGAGCGACGGATCGACGATGTAGCCGCAATTGTTGTCACTGGCGACGTCGAAGTTCCCTTTGGAAAGCTCGCCGTAGAATTTCGATGCCTCGACCACGTTCTGCGCCACGTTCAAGCCGATCTGCTTCCATTGATCGATCAGCCAAATGCCGAGCGGCTCAAGCGGCATTGGAATTCCACGGTTCATGTACGTGAACGAAAAGCCGTCCGGAACGCCGGCTTCGCGGAGCAGCCGTTTGGCCTCGGTGCGCGAGCGCTCGATGTCGTGAGAATAGCCCGCCAAACTCTGCAGCTCCGAAGCTGATGCTGCGTAAGGAGTTCCCGGAACGAGCACGCCCGCGACGTCGCGCAAAATTGCAATCTTCGAAAGCACTTCCGATCCCTGATAGCGATCCAGTGCGAGTGAGAGCGCGCGGCGCACGCGCTTATCGTCGAAGGGTTTCCTCTCGTGGTTGATCGCGAGGACGACCGAGCAATCCCACGGACTCTCTTGCACGGCAATCTTGTCATGCATCGTGCTTACGAGCGTGTCGCGCTGTTGAGGCGTAAAGCCGCGAAACTCGATCATCGCCCGCTCACCGCGAATCGCGGCGACTTGTTCCGATGGATCGCCGACAAAAATCGCCTGAAACCCGTCGAGGTAGGGCTTGCGCTTGTCCCAGTAGTTGGGATTCTTCTTTCCGGTCCAATGCGAGCCGCGAACGTGTTCGACAAACGTGAACGGACCCGTCCCCATAATGTTGGTTTCGTAAAAGTGAAGGTCTTTTGCGAGCAGATCGGCCTTGTAGACCCAGTTGAAGGGTGACGCGAGCGACGAGAGCAGCGAGCTCATCGGATACTTCAGCCGAAACACGATCGTGTCCGGATCGGGCGCGTCGACCGATTGCATGCCGACGTACTCGCCTTTGCGCAGCGAGACGACGCCCGCCGGCGGAAAGATGATCTTGTCGTAGGTTGCTTTGACGTCGCGCGACGTCATCGGCGACCCGTCATGGAACCTCACGCCGCGCCGCAGCTTGAACGTGTACGTCTTGCCATCGTCGGAGATCGTCCAGCGCTCAGCCAGATCGCCGACGATCTTGATGCCGAGCTTGTCGAACGGATCGATCCGCAGGAGTGTGGAGTAGTGCGGCGCCGCAACATCGATCAGGGTAAACGTGCCTTCGCGATGCGCGTCGTATGTGGGCGGCCCCGTCTGCACGATATAGACGAGCTCGCCTCCGTATTGAGGCTGATCGCCGGCAGCAGCGACTCGAACGGGACCGCCAAGCATCATCGCCGTCGCGAACGGCCCCGCGATCGCACCGAACTCTGCTCGATTCATTTTACGCATTTATAGCCTCGCAATCGTGTAGGGAGAAACGCGGTGCCACTCGGTAACGTTTTGAAAACTTGCCGCGACACGGAACAATGTGGCTTCGTCAAACGTCTTGCCGATTATTTGCAAGCCGACGGGTAAATGTTCGTTCGTGAATCCACACGGAATCGAAATCGCCGGATGACCCGACAAGCTGAACGGGCTCGTGCAAAGGTTGCGTCCGCCGAAGACGGTTCGCCAAGCCTCTTCTTTGCTGCGAATCCGCGCGGCAGTAATCGGCGGCGCGCCGCCCGTCGTCGTCGGCGAGACGAGCACGTCGACGTTTCCGAGCGTCTCATCGACTTGCTGCTGCAGAAGCTGGACGAATCTCACGGCTCGAGCCCGGAACGATGCAGGGATCAGACTGGCCGCGAACAGACGGCACCGCGGCAAGACGTCGATGTCGCCCGGCCGCTCCATCAGATGCTGCCGATACCATGCTGCAGCCTCGGGCTCGGCGATGACGGTCTGCGCCGTCGAGGCGAGATCGATATTCGCAATCGAAACCGCTTGGACCGAGGCTCCCAATTCTTTGAGCGTGCCGAGCGCTGCTTCGAACGCGCTGCGGGCGTCCGGTTGCAATTGATCCGTCTCGAGAAATTCGCGCACGACGCCAATGCGCATTCCTTTGATGTTCTCGTTGCAAGCGGCGAGATAGTCGGGAACGCCGTCGCTGCTACTCTGCGGATCGTTTGCATCGAGGCCGGCAATCGCGCCGAGCACGATCGCACAATCAGACGCACTGCGTGCGAGCGGTCCGGCGCAATCGAACCAGCCGCCGAAACTCATCAAACCGTAGCGGCTCACGCGTCCACGCGAAGGTTTCATCCCTGTGACGCCGCACAGGGCCGCAGGTAAGCGAATCGAGCCGCCCGCGTCAGCACCCAGTGTCACCGGTACGAGATCGGTAGCGATCGCCGATGCGGAGCCGCTGCTCGAGCCGCCTGGAGTGCGTGAGAGATCCCACGGATTTCGCGGAACGCCGTACGGCGGTTCGAGCGTCGGACCGAATCCGAGCTCCATCATGTTGAGCTTGCCGACGAGAATCGCCCCGGCATGCAGCATCCGGGCGACGACGGTCGCGTCGGCATCCGGAACGAAATCCGAATAGAGACGCGATCCGTTCGTGGTTCGAATCCCACGAGACCAAAATTGATCCTTGACCGCGAAGGGGATTCCGTGGAGCGGTCCGCGTTGCTCCCCTTTGCCGATTTCGCGATCGGCACGCTCGGCCGCCTCGAGCGCCGCGTCCGCGCACACGGTGATGAATGCGTTCAGCTTCGGGTTTTGCTTCTCGATGTTTGCAAGGCACGCGGCAACGAGCTCTTTGCTTGCAACACGGCGCGCACGCAGCTGCGCAGAAAGATCGAGAACGCTCACGCGTTCCGCAGGTCCTTGTCGCTCAAGAAGTACGTTTCGTCGAGCTCGACTCGATCGAGATCCCGCACGCGTTCGAGCGTAGCGTTTATGCGAAACGCGACGTCGGCGATGTCATCTTCACCGGGCCTCAGGCCGAGTGCGGCTAAGGCATCGCGGACTTGCTCGAGCGTTAGATCCGGCATGGGCGCACCTGTGCTTGACGATCGACGACCCGGGTGATAGGTTGGGCCTGTACTGACCGAACGGTACACAGTCCTCCCGAGAGGTCTACGGGTTGAATACGGCACCCTCGAAACAGCTGCGCACGATCACCTCGATCGCGGCCAAGCTTTTCGCGAAGAGCGGTTACCACGGAACGTCCATGAGCGACATCTCCGAGGCGACGGGCCTCGGCCGCGGCGCGCTGTACTACCACATCAAGAGCAAAGAAGATCTGCTGTGGGAATGCCACAACGTCTTCATCGAGCCGATTCTTGAGTCTGCGTACGAAATTGAACGCGGCGCCGGCACGCCCGAGGAAAAGCTGCGCGGCCTCAGCGAGACGCTGCTCAACATGCTCGATGAATACCGGCCATTCGTGCGAATCTTTCATCGCGAGCTGAACGCACTCTCGAAAGTGCGCCTCGCAAAGCTCGTGCAACGGCGGCGCGAGTACGAAGACCTCATCGAACGCGTGATCCGCTCGGGGATCGCCGAAGGCGAGTTCGAAATCGAAGATGCGCGCATTTCCGTTCTTACATTCTTAGGCATCCACAATTGGACGTTCGAGTGGTTCAATCCGCGAGGCCGGCTTAGTGCACGCGAACTCAGCCGGCAATTCATGGATATCTTCTTGCGCGGAATTCAGCGCGGATCGAGATAGTCGCGCAGCGCGTCACCGAGAACGTTGAATGCAAGCACCGCGATGCTGATCGCGAGCCCGGGGAAGACGATCATCCACGGCGCCTGCGCGTAGAAATCCGCCGCCGAGCCGGAGAGCATTAGGCCCCACGACGGCGTCGGCTCTGCGACGCCGAGTCCGAGAAACGATAGCGACGCTTCCGCGATAATCGCCTGCGCCATGAACGTCGTCAGCATGATCAAATACGGCGCAGCGACGTTCGGAATCATGTGCCGGAATATGATCCGCGCGTGCGAACAGCCTGTCGCCTGCGCGGCTTCGACATATGGAAGCTCGCGAATGAGAAGTGCCGCCGAGCGGACGACGCGCTGAATCGACGGAACCATCGGCAACGCGATCGCGATGACCAGATTAATGTCGAGTCCACCGACCACGTGCCGTCCGAGAATCGCGACGATGACCAGCGCGAGCACGATGACCGGAATTGCCTGCATCACATCCATCACGCGCTGCACGAGCATATCCATCTTGCCGGAGAAGTATGCGGACGACACTCCAATGATCGTTCCCAGCGTCGCAGACGTAAACGATGCAATGAAACCGACGGAAAGCGCCGTCCGCGCGCCGTAGATGATTCGCGAAAAGACGTCGCGCCCGAACGCGTCGGTGCCGAGCCAGTGGTGCGGTCCCGGCCGTGCTAACATCGCACCGTAATCGACCGCGATCGGATCGAACGGGGCTACCCATTTTGCAAAGATAGCCGCAAATGCCATGAGCAGGATGACAACTAAGCCAAGTGTTCCAAGCGGCTGACGGATGACGAAGTTCGCGACGAATCCGCTTCGTCTCTCAAGACCGATCGTCGACATCAGTTGTACCTAATGCGCGGATCGAGCGCCGCATACATCAGATCGACGACGAAGTTCGCGATGACGAACGCCGTCGCTACCAAGAGGAGCAGCCCTTGGATCAGCGTGTAGTCGCTGTGCGCGACGGCCTGTACGAGCAGCTTTCCAACGCCGTTCAAGTTGAAGACTTGCTCTGTGACGACCATGCCGCCGATCAGGAATGCAAACTCGATGCCGATCACGGTCGTGACGGGAAGTAAGGCGTTGCGTAGTGCGTGTCGCCCAATCACCAGCAACTCGTAGGCGCCTTTGGCGCGCGCGGTGCGAATGTAATCCTCGTGCAAAACCTCCAGCATCGATGAGCGCATCATCCGCGTCGCAACCGCCGAGTAGCGATAGGCGACGGCAATCGCAGGCCAAATCAGCTGCTCCAGATTCGCTTTCGGATCGACCCAGAACGGCGTAAACGTGATCGGCGGCGTGTACGAGAACAACGCCAGCAGCGAAAGAATCATGATCATGCCGATCCAAAATGACGGAATGGCGAGCCCGCTGATTGCGTAGAAACGCACGCCGTAGTCGATCCAGCTGTTGCGGAAAACGGCCGCGAGCGTTCCGAGCGGCAACGCGATGACGATGGCTAAGACGGCCGCCATCACGACGACTTGCAACGAGAGCTGCAGACGAATCGCGATCTCGTGCGAAACCGGATGGCCTGTCCACATCGAGAGGCCGAGATTACCGTGAACGATTCCCCAGAGCCAATTCGCAAATTGAACGGGTACGGACTGATCGAGGCCCAAGCGCGAACGCTCCGCCGCGAGAACGTCCTTGGTTACCGCCGTTCCGCCGAACATCGTAGCAACCGGATCGCCCGGCATCAGACGCAGCATCGCAAAAACCAAGACGCTCACGCCGAAGAGCGTAGGAATCATGAGCACCAGCCGGTTGATGCAGTAGCGGACCATTAGAACTTAGTGTAGCCGCCGTCGATCAAGAAAACGTCTCCGGTGTGGTACGAGCTGGCGTCGCTCGCGAGGTAGACCGCGATTCCCGCAAAGTCGTCGGGTGTTCCCCAACGGCGAACAGGCACGCGGCGCAGCACGTTCTCGGTGAATGCCTGGCCATGCAACGCATCGTGGGTCATGGCCGTATCGATCCAGCCCGGCAGAATCGCATTGGCGCGCACTTTGTAACGCGCTAGCTCGACGGCAAGGCCTTGCATCATTGCGATTAGACCGCCCTTACTCGCAGCGTAGTGTTGGTTGCGCGGAGGTCCCGAGATAGCCGCCAGGCTCGAAGTCACCACCAGCGAGCCACCACGTTTTGTTTCCATCATATGGCGCGCAGCGGCACGCAACGTAAAGAACGCGCCGTCGAGGTTGATGCGAAGAACGCGCCGCCATTCGTCGGCCGTAATATCGACGAATGATTTGACGTCGTGACTCCCGATGACACCGGCATTTGCGAAGACAGCGTCCACCTTTTGGAGCTGCGAAAGTGACTCGGCGAAGGCTCTTTCCACCGCAGCTTCATCGCCGATGTCGCACTGCAAGGCCACAACGCGAGTCCCATGTGCCCGCAGTTTCTCCAGTGCCTCCGCGTTTTTGCGTTCGCTCGTGCCCCAAATACAGACATCAGAGCCGGCTTTCGCCACAGCCTCCGCCATCCCGAGACCGATACCACTATTGCCGCCTGTTACGACGGCCACTTTGCCGCTTAGATCAAACACCACGAAGATTTCACGGGCCGGGGATTGTCCGCCCCTTGTTTGGGGGACAAGGACAGTATATGAAAGCACTTCGTCTTTTTGCGGTCATGATTGCGGCGCTCGCATTCGTGGCATTTCCTCTAACGGCGCGAGCGCAAGTCTCGGTCGGGATCTCGATCGGAACGCCACCTCCGCCGATCCCGGTCTACGCCGTTCCGGGCCCACCGGGTCCCAATTACGTCTGGGAACCGGGCTATTGGGCGTGGGGCCCCGGCGGCTATTACTGGGTCCCCGGCACATGGGTGTATGCGCCCCAATACGGGCTGTACTGGACGCCCGGTTATTGGAATTGGACCGGATTCGGCTTCGCGTTCGTCGCCGGATATTGGGGCCCGCAAGTCGGCTACTACGGCGGCGTCAACTACGGCGGCGGCTATTGGGGTAACGGCTACGTCGGCGGTTACTGGCGGCACAATTCGTTCGTCTACAACACCTATGTCGTCAACGTAAACCGCAACGCCGTCGGAGGGAACGTCTACTACCATTCGTATCCGCGCGGCGGAACGCAAGTAGGCTATGTCGGCGGAACCGGCGGGTTGCGGACGCGTCCAACCGCTCAACAAACGACGTATATGCACGCGCACCACTATGCGCCGACGTCCGCGCAGGTTCAACACGCGCAGATCGCGTCGCAGAATCGCGCCTACTATGCGCACGTCAACAACGGACGCCCGGCGACTGCCGCAGTAGCTCGCCCCTACACGGCCGCAACGCGACCTGCGAATTTCCGTCCGGTGACGACGCAAGATCGCACCGCGGCGCAGGCTGCCATCAGGCATGCGCCGGCCGCAGCTCCGCACGCAGCCCCAATGCAACATGCGGCTCCGGCGCACGCGGCGCCAGTGCATCATGCGGCTCCGGCGCACGCGGCCCCAATGCAACATGCGGCTCCGGCGCACGCGGCCCCAATGCAACATGCGGCTCCGGCGCACGCGGCCCCAATGCATCATGCGGCTCCGGCGCACGCGGCCCCAATGCATCATGCGGCTCCGGCGCACGCGGCCCCAATGCAACATGCGGCTCCCGCGCACGCGGCGCCTCAGCATGCTGCGCCGCAACACGCAGCCCCACCAGGCGATCACAAGGAGCAGCACTAGTAGAAACTCGGACAACCGAAAAGCCCCGCTCCGGCGGGGCTTTTTTATTTCATCTCCGGAAATAGCATTCTCTATGAGACGGCGAGATTTTGTTGCACGCGTCGCGATTGCCGGAGGTTCCGCGTACTCGGCGATGTCGGCGCTCCAGCTGCTGTCGCCCGAACGCACCGAGGCTGCGACGCTCGATATCGAAGGTTCGGGAAACGGCGCGAGCGTCATCATTCTCGGCGCGGGCGTCGCGGGGATGTGCGCGGCGTACGAGCTCGGCAAGCACGGTTACAACTGCCACATTCTGGAGGCACGTTCGCGCGCAGGCGGACGCGTGTGGACGATCAGGGGCGGCACGACGGAAACTGAAATCGGCGGTTCTCGTCAGGCCGCGACGTTCTCGAAGGGATTGTACTTCAATCCCGGTCCGGGACGCGTCTCACACAATCACGTCACGATGGACTACTACCGTGAACTCAACATCGCAATCCAGCCGTTCGTTAACGATAACTACAACGCATACTATTACAACTCGACGATAAACGGCGGCTTACGCGTGCGTTCGCGTCAAGCGCGCTTCGATATGCTCGGCTACACGTCGGAGCTGCTTGCAAAGGCGATATCGCAAGACGCACTCAACGCGGAGATGACCAAAGACGACAAGGCCGCGCTCTTCGATTACTTGCGCGCGAGCGGTAATCTCGATCCGAACATGATCTACAAAGGATCCGGACAAGCCGGCTACTCCGTCCCGCAAGGCGCATGCGATGCACCCGGTATCCCACTCGATCCGCTCGGTCTGATCCCGCTTATCAGTTCGCGCTTCGGAATGAACGCCGTCTTCACGAGTGAGTACGATCAACAGCCGACGATGTTCCAACCAGTTGGCGGGATCGATGCACTTCCGATCGCGTTCGCAAAGAAGCTCGGCAACCGTATCACCTATAAAACCGAAGTGCGTGAAATTCGGCGGACGCCGAGCGGCGTGCGCATCGTCTATCGCGATGGCGACGGCGCTGAGAAGACGGCTGAGGCGCAGTACTGTATCTGCACGATTCCGCTCTCAGTCCTCAAGAAGATTCCCTCGGATCTCTCTACCCGCATGAAGACTGCGATCGGCGCAATCCCTTACGCGCAAACGATAAAGATCGGCCTCGAATTCAAACGCCGATTTTGGGAAGAGGACGATCGCATCTACGGCGGCATATCGAATACGAACGACGACATCACGCAGATCTGGTATCCGAACTTCGACTTTTTCTCAAGCCGCGGCGTGCTCACAACGGCGTACGCATTTGATAAACCGGCGGGACGCCTCGGGGCACTTTCACCCGGCGACCGGATCAAAGCCGCGCTCGAACAGGGTGGCAAAATCCACACGCAATATGCCACCGAATATGCGAACGGATTTTCCGTGGCGTGGGATCGCATACCGTACACCGAAGGCGGCTGGGGCGCCTACACGCGCGACATGCGCAAGACGTATTACCCGACGCTTTGCGAAGGCGACGGTCCGTTTTATCTTGCGGGCGAGCACATGAGTTATCTCACCGGCTGGCAAGCCGGATCGCTCGAATCAGCGCGCTCCGTCGTAACGCAGCTGCACAAACGCGTGCACGCGGCTTAAACGGCGGCGATCGCTTCGATTTCGATCAGTAGCTCGGGTTTGACGAGCCGGCTGATCACGAGCAATGTATTGGGCGGATAGCCGCCCGACGGATAGAGCTTCGCAAAGATCTCCTTGCGCGTCTCCATGAACGTCGCCAAGTCGGAGTCGCGCGTGATGTACGTCGTGAACTTCGCAACATCGGCAAACGAACCGCCGGCTGCTTTCAAAGCGACGCCGAGATTTTCGAACGTCTGACGCATTTGCGCCGAAAAATCACCCGGACTGACCAGACGCCCTTGCGAATCGACGCCGACTTGTCCGGCAATGTAAATCGGAGTCCCCGATTTTACGCTACTGACGTGCGAATACAGACCAAGAGGTGCAGCAAGTTCGCCGCACTCGACCATCTCGACGCGCGAGTTGCCTACGCGCTTACCCTTCCGAGACCGAATATATCGTGCTCATCGACAACCGGTACAGCCGGCGTGAGACCAAACAGTTCATCGGCCGGAGCGGATACGGCGGTTGTGACCGGCATAGGCTTGCTGAATCCGAAGATGTCTTCGCTTGCAGGCGCGAGGCGAGGTGCCTGAACCGGAAGCCGCAGCCTTTGGGGTTCTTGCATGCGCTCGCGATGACGTTCGTGCTCGATTTTCGGAAGAGCCGCTGCCGCGAAGACTTCACCGACCGCTTGACGCAGCGTGATCGTTCGCGCGGCAACCGTGTATTCACGGTGTTTCGCCGCAAGCGTCGATTGGCGTGCCGGAGTCGCGGCACGCGCAACCTTACGATGTTTCTTCGGCTCCTTTGACTTGCGCAGCTGAATCAGCTGGTGCGCATGAATCCAACGGGCAACTTCATCCTCGAGCAAGCCTGAGAGACCGACGAAACGGACACCGAACAGGGGTTGCCCGTTGCGCGCGTTGCCCAGCACCTTGATGATGCGTGCACGCGTTTGGATCTGTTCGAACGGACGAACCGGAGTCGATGTGTTGCGGCGGCGTTCACCGAAGGGCGTCACCTCGACGACTACTTTGTTGTTCGCATCGTGCGCTTCGTGATCGAAGGGCAGATGGAAGGCGACTTCGAGCTCCGTTCCCTTTTCGAACTCTTCCGGAAGGGCGAGCATCATGCCGCCGATCGAAAGGTCGCGCGCTTCACCACGCAGCGGAATCCACGTTTGCGCGTTCTTCTTGACTTGCACGGTGACAGGGAATTGTACGACGGTTCGATAGGCTTTGCGGTCGGCGACGCGTTCAAACGCAAAGTCGCCCATCATCTCGGCGGTCGCGTTCATTATCTTGTCGCGCCGGCGGCGCTGGACTTCATGCAGCTCGAAGCCCAGGCGGTCGCGCACGCCGTCCGTCATCGTAAAGTCGATGTCGTACTCGGCCGTGCGCTTGTCGATCATGCGGGTATCGGAGACATGGCCATGCACGACCAGCGTGTCGCGCGACGGGCCCATCCATTTAAAAGTAAGACCGGCTTGCAAAGGCAGAACGACGCCCGTCCGGAAACGCGCGCGATTTTCTGACATGTCGACAAGGTGCATCTTGACCTGACGGCCATGATCGTGGAGATGAACAACGATCTCGGCGTTCAGTTCGAGGCGTAGTGCTTGTGGATTATCTGGGCGCTTCTCAGCTGCGAGATTACCGCAGCATTTCAGCGCACTTGCTTCTTGAGACGAACGTGAAAGAAACGTAGGACTGCCCTCCGGCCCGCTTCTTACCTAATCGGCCTCCCGGAAAGGGGGTATTAGCTCTGCCCTATCGCGCCCGCGACCTTCCGCTGTTCCTGGGGGCCCGCGTCCTCTCGGAGTTGGCGACGCTGGTCCAGTCCGTCGCGGTCGGCTGGCAGCTCTACGCGATCACGCACCAGCCCCTGGCCCTCGGGCTGGCCGGCCTGGCACAATTCGTCCCGATCTTCATTCTAACGCTCCCAGCCGGCGAGCTCTGCGATCGCGTGGGTCCCAAGCGCGTCCTCGCGGTCAGCATGGTGCTCGAGGGGGTCTGCGGCGCGATCTTCCTTTGGCTGACGCTGACCGGAATACACGCCGCGTGGCCATTTTTCACCACCCTGGCGATCTTCGGCGTCGCACGATCTCTTTACGAACCGGCGGTCCAATCGACGCTCCCGTTCCTCGTTCCGCGCGACAAGCTCCCGAGATCGATCGCCCTTAACTCGTCGCTCATGGAGGCCGCGATCATTTCGGGGCCCGCGGTCGGCGGGATCGCCTACACGCTCTCTCCGCAGCTGCCCTACCTTATTTGCATCGTGGCCTCGCTGATCGCGGCGCTTGCTGTTCTGCCGCTCGGCGGCCGCCGCGTCGAACGTGAAGACACAGCACCCCTCGCGGGACGGATCGCGCGCGTCATCGAGGGATTGCGCTTCGTCGCGAAGCGGGAGGTGCTGCTCGGTGCGATCTCACTCGACCTTTTCGCCGTGCTGCTCGGAGGCGCGACGGCGCTCTTGCCCGTTTACGCCCGCGACATTTTGAACATCGGCCCGATCGGACTCGGTATTTTGCGCAGCGCCCCGGCGGCCGGTGCAATCGTCACGGCGTTGTTTCTCGCGCAGCGGGGACTGACCCGACGCGTCGGTTCGAGTCTCTTCGTTGCAGTCGCAATTTTCGGCGTCGCCACGATCGTGTTCGGACTGTCGCACAGTTTCATACTTTCGCTCGTCGCGCTTGTCGTTGCGGGCGCATCCGACCAAATGAGCGTGTACATTCGCGCTTCGCTGACGCAACTCGCGACGCCGGATTCGATGCGTGGACGCGTCAATGCCGTGTATATGGTTTTCGTAGGCGCCTCGAATGAGCTTGGAGCGTTCGAATCCGGCGCTGTCGCTGCGCTTTTTGGAACGATTCGATCCGTCGTGTTCGGCGGCGTCGGCACGATCATCGTGGCTGCACTTTGGACGAAGTTGTTTCCGGCCATCCGCAACATCGATTCGATGGATGAGGTCCAGGAATTCGCTGAACTTCCGACATAACGCTGAACGATGTACGTACGTTTAGCTTCGATCGCAGCTTTTGTCTTAACAGTCGTATCATTCGGTCCGCCCGCCATCGCGCAAGCACCGTCGCCGGCGCCCCCGATGTTCTCAGCCGCCACGCTCGCAGCGTGCGCGAAAATTCGCGATGCTGCCCTCGATGACGACTATTCACTCCGACGCGTCGAGGATCTCGCTGATACGATCGGTCCTCGCTTGTCAGGCTCGCCCGGGGCAGCCGCGGCGGTAACGTACGTGCAGAAACAGTTTCAAGCACTCGGTGTGACGACGCGTTTGCAGCCGATCATGGTGCCGCATTGGGTGCGCGGTGCCGAGTTGGCGCAGCTCACGTCGTGGCCCGGCCAACCGCAAGGCCTCACGCAGAAAGTCGTCGTCACCGCGCTCGGTTCGTCACCCGCAACGCCACAAACCGGAATCGAAGCACCGGTTGTCGTCGTCCCGGATTTCGCAACGCTCGAACGTCTCGGTCAAGCCGGCGTCGCCGGTAAGATCGTCTTGTTCGAAGAGAAGTTCGACGTCCAAATGGCGCACGACGGCCTCGCAGGACAAGCGTACGGGAGCGCTGTCGCATATCGCGGCCGCGGACCCGCTGCAGCATCCAAGCTCGGTGCCGTCGCCGCGCTCGTGCGCAGCGTCGGCAGTGCCGACTTCCGCATAGCACACGCCGGCGGAACCGGCTTCCGCGATGCAAAACCGATTCCAGCAGCCGCGATTGCCGCTGAAGATGCCGACAAGATCACACGGCTCAGCCAACGTGGCGTCGTTCGTCTGCGCTTGATTCTCACGCCACAGACAATGCCCGACGTTCCAAGCAATAATGTCATCGCGGAGATTCCCGGACGCGAACATCCCGAACAAGTCGTCACGATCGGCGGACATCTCGACTCGTGGGATCTCGGCGACGGTGCGATCGATGACGGGGCCGGTGTCGCAATCGCGATGGAAACGGCACAGCTGCTCCAACATCTCCAGCTCCGCCCGAGACGGACTATTCGTATCGTCGCATTCATGAACGAAGAAAACGGAACGCGCGGTGGACAGGGGTATGCCGACGCTGAGAAAGCCAAACCGCAAAACGACGTGGCTGCAATCGAAGCCGACACGGGCGCTTCGCACCCGCTCGGCGTCACGGCCTACATCACGCCGGCGAGCGAACGCGCGCTCCGGCCGCTGATGAACGTTCTTGCGCCGATCGGCGCGATCGCGATACGGCGCGCCGACGAATCACCCGAAGAAGACATCCGCCCGCTAAGCGAGCTCGGCACGCCCGCGCTCGGAATTCTGCAAGACGACCGGCACTACTTCGACTACCATCACACGGCCGCGGACACGTTCGACAAAATCGTTCCTCGCGAGCTGGCGGAAAGCTCCGCTGTGATGGCGGTCGTGGCGTATGGCCTCGCCGAGGCCGACACGACGCTTGCGCGCATGAAATAATGCTGCGGCACCTCGAGTGCTCGCTCGTTCCCGAGCACACGCTCGACGCGGAAGCGCTCTACAATACGTGCCCGCATGACGACGCGCCGTTGCTCGTACGTTACGACGACTTATACATCGACGTCGACGAGAGCGAACGTTCGATGTGGCGTTTTCGCGGCGTCTTGCCGATCGATTCGGGCGAAGATCCGATAACGCTCGGCGAAGGTCTAACCCCGCTGTTGCTTCTCCAGAACGCGATGGCGTCGCTGCAGCTCGACGCGCCGCTGTACGTCAAAGACGAATCACAGAATCCGACGGGTTCGTTCAAAGCGCGCGGCATGTCGGTTGCGGTGACGGTCGCAAAGCGACTCGGCGCAACGGCGCTCGTTGCGCCCAGCGCCGGCAATGCCGGGAGCGCGCTCGCTGCTTATGGCGCAAAGGCCGGTTTGGCGGTGCACGTCTTCTTGCCCGCGGACACGCCGCGCATGATAATCGAACAAACAGAACGCTACGGTGCGCGCGTTACCAAGGTCGACGGATTGATCACCGATGCCGGAAAGCTCGCCGCGGCGCACGCGCGCGAAACCGGAGCGTTCAACGTCGCGACGCTGCGCGAGCCATATCGCGTCGAGGGTAAGAAAACGATGGCGTACGAGATCGTCGAGGAGCTCGGCGCCGTTCCGTCCGCGCTCATCTATCCGACGGGCGGCGGCACAGGTATCGTCGGGATGTGGAAAGCCTTCGAAGAGATGGAACGTCTGGGATGGATCGGCAGCGAGCGTCCGCGTCTCTTCAGCGTTCAATCCAATTTGTGTCCCACGATCGTCAACGCATTCGCATCCGGAGCCGAAACGGCGCAGCCGACGGCATGTTCGACGAGCATTCACGGCTTGCGCGTCCCCTATCTGATCGGCGACCGCCTGGTGCTGCGTGCTTTGCGCGAATCCGGCGGTGGCGCGGTTGCGGTCAGCGAGCCGCAAATGATCCAGGACATGCTCGTGCTGCACGCGCGCGAGGGCATCGACGCGACCGAGGAAGGCGGCGCGACGCTCAGCGCATTGCGCGCGCTGCTCGAGCGCGGCGAATCATTCGACGGTCCGATCGTGCTTTTCAATACCGGCTCTGCATTGAAATACGGAGAACGTTCGTGAGCATCACCGCTGAAGCACGACTCAAGCAGCTCGGTATCGAGCTTGGTCCGCCACCGAAACCGGCGGGGAACTACGTGCCGTACGTCATTACCGGAAATCTACTGTACGTTTCCGGAAATGGTCCACGCCTACCGGATGGTCGGTTCAAATCCGGGAAAGTCGGCCGTGAGGTAACACCGGAAGATGCGTATGATGACGCGCGACTTGTCGGCATCGTTATCCTCGGCATCGTTCGTACCGCGCTAGGTTCGCTCGATCGCGTAAAGCGTGTCGTAAAACTGTTCGGTATGGTTAATGCGGTCCCAGAATTCACCGATCATCCCAACGTCATTAATGGATGTTCCGATCTTTTCGTCGAGATATTCGGTGAAAACGGACGCCATGCGCGTTCCGCAGTCGGCATGGGCAGCTTGCCGATACAGATCACCGTTGAGATCGAGGCGATCTTCGAGATAAGTCCCGAAGTGTAATCCCCCGCACTTATGCGGCCTCGAGAAGCTGCTAAGATGCGAACATGACCAATGGCGAGATGATTAGTCACGCGGGTGGCGACGTAGTCTCGGTAGCCAAGGACGAGACGGTCTTTCTGCACGGCTCGATTGGTGCGCACATGTACGTCGTGCTGGACGGACAAGTCGAGATTCGGATCGGCGAGCGTGTCGTTGACGTCGTGAGTCCCGGACAATTCTTTGGTGAGATGGCGCTCGTCGACGAACGTCCGCGCGCCGGTACCGCAATTGCACGTACCAAAGGAAGCCTGCTGCGCATCGACAGCAAGCAATTTCTGAAGCTCGTTCGCGAGTCGCCGGATTTTGCACTCAAGCTGCTACGCGTGGTGGTTGGACGCGTGCGCCGCGCCGATTCGCTCGGCGGGCTTACGGTTCCGACGAAGAGCTCAACCCAAACCTAGCGCGTTTACTTGACGGCGCGAATCCGGCGCCGGCGTTGATCGATATCGAACGACAGGTGCACCTGCGTTCCGCGCGAGCGATCTATTTCGACGCTACGTGCGATCGCACGGGCGATGCGCAAACCGAATCCACGTCCGGCGCGCTCCGAGCGTTCGATATATCTCCCCGAATCTCGAACGTCGACGGCGAGTATCGCTTGACCGGCGCGAGCGTGGATTTCGACGCTCCCGGCCGCTCCATCGACATAGGCGTGCTCGACCGCGTTTGCCAGCACTTCGCCGACGGCGGTCAAAACGTCGTCGACCGTATCCGGGGCAAGCTCGAGCGCTTCAAGAAACGAGCGCAGTGCATGACGCATCGGCCGCACGTTTGCACGCGCAGCCGTCCGCGTCATACGCAGCTCGGCAACGCCGTCATCCATTATTTAGGAGATACGTCAAGGCAGCCGAACGTTCCCTGAACACCGGGAAGGCCTCGCTAAGCCCGGCGTACTCCAACAGTCGAATGAGCTGCGGCTTGACCATCAGCACGGCGATCCGCACGTTCGCTGCCGTGGCCTTTTCGCTGAAGTGAAACAACGCCGAAATCACGGTCGAATCCGCATAGGATACGTCCGAAAGGTCGAGCAACACGGGCGTCCCGCTTCCTGAAAGCGCCAGACTGCGCGCGACTTCGTCGGCTCGGCCGACGTCGAGCTCACCCGAGAGTCCGATGACGACGACCGAAGAGTCGCCGCTCACGCCGCGTTCGCTCCGGTAACGGGGGTCGAGCTCGTCGAAGGCGTATGGCCGCCGCGCGACGCGCTCGTGATGATTTGTGCCTCGCGTGAGCCGTCGCCCGCATATTCTTCCCGTTGCACAAACGCGAGCGTCAGAATCGCGACGTCGTCTTCGGCTTCTCGAAATCCGAAGATATGATCGCGAATCGCTCCGGCCGGCTCCGGATTGCCATTTTCGACCGCGAGACGGATCGCTTCCAGCAGCACTTTCTCTCCCTCGATCGGGTCACGCGCGAACTCGACGGCCCCGTCCGTATAGAGCACCAACGTCGCGCCGGGCACAGTTTGAATGCTTTGCGTGCGATATTCACGTGAGGGAAGAACACCGAGCGGAACCCCGCCCACAGGAAGAATGCGCGGCGCGCGCCCGGGCTCGACGAGAATCGGCGGCGGATGCCCGGCCGTCGCATAGATGAACGAAAACTTGTTCGCGTCGGCGATACCGCACACAGCGGTCACCATGCGTCCGCGATCGTCGATCAACTCGTCGTTGACGCGGCTAAGCATCTTGGCCGGATCGGCGTGGAGCAGCGCCGCGGAAACGATTGCCTGCCGCGCACGATTCATCGAGACCGCAGCCTCGAGTCCGTGTCCCGCGACGTCGCCGATCGCAAACATGACGCGACCGTCCTGAAGCTCGACACCTTCGTACCAATCACCACCAACTTTGCGTTCTTCGCGTGCCGGGATGTACGTCGCGCTGAACGCAACGCCGAGCAGCGTCGGCAACGGCTTCTGTAGAAATGCGTCTTGCAGCGCATCCGAAACGCGCCGTTCTGCGGCATATGCGGCACGCAACGTCGCGGCTTCGGCCTCACGTTCTGCGAGCTGCCGTATCGAACGCGTCTGCACGATTCCAACAACGATGCCCGTGAGCCCGAGAATGACGAGCGTGCCCACCGTCACGAGCGCGTTCTGCTCGATCGCGGTACGCGTCGCAACGTCCGTCTTGCTCTCGAGTGTGGCCAAAGCGTCTTCAATCGAGGTGATGTCGAGGCGATAGCGATCGATGAGCTTTTTTCCGTAGCGCTGGATGGCGTCGGTACCTAGCGGACCGCCCAATACCGGCGCCGCGACGAGCTGCAGCCACTGGCTATTGACCTCGCGCGCGTCGTTGAGCGCAGCCGCGCGTCCAACATCGAGTTTTGAGAGAAGCGCTCCGAGATGGTCGAATGTTTTCGGCAAGACAGGCAACGCGGCTTGATATGGCTCTAGAAGCACGCGCGATCCCGTTGCGGCCCAACCGCGAATTCCGGTCTCCTCGTCGAGCTGGAGCGCGAGCGCATCTTCAGCGAGCTGCCGCGCGCTGCGAACTTGCGCTTCGGTCGCAAAGCTTCGTGAGATAAGGCTGTTCACGGAAGCGCTCGCTTCCGCTAAGATCGCCATAGCGACGACCAGCAAGATAGCAAAGGCGACGATGGGCCCGTTGGCCCGCAAACGTTCCATGCGTCGGCTTATTTTGTTGACTTCCTAGGTTGATGCCTGCGATGCTTGGGTAGGTAAGCGTTCGAGCGAGGTGCGCGGAGCTGGAACAAAACGATCTTTGGATTCTGGTCGGACTGCTCGGCGCAGCGATACCGCTGATCGCGCTAGCGCGCCGCGCAAACATCCCTTATCCGATCGTGCTCGTGCTCGGCGGCCTCGTCCTCGGGTTCATTCCCGGCCTGCCGCAGCTCGAGCTGGATCCGAATCTCGTGCTCGTGATCTTTTTACCGCCGCTTCTGTACTGGGAAGCGGTCACCGCGCCGACCGACGTGATGCGCCAGAATTGGTCGCAGATTTGGGTTCTCGCATTCGGTCTCGTCATCGTGACCGCGATCGTCGTCGCGGCGATCGCGCATGCTACGATCTCGCACCTGACGTGGGCGATGGCGTTCGTGCTCGGCGCAATCGTCGCGCCGACCGACGAGCTTGCTGCCGCGCCCGTTCTCGAGCGGATGCGAATGCCGCGACACCTGATCGCGATCGTCGTCGGTGAAAGCCTCCTCAACGACGCGTCCGCGCTGATCTTGTACAAATTTTCGATCATTGCCGTCGTGACAGGCAGCTTCATCTTCAGCGGCGCGTTGTTTCACTTCGTCGTTGCGGCTGTTGGTGGAATTGCAGTCGGACTGCTGGTGGGCCGGCTCGCGGTCGAGGGCTGGCAACGCATCAAGGATACGCAGCTACAAGGGATCATCTCGTTCGAGCTTTCGTATCTTGCGTACTTGCTCTCGGAGCACTTCTCGCTATCCGGCGTGCTCGCGGTCGTGTACGGTGGTACGTACATCAATCGTTTCACGCCGCGTGTGGTGACGCCGGCGTCCCGATTGCAAGTCGTCGGCTACTGGGAAACGGTCGTCTTTCTCATCAACGCCGTGCTGTTTTTGATAGTCGGCATGCAGCTGCACGAAGTTGTGCACAACGTCTCGCTCGAATATTCGTGGCAAAGTATCGCGTGGTACGCACTGGTCGTCAACGTCGCCGTTGTCGGCGTCCGGTTTGCGTGGATTCTCGGCGTCGAATACATGCCGTTCATCGGTGCATCCTCGGAGCATTCGAAGGGCGATTGGCGTCACGCCGTCATCGCAAGCTGGTCGGGATTGCGCGGCGCCGTATCGCTCGCAGCAGCGCTTGCAATTCCCGTTTCACTTCAGGGCGGCGGACCGCTGCCGCATCGTCATCTCGTTATCTTTCTCACGTTCAGCGTGATCTTCGTAACGCTGGTCTTCGGCGGATTGACCTTGCCGTGGATCGTGAAGTTACTCTCCGTTCCCGAAGACGAGAGCGAAGAGGAAGACGAGTTGCGCGACGGATTGCTCGGCATGACGAAAGCGGCGCTCGAAGAGCTGGATGCAATCGACGCCGAGGGCGGTCTCGATGCGCCGGCCGTCGCAAGGCTTCGCAAGCAGTACGAACACCGGCGCGACCACGCCGAAGGCCCGCCGCCCGAAGAGGACGCCATCCTTGATGCGGAGCGCCGCTTGCTCGCCGCCGAGCGGCGCGCATTGCTCGAGATGCGCGAGCAAGGCAGCATCGACAACACCGTTTTACGCCGGCTCCAGCGCGTGCTCGATATCTCCGACGAGCGTCTCGACCGCGGGATTCATTAAATGGGCGAACAAACGTTCGATGCGAATGGCGGTAGGCCGCCGGGCATCGAGAGCTAAGACAAGAGGCCGATGGATCATCCTGAAAACGAGCCGAAGCAGGACGAAGTCGAACATCTTCAGCGCTCCGAAGAAGAAGTTGCGCTGGAAGATCTCGATATTCCGGACGACCTCAAATCCGAATTGCTTCGCGAGCTGGATGGATTTAAGGAAGGGGACGACGCACGCCGGCGCGGCGAGCGCCCTCCCGGGAGAGCTTAAGCCTCTACTCATCGTGCGCAGCAGGCCGCTACGCCGCGCAGAGTCGAAGGCGGGTCCGGTCGTGTGCAATCACTTTCGGACAGCTTTTGCGCGGCTGGGCCCGATCACGATCGCCGTTCTTTTATCTGCCTGCTCCGGCTCGGGGAGTTTGCCGTTCTCATCGTACTCGATGAACCCGCAGACGCTCGCGCATCTCGAGAAGACGTATGCGCAATCGAACCGCGTCCCGGTCGCATTGGTTCGCGCCGTCGTCGACGCCGAGTCGAAGGGGAATCCTTACGCGATCAGCCGCGCCGGCGCGCAAGGGCTCATGCAGTTGATGCCCGCAACGCAAGCGCGTTACGGTGTCTGCGATCCCTACGACCCTGCCGCCAACATGGACGGCGGGACGCGTTATCTCCACGATCTTTTGGCGAAATATCACAACGACGTCCAACTCGCGCTGGCGGCATATAACGCAGGTCCCGGCGCGGTTGCGTACTATCACGGAATTCCGCCGTTCGCCGAGACGCGGTCGTACGTCGCGCGCGTGAGCGCGGCGCTCCGAAGCCTCTAAGGGCCTCCGCTTTCTATGGCTTCATTCCCGGGCGTCGTGAGCGCCGTGCTCACCGCATCGCCACGACGGAAATTGACGCTGCCGATTCTCGACGGATACATCTTCCGCGAGATGGCGCCGCCGTTTGCGATCGGCCTCTGCGCCTATCTGCTCTTTCAGTTCTTGAACATTTTCTTCTTAGCGGCAGACTACGTCATCAACCAGCACGCGTCGGTACTCTTGGTCTTGCGGTTTTTGATTCTGCGCGTTCCGCAAGCTGCGCCGCTGGCGTTCATTTTCGGATGTCTGTTTGGAACGATGCTCGCATTCGGCCGCTTAGTCGCGGACAACGAGATCACGGCCCTGCGCACTTCGGGCATCTCGTTTTGGCGCATCGCTCGCGTCCCACTGCTGTTCGGGTTGGGCGCATTTTTGCTGTCGTGGTTCATCAACGAAGAGCTCGCACCGAAAGCCACGACGCTCTCGACGCGAACGTTCTATCAGATCATCTACCACACCTCAGCATTGCCGATCGAGCCGCAAATCTTCCGCAAAGATCCGACGACGGGACGCGTCTTCTTCGTCAACACCGTAGATTCGATCACGCACGAGATGTCCGATGTGATGATCTTCGATCGCGGAACCAGCTCGCCGTTCGACTCGGTCATGACTGCAAAGCAAGCCTACATCAAAGACGGCAAGCTGCACTTGCAACATCCGACGATCATCCGCTTCAAGCCGAGCGGCTTCGTGGACGTGGAGAATCGCAGCGAAGAGGTCATCGTCGGTTTGCCGCTCGACGTCAACGCCGATGAATTCTTCAATCAATCCGGCGGCGATCCGACCGCGCTTGATTCGAAAACGCTCTCGGCACAAATCAGAGCTCTCCAAGTAACCGGCACGGGCGGACAGGCGATCGACAATTTGAAGTTAATCCTGGCATCGCGCCGCGCGTTGCCCTTCGGTTGTTTCATTGCGATTCTCGTCTCACTGCCGTTGGCCGTCGTTTTCGGCCGGCGCGGGCGCGAGCTCGGCATGGCGCTCTCGTTAACCGTGATGTTCGTGTACTATCTCGCAGCCTCCGCGATGGCGGCGCTCGGAAGGAACGGCGTCGTCGACGCAACGCTCGCATCGTGGACGCCGAACATCATCGTCGGAGTGGCAGGCGCCGTGCTTTTGCGCAAAGTCGAACGATAAAGCGGTACCAGATGCGCGGGTGGATAGCTTGTTGCTTGGCAATCGCGGTGTTCGCGATTTATGCGCTCCCAGCTAACGGCGAAAACGCATATCAGACGCCTGAAGCCTTACAGGCGCTTGCGATTCTCGATCATTCGTGTTCGCCCGACTCCAACGTCAAAGACCGTCTACCGGACATCAAGTCGCTGCTGAAGCGCGCCGGACGCCGCAGTACATATTTCCAAGTCGCGCAAGCCGAAGAAAGCGCGTCGCCCGCGCCGGTACCGACGGGACCGGGCAACGGAACTCCGATTCCGGGCGCCTCACCAACGCCGTTCGCTCAACAGCCGCCGATCGGTCCGGGCGTCATTCCGCCGCCGACGACGCCGCCGTCCACGTCGGCGCCTGCGCCGCCAGCCGTTCCGTCGCCATCTCCGTCGTCGACCGGAACGCTCGGACCGCTGCCGATCGTGCGTCCGACGGGCGGCGTGCCGACCGTGGCGCCGAGAAGCACATCACCAACGCCGTTTCCAACGGGTTCGCCGTTGCCCGGACCCTCGCCGACGATCGCGCCGTTACAGCCGGGACAGATTCTTTTGTTGTCCGACCGCTACGCGGGCTCAACGGACGAGAGCAAGCCGCAAGATTTCGACGGCAACGTCAACCTGTTCTACGATCAGGGCGTCATCGTCGCCGAGCACGCGCACTACGACGGCTCGCGATATCTCGATTTCACCGGACATCCGTACCTGCGCAATTATTCGGGCGACACGGTGTTCGTCGCGGATACCATTCGCTTCGACAAGTTTACGCAGCAGGCAACGTTGGTCCATGGCAGCGGCGACACGACCGAAGGTGTTGAGAAAGGCAAACTGCATTTCTCGGCGGCCGAGATGGTTACGCTACGCAACGGACACACGGTCGGCAAGAATGCGAGTTGGACGACGTGCGACAATCCGCACGCCGGCTATCACATGGAATCCAAGACGTTCGAAATGCGCCCTAACGACAAGATCATCGCGCGCAAAGTCACCGTCTTTCTCGGCCCGCTTGCGATCTTCTACCTTCCCGTACTCGTCATCAGTCTCGTGCACGACAAGGGTCCGCCGCGGACTTCATTCCTGCCGCTCTTCGGATACGATCAAGCCGAAGGCTTTTGGGTCAAGACACGATTCGGCTTTGGAAACAGCCAGCAATTCTACGGATATTACCGGCTCGAGTATTATTCGAAGCTGGGCATAGGTTTCGGTGCGAACTTCGTTATCGGTACGCGCAATCACCGGCGGCAGACGACGATTGACTTTTATCGTTCGCCGCCCAAGCCCAGCGGCGGCGCCAACAACTTCAACCTGAACGATCAAGAGAATCTGAGCTCAAAGCTCAAGGCTCAATTTCAGGTTCAGTACATCAGCAATTACGGTCCGCTCGTCACCGGTCAACCTCCATCGACGACGATCGGCGGCAGCATCGCATACACCGGCGCGCGCACGAGCGACGACTTTACGTTTCAGCGCTACCAACAAGGCTCCGAACAAGGCTCCGACAATCTCGGCTACACCGAGACGATCAATTTCCGCCAGAACCTCACCGAAGCGCTCAACATCGGCTGGACGCGTAACTTCAACTCGCTGGCCGGACAGTCGAGCAACGTCGACTCGACCACGATACAATCGTTGTTGAACTATACGACGCCTTGGGCGCTTTACAGCATGAACTTCAACAAGACGTTGTCGCTCGAGCCCAGTGGAAAAGACATCGAGCCGGAGTTCTCGATTCAGCCGCGTGCGATCTTCCCGTACGACAAAGCCATACCGATAACGGCGCAGTTCGTAACGGGCGAGTATACCGAACCCCAAACGCCGTTCTCAACGGCGGCGGGAGATCTCTCGCTCAACTTCGGTCCGGCACTTGCGCACTTCTGGGGCAGCGATTTCTCAGCAACCATGCGCGTGCAGCAATATGCGTTTGCAACCGGCGACATGAAGGCTGAAATCGACCAACAAGCTTCATTTACGACTCCGTTCGGCAATCATGTCCTCAACGCGATCACGTACACGGAAACGAATTCGAACGGTCCGGAAAGCGAGCCGTTCCAAACCTTCGACTTGCTTTCCGGCGGCTCGCACGGTGCGCAAGACGTCATACAGTTCTACAATCAGGACGATTGGGTGTTGCGTCTCGCAAGCGGCACCGGTTTCAACCGTCAGGCACAACCGATTTCATATTCGCTGACCGTACGGCCGTCGTTGCGCTCGTTTTTCACGATGAACGGTTCGTGGGCTCCGGGTCCCGGTCAGGGCTTCGAAACCACGCAATATCAGATCATCACGCCGTTCGGCTACAAAACCGATCTACAATTCGCAGCCACACAGAATTGGAAAGCCCGGGGACAGATTACCGACAAAGTCGTGTATCTACGGCGTATCATCGGCGACTGTTATGACGTGCGCGTATCCTACAACCAGGACCTCAAGCTCGTCTCCGTCGGGTTCGACTTGCTCGCATTCCCGTCGTACGGCGTCAATTTCGGTTTAGGTCAAGTCGGATCGATCGTTCCGGGCAACCTCACCGGCTCGTTCTAGTCTTCTCCTAGCGATCGTCGCACGGCGGATGACCGCATTCGCAGAAGTCCATCTCTTCGGCTTCATCCGCAGCCTGGCAGTATTCGCTGCAAAATGCCTCGGTGTCGATCACCTCGGTAACCATGCAATTACAGGTCGCATTCGCGCACTCAATCGTCTGCTGATTGCTCATGGGAACGCGTTCTTGATCTCTCCGCCGGCGATAGTTGTACTTGCATTACCGGTACCGACCGCGCCGGCTGGTACGGTCAGCTGGTTGACGTAGTCGAATATCGTGTTGGTCGGCAGCGGCAGCGAGAACGTCGTGTCCGTGCGGCCGTTGAGCCCCAGTGCGTCTAGTGGTACCCCGTTTTGATCGAGGACAAAGAAGTTCACGTACCACGTGTCGCAGACATAGAGAAATTGCACGCTGCACGAGTTGCTGGGCAGTGGTGAGGGTGACGGCGTCACGCCCGGAGGCAGCGGCGTCGGGCTCGGCGTCGGCGTTACGCCGGAGGGCAGCGCAGTCGGGGTAGGCGACGGCGAGGGAGTTGCGGCGCCGATCGGTGGCCGGTCGAGGAGCGTACGTGAGAAGAGCAACGTGAATTGGGTGTTCTGTCCGTTGCTGTTCAATGTAAGCGTCGCCAAGTTGAGCGGCACGACGATTTGCTGGGTCCCGACGTTGGTCGTGCTACCGGGGGTCAGATAGTATTGCAGCAGGACGGGCGGACTTTGAACGGTTCCGAATTTTCCCCCGATGAACCAGGCAAACGAATAATTCAAGAAGCCGCCGTTGAATTGCGTATTGGCATACGGCGTACCGCCGTTAGCGCTCGTGTTGAACACGATCGCGTACGTGTAATCCGTGAAGTCGAAGGGTCCGGAAACGGTGTAGCGGATCAGCATGTTCCCGGACGGAAGACCGGCGATGGTCCCCGGCGCGGGGAACGTCACCTGGCGCCCGCACGCGGCAAGCATGATCGCGACGAGAGAGAAAGCTAAACCGATCGACCGTAACATCCTGACCTCAACGCGCACACTCGCAATAGTGATCTCTGTGGCGTCCGCAGTTGCGTTGACGGCGGCATTCCCAAAGCTCGATTGGGCTTGGATTGCGCCGTTTGCAATGGCCGGACTTTTTTGGTCCTGGTTCGTGACTCCCGCTCGCACCGCGTTCTGGATCGGACTTCTCAACGGGGCTTTGTTTTTCACGATCATGTACTCGTGGTTTGGCGTGACCGCGGCCAGCCTGGTCGGTCCCTATGGCTTCGTGACCGTTCTGGGACCCGCGATCGGCGATGCGCTCGCCTTCGCGTTCGCCGGGTTCTTCGCGTCGCTCGTTTTCGCACGCGCTCCGGGGCTTCTGGGAGCATTTGCCGGAGCTGCGGCGTTCGCGGTCAGCGAATGGTGCCGTTCGGTCGGGGTGCTGGGCGTGCCGTTCGCGCAGATCGGCTACTCGCAAACATCGAGCCTCTTTGGGCCGCTCGCCGCGTATGGCGGATCGATCTTCGTCACATTCATAGTCGCCGCAATCGGCGCCGTGTTCGCCTCCTATGTCATCGAGCGCACGCGCCTCATTCAAACGATTGCGGGTCTGGCCGCGATCGGGCTGTTGACCCTCGCAGCGTATGCGTTCTGGCCGGCACGTCATGCCGCGCCGGCTACGATTCCGGTTTCCGCAATTCAAGGCAACATCAAACAGCAGACAAAGTGGGATCCGCAATCATTTTTTCTCGCCTTCGAACGCTACGTCGAATTGACGCAGGCCACGCAGGCTACGCATCCGGTTTTCGTGCTCTGGCCGGAAACGGTGATCACTGCGGCGATTGGCGACGATGATGCACTTGCACCAAGAGACGTCCCCGGCGCGCGTCAAACACGCGAACGCTTCGGGATGCTCGCGCAGAGCTTGAACACGACGATCGCGGTAGGCTCGCTCGAAGTCTCACACGACGGTTTGCACAACGCGCTCTACTTTTTCGCACCGGACGGCATGCTCGACGTCCTCTACCGGAAACGTCAGCTGGTGCCGTACGCGGAGTGGATTCCGTTTGGCAGCTCCTTGCTCAAATGGTTTCCCTATCTCGATCAGCTCGGAAGGCAAGTCCCCGGGCACGATCCGGCGGTCGTCACGATCGGTCCGCTTGACATCGCGCCGCTCATCTGCTGGGAATCCGCATTTTCCGACGTGGTTCACGATCAGATTGCACGCGGCGCAAACCTCCTCGCAATTTCGACCGACGACGGTTGGTTCGGCGAAAGCGCCGGACCCTACCAGCACGCGCAAATTGCGCAAATGCGCGCGATTGAAAGCGGCCGCTGGGTGCTGCGCGCGGCCGCCACGGGTGTCTCCGGGATCATTGCGCCCGACGGTCACTGGACGCAGCGCTCGGGTCTCGACGAGCAAGTCGCGATCAATGGTTTCGTCGGACCCCCGGCCCCAACGCTGTTCGCAACGATCGGACCCTGGAACGTCGCGTACGCGCTGTTCGCATTTTATCTTCTCTCGCTCCTCATCGGTTGGCGATGGCAAAACGCCTTGCACTAATCGCGACGATCGGCTTGCTTCTCGGACTCGGCTTCGCATTGTGGCGTGCCGGCGAAGAAGATCTGCCGCCGCCGACGGAAACGCAGACGATGAAAACGGGCGAGGCTCAGGGGCGCCGCGCGCAGTTCGCATCGTGGCAATTCACATACGATAGTGCAACGACGCTCCAGGACGGCGTCACCCAGGAGATCGATGGCATTCACGACGGCGTCTATTTAAAAAAAGGGAAGCCATTCGTGCGCATGCACGCCGATCGCGCCGTCTACAACTCGCTGACGCACGATTTTACCGTAAACGGTCCCGTGCATTTCGACGTCAACGATCATGGTAAGAACCGCACGTTCGATACGGACTACGCCGTCTGGACCGAGGCTAACCAGACGCTGCGCATCCCCGGGAAGGCGACGGTCGGCAGCGGTCGCGAGCAGGTGACGGTCACCGACATCACGGTCGACCTTAGCAAAGGCCAATACACCATAGGGAAGATTCAGGGCGCCGCCCAACCGTGAACAGCATGCGCAGCTCCTTGATCGCGTGCTTCATTCTCGTTCTCATGGTGTCGGCATGCAGCGGAAAGGGCGGCGGTGGCGCCTCACCCGACGCGACGCCGACGAGCGATACATATCTCTCCCATCGCGGCGAGGTGATGCCGCTGCGTAGCGCGCTCGGCGGAGTCGCATTTCGCCCGTTCATTCCGGCGCGCGAGATCATCGAAACCGCTGTTCTTCCCGCTTACAACGGCGGAGACGACACGCGTGTTAATCGCGGCATCGGTTTCGAGTACACCTCGAAACGAGAAGCTTACGTTCTCAAAGAATGGCCGGGAAGCGGCTTGCCCGGGCCGCGCAACGTCGCTACGATCGACAATTGCCTAATCACGTCGTACGACATCAGTGGCGGTGCGACCGGAAAGCAAGGAGCGCTATGGTCGAACGGACGAGTCGTTTCCAATCTTGTCGCGGTCGGCAACGCCTCTGACCGTGAGACGTTCGAGGAAGCGCGCCGGCTCGTTCGTCTCGGCGCGTGCCGTTAAGTCTTTTTTCCTTCCTCGATTTCGAGAGCTTTTTTCGCGTCGGCGATCAGCTTCTTGACTTTCTGACCGCCTTTGTGACCGATCTCTTCGTAGAAGTCAGAGCCGTACTTGTTCTTGACGACCTTGCCGCCTTTTTGGCCGATCGCTTCATAGAACTCGGCGCCGTGCCGCTCGCGGGTAACTTGACCACCCTTACGGCCGATCTTTTCGTAAAAGCCTGAACCGTAGCGATCACGCACAGTGTCGCCGCCTTTTTTGCCAGCTTCACGCACCGACATTTCGCCGCCATCGTTTTCATCTTGTGGGCGTTCGTTCACATTTTTATCCTTGTCGGTTGCCATTGATTCCCCCGGCCATTATCGAGCGACTCCGTGGTTCGTTCCCCCCGCAGCAAGCGACTAAACGCCAATGCTCAACTACATATTTGAGCGAGCAAGCGTCTACGACGGTTCTGGGAAGCCACCGTACGTCACAGACGTAGCAACGTTCGGCGATCGCATCGTGCTCATCGGTGATCTTTCCCAGCACGATGCAATCGAACGCATACCGTGTAGCGGTCGTGCGCTCGCTCCCGGATTCATCGATATTCATTCTCACTCCGATGAGAATTGGCTGATCGACGACGCTGCTGCAGGCAAGATAACGCAAGGCGTTACGACGGAAATCGGCGGCAACTGCGGCTCATCAATCGCTCCGTTGCTCGGTTATGCGCGCGAACGCAAACGCGCAGAGGCCAAACGGCTCGAGATCGAGGTCCAATGGTCCTCATTCGATCAGTTCTTTCGGGAAGTCGAACGTGCGGGTGTTGCGCTTAACGTCGCGTCGCTCGTCGGACTTGGAACCACACGGGCGTGCATCGCCGGACCTGAAGATCGCCGGCTCGAACGCGAGGAACTTCGTTCGCAAGCGCGACTGGTGCGCGAAGCGATCGACGAAGGTGCCGTCGGAGTTTCCAGCGGTTTGATCTACGAGCCGGGACGCTACGCAGATTTGGACGAGCTTGCGAGCTGCGCAATTGCAGCGCGTGAAGCCGGTGCCCCGCTTTATGCGTCGCATCTTCGCGACGAAGGCGATCGGCTGATCGAGGCCGTCGACGAAGCACTGGCGGTAGGCGCACGAGCCGACGTCATGGTGCAACTCTCGCATCACAAGGCTGCATGGCGGCGCAATTGGGGCAAAGTGCATCGCTCGCTCGAGATCGTCGATCGCGCGCGCACCGCGGGGCGGAGCATTGCCTGCGACGTCTATCCGTACGTCGCGATGTGGACCGATCTCGATACGATCCTGCCGGACGACGTCCGTGACGGCGGTCCCGAGGCAACCCTCGCGCGTTTGCGCGATCCAAAGACCGCGACGGCCGTGCATCTCGCGCTCGAGATGCGCTTTACCGCGCAGGAGTGGCACGATATCTTGATCACCGACGTGCGCAGCGCCCGTAATGAAGAGCTGGCCGGAAAGCGAATGGACGAGATCGCCTCCATGCGTGGCGTCAAACCGGCTCGTGCCGCCCTCGATCTGCTGGTCGAGGAACGTTTGCACGCACAGGCTGCGTTCTTTGCAATGAATGAAGACGATGTTGCAACCGTCCTCTCGGCCTCGTTTTGCGCGGTCGCAAGCGACGCTTCGACGCGCGGATTTTCCGGCCTCACGCGCCACGGCGTGCCGCATCCACGCGCATTCGGCTGCTTCCCGCGCATTTTCCGCAGGTTCGTGCGAGCGCGCAAGACGCTTACGAACGAAGAAGCGGTGCGGCGTATGACTTCGTTACCCGCGTCGCTGTTCAATTTGCGCGGCCGCGGAAACATCGCGGAGAACGCCTACGCCGATCTGGTTGTCTTCGATCCGGCACAGATCGGGGATCGCGCCACGTACGAGCAGCCCTACGAAGCAGCCGAAGGAATCGCACACGTCTTTGTGAACGGCTCGCCCGTAATGCGCGACGGTAGGATGACGCAAGCGCGTCCGGGACGTGTACTGCGTGGAGGAGGAGCAGCGTGATCGCGCTTTTCTTTGTTCTCGCACTTGCGGCTGCCACGCCGCCACAGCCGTTGACATTGACGGTTTCCGTCAATCCGGCGCATACGGCTTCGCTCGTCCCTGTTTCGATCTCGCTGACGGTTACGAACCGGACGCGCTCACCGATCACGCTCGAGTTTCCATCGCCGGATCTCTTTGACGTTCAAGTCCTGGACGCGGGCGGACAGGTTCTTTTCGATTCGCACACCGGGCACAACCCGATCGACGTGCATCGCAAGATGGTCTTCCCGGTCGGACGTACGAACATCGCGACGTACGCTTGGAGTGGTTTAACCGACGAACGTCACGCGCTTGCCGCGCCTGCGCAATACACGATCCACGTCGAGATGGCGAGCTCGTCGACAACGCTCGCAACGGACGTACCGCTCACGCTCGATGCGCCGCAAACGATCGACTCCGTGGTCGCGGCAGCAAAACCCGCAATCGCGACGATTTCCGGAACGCCCGAACGCGAGGGCGGCATCACCTACCTACGCGACGACACCGGACGCGTCGCGATCACGCAACCGCTGGGAATTCGTCCGCAAGGCACGTTCATCGCCCGCGGAATCATGCAAACGGTTTTGAATGAGCGCCGATTCGTCATTGACCGGTTTGCTCCGGCGTCCGACAATTCCGATCCTGAAGGGACGACCATACCGCGCGCGATGCCGCTTCCAAACTCGAGTAGTCTCCCGCGTTCTCGATAACGAACGTTGCTTTTGCGCGCGCGATCTCGGGATCGATTTGCGCGCCCATCCGGCGTAGGACGTCCTCGCGGCTCGCGCCGTCACGGGCGAGAACGCGCGCGATCCGGGTTTCGACCGGTGCGATGACGACGATCGTCGCATCGCATTTCTTCCAATAGTCGCCTTCGAAGAGTAACGGCACGACGTGTACCGCGATGCCGTCGCCGGCATTGCGCTCGACTTCGGCTGCGCGCGCACGCACACGCGGGTGAACGATCGCGTTGAGCGCGTCGCGCTCGCTCGCATCCGCAAACACGATCGCCGCAAGCGCAGCCCGGTTGATTGCACCGTCGCGGATCACCTGCGGCCAGCGCTTCGCTACCGCAGCAAAGCCATCGGTTCCCGGTGCGACAACCTCACGCGCGAGCTGATCGGCATCTATTATCGTCGCGCCGACCTGCGCGAAGATGCGTGCGACCTCGCTTTTTCCCGAACCGATCCCACCGGTCAGACCTACGCGCAGCATTAGGGCTGGTGCGGCGTTTCCTCGATCGTTTCTTTGACCGCGGAGAAGTCGGCTTCGAGCTCTTGCTGCAACATCTCGAGCAGCATCTTGGCCGTCGCTTCGGCGATACGTTTGCCGATAACGGCATCGAAGGCTTCACCGACGAGGCCGAGCGGCGGTTGATATTCGCCGCTCAGCACGATCTCGGTGTTGAGGCCGACCGGATGCATCTTCAGCGAACCGGTGAAGGTCGGAAAAGGTCCGCCGCCTGATGGCTCCCATACGAATTGCAGCTCGTCGTGCAAAAGGCGCTCGCCCTTGTGCCCGTGCAGCGGAACGAACGAAACGTCCACCTCACGTTCGATGCCCAGATTCGCTCCGAATCCCAGCTTCGCGAGGGGGACGCTTAATTTTAGGCGATGTTTCTTGACGCGCAAGCGCCGTACAATCGAATCGAGTGCAACCGAGTAAGGCGCGTTGACGGTGGTCGTTCCGTAGACTTCAGTCATCGCGCCTTTCGCTTATTCGACTTCGACGGTCTCCGCGATTGTGCCTAAGGGAGCGCCGTCATCCAGTGCGTAGTCCGCGATCTCTTCCGGAGAGATGTCGGCGACGTGTTGGATCGAGCCGGTGATGCGTCGCGTACCTTGATTGATCGTCAGCAGTGTGACCTCGACTTCTTGGCCGGGACTGTACTGCGCTGCGGGATCGAACTCGCCTTTCGGAACCATAGCCAGAACACCGGGGACGATTTCGACGAGGATGTAGTTCGGCGTAACCTTGACGACTTGCGCAACGAGCTTGTTGCCCTCGATCAGCTGATCTGCATGTTGCAGCCAGGGATCGGGCAGCGCGTGCTTGAGCGACAGGCTAACCTTCTTCGCTTCGGGGTCGAACTTCATGACTTCGACCTGCACCACGTCACCGATCTTGACGACTTCGGACGGATGCTTGATGCGCGCGTAGGAGAGCTCGCTGTTGTGAATGAGACCATCCACGCCGCCGAGATCGACGAATGCGCCGAACTCCGCGAGCCGGACGACAACGCCTTCGCGAATCTGTCCGACTTCGAGCGTTCCAAGCAGCTCTTGCTTCTTAGCGTTGAGCTCTTCTTCGAGAACCAAACGCTGGGAAAGCACGACGCGATGACGCTTGTGATCGAGATCGATCACTTTCAAGCGCAGGCGCTTTCCGACGAGTTCGTCGAGATTGCCGACAGGCTGCCGGCGAATCTGCGATGCGGGAACGAATCCGCGCATGCCGAGATCGACGAGAACGCCGCCCTTTACGACTTGCGTGACCGTTGCTTCGATCACTTCGTCGCGCTCGTGCGCTTCAATGACCTTTTCCCATGTCTTGAGCGCGCGTGCACGCCGTTCGGAAAGAAGCAGCTCGCCATCATCGTCAATGCGATGAATCATCACTTCGAGCTTGTCGCCAACCTTGAGCGTCTTCGGCTCGATCGCGAGACTCAACTCGCGGAACGGAAGCGTGCCTTCCGACTTGCCTCCGATATCGACGAGTAATTCTTCTTGATACTTCGCGACGATGACGCCGGTTAGGACTTGACCCTCGTCGAGCACTTTGAGGCTCTCTTCGTAGAGCCGTTGCTCGAGGGCGAGTTGGTCTTCTTCAGTTACCGCCGGTTTCGGCGGAGCGATTTCTGTTGTAGAGATCTGTCTTTTCCTATCAATATCACGGTCGTCGACCGTGAGCCCCGGAAATCTCCCGACCCGTCATCGTCCCGGACGAGGTGGACCCCGTCGGGGCCCGGGACGAGCAAAGTAGCCGAGAGCCGATCACAATAAGTGGCCACAGGAGCCTAACCGATATAAGCTCCGTTAGTCAAATCCGCTATGGCGGTAAAGGGTTTCTATGCGGCTCAGCGTTGACAATTCCGGCACCACCAGGTCCCCCGCTGCGCCAAAACCGTCCGAACGAGCGGCCTCTTACAACGAGGACACGGCTCGCCCTCACGGCCGTAGACCGTGAGCTCGTTTTGGAAGCCGCCTTCCATCCCTTCGGCATCAACGTAGTCGCGCGAACTGGTCCCGCGCATCTCGATTGCCTTGTGAAGCACGGCTTGGAGTGCCCCGTGCAGCCGAACGATCCGTTCATGCGAGAGTTTCCCAGCCGGCGTCGTCGGCTTGATCTGCGACTCCCACAGCGCTTCGACGGCATAGATATTTCCGACACCCGCGATCCGCCGCTGATCGAGTAGAAACGGCTTGATCGCGGTTGGCCGGCCTTTTAGAATTGCCGCAAATCTCGGAATGTCAAATTCCCGTGAAAGCGGCTCGACACCGAGCTCGGCATCCCATATTTCATCCTTCTGAACGAGCCGCATTCGCCCGAACCGGCGCACGTCGGCGAACGCCAGACGCGTGCCGTCCGTGAAGTCGATGACGACGTTCGTATAAGGATAGAGGGCGTCTGTCTGTCGCTGTACGATCAACCGTCCCGTCATTCGCAACGACACGACGAGTTTGCGTCCCGATGCGAGATCGATGACGGGATACTTTCCGCGACGTCCGGCACGTGCAATACGATCGCCGGCGAGCTGCTTCGCGAATGCCGGCCGCCGCGGGGCGATCACGATCTCGGGACGTAGCGCACGCGCACCGGCGATCGTTTTGCCGACGATCGTACTTGCGAGTCCGCGAGCTATCGTCTCGGCTTCAGGAAGCTCCGGAATCGCGTGGCTCCAACTTTGGAATCGTCAGCTTCAATCCCGGGTGTAAGCCGGCGCGTTTGGCTTCTCCAGCCGCCAGCTCGATCACGTATTTGCCGTAACCGTCGCGCCGAATCTCTTCGCCCGGCGTTTGCGCCGATTGAGCCGGAACGTCGGCCGCGATCGAATCGATCGTGCCGTTGGCTCGTACGAACAGCATGTCGAGCGGAATCAAGGTGTTCTTCATCCAGAAGCCTTGCCGCTGATCGGCGGAAAAAATGAAGATCATCCCCTCGTGCGCCGCGAGTTGCGTGCGGAACATAAGACCGTATTCACGTGTAGCGTTGGTGTCGGCGATCTCGAGCATCAACTTTTCATTCGGGGCTTGGACGGTGATGCTGCGCGCGAGCGCCAGCATCAACGCGAGCAGCACCATCATGCGACGTTTTCTCCTTCGGCGCCGGCCTGATCGGGATCGTAGGCGGCGATGTCATACCAACTGCCGCCGACTTTGATCGTGGCCTCGACCGGGACGGAAAGCTGCATCGCGCCCTCCATCTCGCTCTTAACGAGACGCGCTACCTTATCGCGCTCATCGGCTGCGACTTCGAAAATCAGCTCGTCGTGAATCTGCAGCTGCATGATCGCATCCAGCTTGGCGTTGCGCAGCGCGGCGTCGACTTTGACCATCGCGAGCTTCATGAGATCCGAGGCGCTGCCTTGCAGGGGTGCATTCGTTGCCTCGCGCTCGGCCGCCGCTCGCAACGCGAAGTTTCGCGCACGCAAATCCGGCATGTAGCGGCGCCGCCCGAGCAGCGTGCTGACGTAGCCTTTCTCGCGACCCTCTTCGAGATTACCGTCAATCCAAGCGCGTACGCTGGGGAAGCGCGCGAAGTACGCATCCGTCATCGCACGCGCTTCGGCTTTTGGAATCTCGAGACGCTGGGAGAGTCCGAATTCCGACATGCCGTAGAGCAACCCGAAGTTGACGGACTTCGCGATGCGGCGCTGATTCGGATCGACGTCCTGTCCTTTCGGCACCGCGAAGATTTGGCGAGCCGTAAAATCGTGAATGTCCTCGCCTTCCGCGAAGGCCGTGCGCATCGCCTCATCGCCGGAGAGATGCGCCATCAAACGCAGCTCGATTTGACTGTAGTCTGCGGCCAGCAACACGCGTGCGTCCGGCGCGACGAACGCTTTGCGGACGCGGCGTCCAAGCTCACTGCGCACCGGAATGTTTTGCAAATTCGGGTTCGTCGAGGAAAGCCTTCCGGTCGCGGTCGAGGTTTGATTGAATTCCGTGTGGATTCGGCCACCGGAATCGGCGAGCGACGGTAAAACATCGACGTACGTATTCTTGAGCTTCGAGACTTCGCGGTATTCGAGGATACGCGCGCAAATCGGATACTCGCGCGCAAGTCCTTGCAGCACTTCGATCCCGGTCGCCCAACCGGTTTTCGTTTTCTTACCGCCCGGAATGCTCAACCTTTCGAACAGGACGCGGCCGAGCTGCAGCGGTGAGCCGAGATTGAACGTCTCGCCGGCCAGCTCGTAAACCTCGTTTTGCAACGAAGTGATGCGCGCGTCGATTTCCCTCGACATCTTGTTGAGCTCACGCGGATCGAGCTTGATCCCGGCGCGTTCCATGTGCGCGAGGATCGTGGCTAGTGGGAGCTCGAGCTCTTCGTAGAGTGGAATCTGCTCGCGCAGCGCCAGCTCGTGTCGCAGCTTTTCGGAAAGACGCCAAACCGCATCCGACCAGGCCGCAGCTTCTTCCGGCAGCGTAAGCGCCAGATGCTCTTCGGCGGCATCGGTTAAGCGGGTGTACGCGCGTCCCGGATTGAGCAAATGCGCCGCGATCATCGTATCGTCAACGACGTGACAGACGTCGCTCTTGGTCGCTGCGATCAATGCTTTCGCATCGTGCACGACGATCTGCGCTTTCCCGGACCATAGCTCGGAAAACGCTGCGCCGACGTCATCCAGTTCGAGCGCCGTCACCAGGAACGAAATGCCCGTCCCTTCTTCGGCCGTAATTCCGAGCGTCTCGTTGCTCGGCAACAAACCACGTTCGGTGATCCCCGGTTTGAGCGCAATTGCCAAGCGCGTTTTCTTCGCGAGCTCGCGCAACGTTGCAGCCAGGCGTTTGAAGTTCGGTGGATCCGTGTCGCCGACGAAGGTCATATACTTGCCGGAAAGGGCTTTCGGTGCAGCTTCCATCGCCGCCGCGTCTTTCGGTGCTTCCAGCTTAGCGAGCAACGATTTGAATTCGAGCTCGCGATAGAGCATGTACAACGCGTCGTTGCCCGGCGGTTTATAGTGCGCATGATCCCAGTCGACGTCGATCGGAAGATCGCGCAGCGCGGTCGAGACGTCGCGGCACAATTGAGCCTGCAGGCCATACTCACGCACCAAGCCTTCGAGCTTCGGCGTTCCGGCGATCGCCGGATTTGCGACCAGCGCGTCCAGTGTCCCGGCTGCATTTATCAATTTGCTCGCAGTTTTTTCGCCGACGCCCGGGATGCCGGGCAAATTGTCGGACGGGTCGCCCTTGAGCCCGCGATAGTCGGCGAGCTGGCTCGGTTCGAGATCGAAACGTTCGCGCACCGCGGCTTCGTCGTAACGGCCAAGGTCGGTAATACCGCGGCGCGTCATCAACACGGTCGTGCGGTCGTCGACGACTTGCAAGAGATCGAGATCGCCGGTTACGACGAGCGTGCGCTGGCGCGCTTCGACGGATTTCTTCGCGAGCGTTGCGATGATGTCGTCGGCCTCTTCGCCGTCGATCTCGACGATTGGGATATCGTATGCTGCCAGAACTTTGCGCACGAGCGCGAATTGGCTGCGCAAATCGTCTGGCGTCTCCTGACGGTTGGCTTTATACTCGGCGTAGCGCTCGAGCCGCGCGCGCGGAACGCCTTTGTCGAAGGCCGCGATAACGTGCGTCGGGCGTTCGTCGGCGAGCACTTTTTGTAGCATCATGATGAAGCCGTAGGCCGCATTGGTCGGCATGCCGGTCGCCGTCGTCATCACCGGCAGCGCAAAGAAGGCGCGATAGACGAGCCCGTATGTGTCGAGCAACATCAAGGTCGCCGTATCAGGCGGCGGTGTACGCGCGGCGGTAGTCGTGGTCATTGCACGGAAAGCGCGAGCGACGCGGCCCCGACGTCGCCGTCGTCCGAGATTTTCAGCACGGAGACGACGTAGCGACCCGGTTGCGTCGGAAGATCGATATTGAATGCATCGCCTTCATTCTGCCCGATGCGCCAAACGATCGCATGCGGCGCTGAGATCGCAAGACTATTGTCAGGCGCTGCAACCGTGCGCGCGTTATCGGCGCCGAAAATATCTTGCGCTTTCGATCCGGCCGGCGCGACGTATGCGTGCCAACTCGGGTCGGTCGATGCGGGATCCTGAGTCGTCGTTCCGCCGGCTGCCAAAATGGCCGGGGCGTTGTCAAACGATGCGCCCGCGCTCGGCCGGCCGTCGGAGACGCGCACGGCGAGCAACGCGGCAGCCTGTTCTCCGCCGTCCTGAATCGAGATATGCGCGGTTGCACCCGGCGCGTAATTGCCGCGGTCGGCGCTGAGCGCTGTGACGCGCGGATAACCCGGCCCGTCGATCGCGACCGGAAAATCGCTCGTGTAGACGGCGCCGTCTTTGACGAACGCGACACCTATCCGAACCGTACCTACCGCATTTGCGAGCGATAGACGTGCCGTCGCGTGTCCGCCGGATGCGCTCACGACACGTGTGTCCGCGATGCGTGCGCCTTCAACGGTAAATAGCGCGCTGCCGTACGCGCCAGTCAGCGTCGCGTCAACGTCGATGTGATCGCCGAGTTTGTAACGGTCTTTATCGAGCGTCAAAGTGACGTCGGCGCTCCGGCTTGCAAGCCGGGCTCCCAACACGCTTGGCGCGACCGTGACGGCGGTTGCGTCCATTGCCGCCGAGTTATCGGTCAGCTGCGCGGTCGCGATATTGGTGCCGAGCTGCATCGAGTGAAACGTCGCTTGCGCGTGCCCGAGCGAATCGAGCTTTACGGTTTCATCCGACGTGTTCGGACCTTTCGTCAAAACCACGTGCACTTGCCGGCCTGCCGCCGGGCGTCCGTCCGCCGCATCGAAGCCATGCACATCGAAGATCGCGGCTTGCCCGACGTCGAGCTGCGCATTATCGGGTGTGATCGAAACAACGGTCGATGCATTGGGAACGACGACTTGGGTCGTGGCGGTCGCGCTTTGCGTCGATGCGACGACACCGTACGTCGACGACAGCCCGTCCGTCGGCGCCGCCAGCGTCACGAGCGCAGTTCCATCCGAGGTCGTGCGAACCGACGTGTTCAGAATCGTCGTCGTTCCCCAGCGAGGCACATCCGGATTTTCGCCGGGCGGGATGACGTGCGGCGTGCGCACCACACGAACTTGCACGACTTGCCCGGAAATCGGTTTGCCCTGACTGCGTAGCGACACGCGCAGCGGGACCGAGGACGATGCCGAACAGTTTGCGCCGCACAATGCGGCGACGCTCAGTGTGAAATCGCCGCCCCCGTCGACGTGGACGGCAGTGCCGCCCGTACCACCGCCGGCAGTTGCGATGATGGCAAGCTCGCCGGCCGGCGTATCTTGTGAGATCGGGAGCGCGCCCCAAAAACCGCCGCTCGGTTCCAATTCGAAGATCGCGTTTGCGACGGCCCGTCCATTGACGAGCGCGCTGACGTGTACTTGTCCGCGCATCGGCTTGAACATCGCGCCCTCGCGCTTGCGCGCGAACCCGACGACACGCAACGTTTCGCCGGCGCGCACGACACCACGATCGGCGCGAACGCCGACTATCGCGAGCGGTAAAGGCGGCTGCGGCGTGAGCGATACGAACGCTTTGCTGCGTCCCCACTCGGCAAGTGCAAAGCGCGCGCCGGCGATGCCGTGCGCAATTCCGTCGGCGCCTGTCTTGGTCTCAACGAATTTGCCTCCGGCCAGCAGCGTAACGCGCATGCCGGCAAGAGGCTGCCCCGTACGCAAGTCGGTTCCGTACAGAATCCAGCCTTCCGGCGTTTCTTTCGTGACCAAACCGATTCTCGTGAGATTGATCCAGGTTTGCTGCGAGGCATCGCCGCGGCGCGCCTCGATCACGAAGAACCCTTCGCGATTACCGAGCGGAACGCTCACATCGTTCGATTCGAATCGATAACCCTGAGGCGGCGTGAACTTCCAGCGTGCGACTGCATGCGCGTGTGACGTATCGATCGCGTGCATGCGCGAGCTGCCTGCGATCAGAACGTCGGCCGGATCGGTCTCGTAGGCTACGAAATCGACCGGTGCGCCCGAATACGTGTCGAGCCGAACCACGACGTCTTTCCACGGCACCGTGACGTCGCGCGCATACAGCGCGAAGACGCCGTCTAGCTTGTGGGTGTCGAGGAGCGGACGCGCGGCGCGCACCGCCGGCGCCATCTGCGCGAGCACGATGACGACGATCAGGGCGACGCGGAGAAGTGCTCTAGTATTCGTACGAAATCGTGCCGGCTTGTTCGAACGCCATCTTGAACGCGACGCCGAAATTACGAACGTCGCCGCGTTTCATGGGCGAGTAGTCGTTGCTGATCCCGATCAATGCCGAAGAGCCGCTGTCGATGCCGGCGTAGCGGCTGCCGTCACTGCCGGTAAAAACAAAATGCGTCGCAACCGGAAAGAGCTGCGACGAAATGTCGTTGGTCAACTCCACCTTGAATATCAAATACGACTGCGACGCGCCTCCGACGGTTCCAACCGATGCATCGTTACTACTCACGAACCGGTTGTCGAGAATCTTAATGTCGGTAGCCGAAGAATAGAGGCTCGCCGGCGTCGGTTTCTCTTGGCATCCCACGGTCAGCAGACCAAGCGCAAACAACGCTGCGGATATCCGTCGGGGCATGCATTCGGTCTTCGCGGACTGCGAAGGTTGCGCCTCGCATCAACGGGTACAAGCTCTCAGCTATGAACGACGAGACTGGCGGGGAACCGGCGACCGTTCCGTGTCGCTACTGCGGGAACGATGCGGACACTGCTACGCCCGGGACGGAGCTGGAAGCAACAAACGGAAAAACGGACGTGTACCAAGTAATCGTACTGTGCGCAGCTTGTCGCCGCCCGTTCGCGACGATCGCGCGGAATTGATCGCGATGCTCGTACGTAGCGCTATCCTCGCCGCGGCAGTCGCATTGCTCGGCGCATCGCCTGCGCCGGTCAGCGTTCCCGTACCCGGCGTTCCCTTGCACGCGACGTACACCGTCGAAACGAACAAGCTCGGACAAGTCGTGCGAGTCGTGTCCGCCAACGCCTCGAACGATGCGCGCTTCAACACCGCGACGCGCGGCAATGCGTTGCAAGCATTCATTCGGCGGCCTGACGGGACTGCAACTGCGGGCGTCTACAAGCTCAACTATGACTATTCGCCCAAAACAAAAGACGTGCGGCGCGACGTGCAGCTGGTTCACGCCGGCGGCGTCGATCCGAATGCGAAGGGTTACGTAACGCTCGCGCTCTCGAAATCCAAAGCGCTGCCGGGCACAACGCCCGATCCGCTCCAAGAGGCGAAGCGCGCCACTGCAGCCGGATCGAATTCGCATCTGCCGGATTTCAACAAAATCGTCGAGCCCATACCGTCCAGCTCGAGCAAGTAGTATGGCGCGGCGTTCACGCAAGCCGCAAAAACGCGAAGCTGCAGCGACGCCGGAAGACTTGATGCAGTTTTACCTGCGGAATCGTGAACAGTTCGAGAAACGCAGCGATGCGGATCTTGAGCGATCCTGCGCGTCGAAGGATGCCTATCCGACCGAAGCGCACGCGCGCGCGGTTGCCGCAATGAACGGCATGGCGAACGTTCTGTATACCTACGAGTGTTTTTATTGTAAGCAGTGGCACCTCACGCGGCGGCCTACTCCTAGCGCGTAAAGCTTATCTCGTCGTCGTAGTGAATGAGATCGAAGAAGTTCTCAATATCGCGGCGCGTTTCGAGGCACGGATAGCGCGCTACGAATTGCTTGCGATGTTCTTCATCGCGGAACGCACGTGACGTGAGCTTTTGGCTGATCTCGGAAAATTTGCCGGGATCGCTCTTGCTTCGCACCCAATTCGCAATCTTCTCGTCGTCGCGCAGATCGCGCACCGCTTGCGTGAAGTCGTCTTCGTTGACGCCGAGCCACTCGAGAAGATAACCTGAGAGTCCCGGCGTGACTTTGTAGCCGCCAAGCGTGCCCTGCAGTTTGGCCTTCGTTTTATCGATAGTACGCGCAAGCAACACGAGCCCGCCAAGCTCGACGTGCGGCGAACGCGGTGGATGCGCGCGCAAATCGGCTTCCGGAAACTCGAGCGCAGCGGCGCGATAAGCACCCACGGCGTCAAGCAACGGACGATCGTCGAAGCGAAAGAAATAGGCCTTTTCATCGGCCGTGTGCACGTACGGCATCCAAGCCGGAACCGCGAACGTATCGCCGCGCTTCCATTCAAGGACGGCGTCGCCGATCTGGGTGCGTCCCGAGCCTTCGACGACATGATAGACGGCGCTCGCCGTCTCGCGGCGTTCGGGCGATGACGTTCCCGCATTGACGCGTTCAGCCGAGGCGCCGATCGTGCGCGAAACGGGACACAGCGCATCGCGAAGCACGTAGTCCACCGATGCAAATGATTGCGACCCTTGATCGACGAGCGCGACGATCTCCGCCCACGGATATTTCAGCCGCGACGGTCCACTCGGTGGACTCGAGGGGTATCGCGGGTCGACGTAGCCCTCGGCAAAATTGGCTGGGATGAATTGCCAAACCGGCAGATCGAGCCCGTCGAGCCAGATCATCTCGCCGTCGCCCTCGTGTCCGTGATCGTGGAATTCCCAGGAAGGCGTGAGGATCACGTCGCCGCGTTCCATCGTCACCTTCTCGCCGCCGACCGCCGTGAAGCCGCGGCTGCCTTCGATAATAAAGCGCAGCGCGAATGCGGTGTGGCGATGAGCCGGCGCCGTCTCGCCCGGTAAGATCATTTGCAGGCCCGCGAACAACGTGTCGGTCGTGTACGGCGCACGCAACGCCGGGTTCACGAGCATCAGCACGCGGCGTTCGGCTTCGTCCGCCGAGATCAGATGACCGGCGCGCCCGAGCAGCTCGCGGAGCTGCGCGTAGCGCCATACGTGCGGGACCGCTTTTGGTACCGGTTTAGGTGGAACCATCGCGCGCATCGCCGTCCAGAGTGGTGCCGTCGCCTGCGCTGATACGTCTTCAAGAAGACGATCCAGGGAATCGGCCGGGACGGTTGTTGCCATGATGCACCCCCTTGTTTGAAAGGCGCTTCGCCCCCGGCTCCGCGCCCCCCGTGCTGCGCACGGGACCCCCACGCAGTAGGGCCCCTCATAATTGGAGTAAAGTAAGCATTCCCCGTGGGGGCCCTTAACAACATTTTCTTTTTTGGGGTGTGGACCTAGTATGCGATTCGTCAGCTTTATGCGAGGCCGCGATGCGGCGTCAGGCGTTATCGAAGGGATGTCCGTTCGTCCGTTTCGCGCCGGACTCGATCTTGGAGCGTTCATCGCGCTTGCACCCTCAGAGCGTGCAGCCGAGCTGAAAAATCTCGGTCAGCCGATGTCGCTCGACGACGTGCGTTTGCTCGCACCGGTCCATCCGCACAAGAACGTCTTCTGCGTCGGCCGCAACTATCTCGCACACGCCGAAGAAGGCGCGCGCGCACGCGGACAGGAGCTCAAGCTCCCCGACGTCCCGACGTTCTTTACGAAGGCGCCGACCGCGATTGCGGATCCCGAGCAAACACTCGAGCTGGATCCGAAGCTTTCCTCACAATACGATTGGGAAGCGGAGCTGGCCGTCATCATCGGAACGCGCTGCCGCGACGTTGCGGAAAAAGACGCGCTGGATGTCATTTTCGGTTACTCGTGCCTCAACGACGTAACGGCGCGCGATCTGCAAAAGGCTCACGTACAGTGGTTTAAAGGAAAGACGCTCGACAACACGTGCCCGATTGGTCCGTGGGTCGTCGAAGCTTCCGACATTCCCGACCCGCAAAAGCTCGAGATCGCACTGACGGTCAACGGCGAAGAGAAGCAACACTCAAATACCGATAAGATGATCTTCTCGATTGCCAAGATCATCGAGAGTCTCAGCGCCGGACTCACGCTCGAACCAGGCGACGTGATTGCGACGGGAACGCCCGAAGGCGTCGGTTTCGCGCGCACGCCACCCGAATTCCTCAAAGACGGCGACGTCATGGAGATCACGATTCAGAACGTCGGCTCGCTGAAGAATAGCGTTCGGCTCACCGCGCCGGTCGCCAGCGCCCGCTAATGCTGATCGTCGTTCCGAAAGAATCCGCCGAAGGCGAGCGGCGAGTCGGCCTTGTCCCCGACACGGTTGCCCGCCTCATCAAAGCCGGTCACACGATTCGCATCGAGCACGATGCGGGGACGCGTGCGAGCTTTCCCGACGATGCGTACACTGCGGCTGGGGCTACAGTCGTCGATCATTCGGCGCTCTTTGCGGGCGCCGATTTGGTCGTGCACGTCAGCCGCCCGAGCGACGCGGAGTTGAGCGAGATCCCGCAAGGGACGGCGCTGCTCGGACTCCTTGCGCCGCTCGGTGATCCGCGGTATGTCGAAGCGCTCGCCGCTCACAAGCTCCGGGCGCTTTCGATGGATGCGATCCCGCGCATCACGCGTGCCCAGAGCATGGACGCGCTTTCCTCGCAAAGCAACATCGCCGGTTATAAAGCCGTCATTCTCGCGGCGGAATATCTGCCGAAGTTTTTTCCGATGCTCACGACCGCAGCCGGCACGATTGCACCGGCGAAAGTCCTGATCCTCGGCGCAGGCGTTGCAGGACTGCAAGCCGTCGCGACAGCGCGGCGCCTCGGTGCCGTCGTCTCCGGATACGACGTGCGCGCGGCAGTCAAAGAACAAGTACAAAGTCTGGGCGCAAACTTTCTCGAGTTCGACCTGGGTGAAAGCGCCGAAGGCTCCGGCGGATATGCAAAAGAGCTGACGCCGGAACAAGCCGAGCGGCAACGTCAATGGATGGTCGATCACATCGGCAATTCGGACGTCGTCATTCCGACCGCGCTCGTCCCCGGACGGCGCGCGCCGATCCTGATCACCGAGGAAGCGATCCGCAAAATGCGTCCGGGCTCCGTGATCGTCGACGTCGCGGCCGATGCGGGTGGAAACTCCGCACTGACCAAGCCGGGTGAAGTCGTCGTCGAGAACGGCGTCACGATTGTCGGCACCAAGAATCTCGCAGCGACGATGCCGCTGCACGCGAGCCAGCTTTATTCGCGCAACGTTCTCGCATTGCTCGACGCAATCGTCAAGGAGGGCAAGCTCAACTTGGATCGCAGCGATGAGATCGTACGTGACACGCTCTTGACCGAAAACGGCGAGATCTTGCACGAGCCAACCAAAACCGCGCTTGCCGGAGGACGCACGTGAGCGCACACCTTCTCACCGAACTCACCGTCTTTATTCTCGCGCTCTTCGTTGGCATCGAGGTGATCTCGAAAGTTCCGACGACGTTGCACACGCCGCTGATGTCGGCGACAAATGCGATTCACGGCATCGTTCTCGTCGGCGCGATCCTCGTCGCGGGTCTGCCGAACCCGCCGTTGCATCCTATCCTCGGCGTCATTCTCGTGGTGATGGCGAGCCTCAACGTGTTCGGCGGTTACACCGTCACCGAACGCATGCTCGAGATGTTTAAGCCCAAAGCGGCACCCACACCGACTGACGGGAAGCGCGGATGACGGCAAATCAACTGGCAAATCCCGTCGACATCGCCTACCTCATCACCGGCATCTGTTTCATTCTCGGCCTTCGTTATCTGAACTCACCCAAGACGGCGCGCCTTGGCAATCGCATTTCGATGTTGGGCATGCTCATTGCGCTCGTCGCAACGCTGACGCAAGGTATCGTCGGCTGGTGGGAAGTTGGGATCGGCATTGCAATCGGTGCGGCGATCGGCATCTACTCGGCGCGCGTCGTCAAGATGACGGCGATGCCGCAGATGGTCGCTGCGTTCAACGGAATGGGCGGCGGTGCGGCTGCGATGGTCGCACTCGGCGACGTTCTTCGCTTGATGCGCGACTCTGGCGGAACGGTACCCGTCGATCAGGGCGTTCCGATCGTACTCTCCTGCGCAATCGGTTCGATCAGCTTCGCAGGCAGCATCATCGCGTTCCTCAAGCTGCAAGAATTGATGACCGGACGTCCGATTCAATATCCGGGACAGCAAGTCGTCAACGCGCTGATCGCGCTCGTGATCGTCGTATCGGCTGTCGCAGTCTGCGCCAGCTACGTGCCGGAGCTGGCGTTCTACCTGCTTCTCGCGGCGGCACTGCTGCTCGGCGTGCTCTTCGTGCTGCCGATCGGCGGCGCGGACATGCCCGTCGTCATTTCGCTCTTGAACGCGTTCACGGGTCTAGCAGCCGCGATGACGGGATTCGTGCTCGACAACAACGTGTTGATCATTAGCGGTGCGCTGGTCGGCGCGTCCGGTACGCTGCTCACCGTGCTGATGGGCAAAGCCATGAATCGCTCGATCACGAACGTGCTCTTCGGTGCGTTCGGTGCGGTTTCGAAGGCTACCGGAGGCGCAGCAGTCGCCGGCGGCGACGGACACGTGCGCAGCGGAACGGCCGACGACATCGGCGTCATGCTGGCGTACGCGAAAGAAGTCATCATCGTTCCGGGTTACGGCATGGCGGTCGCGCAAGCCCAACACAGCGTGCGCGAGCTTGCCGATCAGCTCGAGAAAAAGGGCGTCGAGGTCAAGTACGCGATCCATCCGGTCGCGGGACGCATGCCCGGCCACATGAACGTCTTGCTCGCCGAGGCCAACGTACCGTACACCTCGTTGTACGACATGGAAGACATCAATCCCGAATTTCCGCGCGCCGACGTCGCGCTTGTGATCGGCGCAAACGATGTCACGAACCCCGCAGCGCGCAACGTCCAAAGCTCGCCCATCTACGGCATGCCGATTCTCGACGTCGACAAAGCGCAGAACATCGTCGTGCTCAAGCGCAGCATGAATCCCGGTTTCGCCGGCATCGACAATCCACTCTACGAAAATCCGAAGACGATGATGCTCTTCGGCGACGCCAAAAAATCCATCGATAACCTAACATCGGTCGTTAAAGGGTTGTAAGGATGCGCGGCGCCGCGTGTCATCCCGAGCGTAGCAATGCGAAGCATTGCGTAGTCGAGGGACAGCGATAATCGATGAGACCGATTATCTCGCACGTCGATATGCGCGTGCGGCATCGCAAGAAAGCCGAAGCGTTCTATCAACGCATCTTCGACGTGCTCGGCGGCATGTACGGCGAGAACTACTACGCGGTCATTTTCAATGATCCCGACGGCAATCCACTTGAAGTCGTCTGTTACGAGGCAGAGGACTAATGTTTTCGCCGGAGTGGATTTCGGCTGCGAGCGCCGCGATTGCGCTCATCGTCGTCGCTATTTCCGTGCACGCTGCGCTTCGGCAGCTCGAATTGATTCGTATATCCAACCAATCGGCGACGTTTTTGTCGCTCGTACAGCTAACACATTCGGAGACGGTGCTCGCAGCACTATCGTTCATTTACGACGGGAATCTCGAGCGCCTATGCGATGAACTCGGCGACGCGCCAACGGCCGAGCAGGTATGGGAGAAAGGGATCCCCGCTCTTCCGGCGCTCTTTTTTACGAAACCCTCGGAGCGTGCGTGCTGCACAAGATGCTCGATCGGGAACTCGCCTTTGGTACCTTTAACGCCGCCGGCGTTTGGGGTAAAGCTGCCCGATTCATTCGCCTATACCGCAGAGTAGCAAACAGGCCCGACGTGATGGATAAACTTGAAGCACTTGCGGCAATCGCGCAGACGCACCGGGAGCCCGAGTGGCCGCGGATGCCCGACTAACGCCGAGCGGCTACGAGGGCAACGATGGCAAGCAGAACGACCATTCCCGCGAGCGCAGAGCTCGCGACATTCAGAGAGTAGAGCGTCGAAAGCGCGCCGACGCCGATTACCGGTATCGAGTTTCCGGAAAAGCAACCGATGAAATAGGCCGAGGCTACTTCGGCGCGGCGATCGGACGGAGCGATTGCGTTCACGACCTGCAATCCACCGCGATATCCGAGGCCGAACACGATTCCGACGAGCGCGCTCGCGACGAGCAGCAGCAGCATCGAGCCTAAGAGCTGCGCCGTAACGAGCAAACCCGCCGCCGGCACGAGCCCGAAGAGTCCGGCCAACATCGAAACGCGCCCGTCCAGCTCGCGCGTGACTATCATAACGACGACGGCAATCGCGACCATCTCGAAGACGACGCTACCCGCGACGGCGTTGTTCGAGTTGTGCAGCGCTTCGCGCAGCATGCTTGGAATCAGCGCGAAATAGAACCCCGCGAGCGCAAACGTTGCGAATGCCGAAACGACCGGCGGGACGAATGCGGCCCGAATATCGCTCGGCACGCCGACGCGCGGGCGAAGATCGAGCTCGCCGATGCTCCGGACGCGATGCTGCACCGTCTCGGCCGGAAAAACGAGAATCATAATGACTGCGACGACGATGATGAGCACGTTGACGACGAATGGCAATGTCAACGGGTCGGGCGCGTATTGTGCGAGCAATCCGCCGATGAGTGGTCCGATCGCGATGCCCGTCATGTTGCTTGCCGTCGCCATCACGGTCGCAGCGGAACGTCGCTCCGCGCCATAGAGCTCGACGAGCCACGCGGTACCCGTCCCGGATGCGATTCCGACCGCGAGACCGCCGAGAATCCGCCCCGCGTAAAGCCACGCGGTGTTCTGCGCAAACGAGAACAGCAACACGCTGCCGACCGCCAGCAGCATTGCCGCAACGGCGACCTTCTTGCGTCCCATTTGATCGGAGAGTCGACCGAATAGCAAGAGCGCGACGAGATTACCGGTCACGTAGACCGCGTAGATGAGCGTGAGCGTGACGTTCGAGAAATGGAACTCGCGCTCGTAGAGCGCGTACAACGGCGTGATTACCGTACTGCCTAGGAAAGCGGCGCCGATCATAACCGCTACAGCTGCGATTCCGCGCATACTTCCCACGGTGGGCGAAACCCGCGCGAGGTGGGTGCCGTTGCAGAGGCGTAGCTCGCTCGCATGGTCGTCGACGCGCATCATCATTTATGGCGCTATCGTCCCGGATTTAAACCGTGGATGGAAGCTAGGGAAGAGCTTGCGCCGCTGCGTCGCGATTTTCTCGGCGACGATCTACTGAAGCTGATTCGCCAGAACGGCATCGATCGCACCGTGATCATTCAAGCCAATGATACGCTCTCGGAATCGGCGTTCATGATCGATTGCGCGCACCATCATCCGTTCATCGCCGGCGTCGTTGCGTGGGCGCCTCTCGAGCAGCCAAAGGCAACCGAAGAAGCTCTCGATATCTACGACAAAGCGCCGCGCGTCAAAGGCTTCCGGCACATGATCATTTGGGAACCGGATCCGGATTGGCTCATCCGTCCGGCTGTAATCGAGAGTCTCGGGCTCGTTGCGGAACGTGGCTACACGTGGGACACGACGGCGACCGTGCCCGCGCATCTCGAGCACGTCAGCACGCTCGCCGAACGTCTACCGAGTCTCAAAGTGGTCATAGATCACCTCGGGAAACCCGCCGCCACGCAAGGGCTTTGGGAGCCGTGGGCAACCTCGATGCGACGCGCATCGTACTATCCCAACGTCTACGTCAAGCTTTCCGGATTTCTGAATGCGGCGACGCTCGCGAATGCGACGCAAGATCAATTCCGCCCGTACGTCGAGCACGTCTTCACGTACTTCGGCCCCGAGCGCGTAATGATCGCGAGCAACTGGCCGGTCTCGAATCTCGGCACCGACTATCGCACCACCTGGAACCAGGCGCGTGCGCTCATCCCGCAACTCGACGAAGCCGGACGCACCGCCGTGATGGGTGGTACCGCGACTGAGTTTTACAAGCTCTAGGCTATTTTCCGGTCCATTTCGCGGGACGCTTTTCAAAGAAGGCCGTCATGCCTTCACGGAAATCTTGGCTCATGTAACAGCTGAGGACCAAATCTTGTCCTTCGGCATTCGCACCCTCGTGCATGATCCGGCGCAACGCTTCTTTGGTCGCGCGGATCGTCAGCGGCGCGTTTCCAGCGATCGTCTCCGAAAGTTCGGTCGCGCGCTCCATCAATTTGTCGGGCTCGACGATCTCACTCAAGAAGCCGAGCTGGTACGCGCGCTGCGCATCAAATAACTTCGCCGTGAAGACGTTTTGCTTGACGGCAGTGTAACCGAGCTGGTTGACGAGCCGCTTGTAGTTTTCGATCGATAGGCAGTTCCCGAGCGTCCGCGCGACGGGATACCCGAAACGGGAATCCGGCGTTGCAATCCGCAGATCGCACATCGTTGCGATCGACATTCCGCCACCCGTGCACGCGCCACGTACGACCGCGATCATCGGAACGCGCACGCGCTCGAGCTTGTCCATGACGGCGTTCATTTGGACTTCGTAGTTGATCGAGTCTTCGGGCTTCTTGAAGTTCTCGAATTCCGAGATGTCGGTCCCAGACACGAAGGCTTTGTCGCCGGCGCCGGTCAGCATCACCACGCGAACGTCATCGTCGGCGTTGACCTCGTCGGCGATCTCCGCGAGCCGGTCGTACATCACGCGTTTCATCGCGTTCCGAGCCTGCGGACGATTGAACGTCACCCACAGCACGTGTCCTTTTCGTTCGGTGAGAATCTCGTCGGTTAGGACAGAACGCATGCCAACCCCACTACTCCACGTTCGCTCATTTTAGTGATCGCTTGATTGTCGAAGCCCAACTCCCCCAGAACGTCTGCCGTATCCTCGCCGAGCAGCGGACCCGCGCGCTTGATTTGTACGGGCGACTCTGAGAACCGCATCGGTGAGCCAAGCTGGCGCACCGGGCCGACCTTGGTGTGCGGCGCATCGACGAAATAGTCACGCGCCAGCAAATGCGGATCGTTGAAAACCTGATCGTAGTTCTGCAAGAGCGAGCACGGAACGCCGGCTTTTTGCAGCTCGTCGACCCACGAGTGACTGGGTTTCGTCGTCGTCACCGCCTCAATCGGCGGGACAAGTTCCGCAAGATGTTCGCGCCGCAGATGCGGACCGGCGTAGCGTGGATCGTTGATCAAATGTTCGAGGCCGAGCACTTTGCAGAACGCGCTCCAATTCTTTTCGGAGTTCGCGCCGACCGTGAAGTAACCGTCGGAGCTGCGCAAGGCCTGATAGACGGCGTTGGTTTGATGCGCAGAACCATGCCGGCGCGGAATTTCGCCGGTCGTGAAATACTTCGCGGCTTCGTATATCGAGAAGCTCACACCGGCCTCGAAGAGCGAGACGTCGATCAGCTGGCCTTCGCCCGTTGTTTCGCGCACCCGTAGCGCAGAGACGGCAGCCAGCGCACCGTACATCGCGCACACGAGGTCGCACATCGGCACACCGATCTTCACCGGACCGCCACCTTCCTCGCCCGTGATGCTCATGAGACCACTCATTGCCTGCGCCATGATGTCGAGACCCGGCAAGGCACCATACGGACCGTCTTGCCCCCAACCGGAGGCTACGACGTAGATCAAGCGCGGATTGATCGCACGCAAGCGCTCGTAATCAAGCCCGAGTCCGCGCATCGTCCCAGGACGCAGATTCTCGACGACGATGTCGGTGCGAGCAACCAGCTTGCGAAAGATGTCTTTGCCTTCTTCCGTCTTGAGGTCGAGCGCGAGGCTGCGCTTGTTTCGGTTGATGCGCAAAAAATTTGCACCCTCCCCATCGACGAAGGGCCCGCCTTGACGCGACATGTCGCCGCCGTCGGGATTCTCTACCTTCACGACGTCTGCGCCCAGATCCGCGAGCTGCATCCCGCAGAACGGACCCGCCATATAGTTGCCGACCTCGAGCACCCGAATACCGGTCAGCGGAGGAGCTTGCGTCATCCGTTTCATTTCGTCAATCGCCATCCGGCGGCATTCCACGTGGGCGAGAAAGCGCTCGGCGCGAAGCCGGCAAGTCGTTTGTCGTACGCGTAGACGTAGGATGGATTGAAGAGGTAGATGATCGGCACTGCGTCGGCGACGGCTCGCTCGATCTGCGCGTAAATCACCTTCCGGCGCGCCACGCTCACGTTGATGAGCGCTTCTTGCTCCAAACCGTCGACGTGTGCGTCGCACCAGCGTGCGTAGTTTGCGACGCCGTTGCAGCGAAAAAGAAAACTGTCGTCCGGATCGACTCCGACGGGAAACGGAACGTATGCGAGATCGAACTTCCCCGAAGCGAGTATCCCGGTTTGCGGCAAGAACAGCTGAGCGTTCGAGATCGACTTAATCGTAACGTCGATTCCGCGAATGCGTAGCTCGGCTTGAATGAACGTTGCGGCTGCGACGCCGGTGCGCGTTTCCGGAAACTGAACGTACACGAGCGCAAGCTTCTTACCGTCCTTCTCGCGCATCCCGTCGCGTCCACGCAGCCACCCTGCCTCATCGAACATACGATCCGCAGCAATCGGGTCGTACGCCGGCTCGTGCACGGACGGATCGCGCGCCCACGAGTAGAGCGGCTGGATCGTGTCGATTACCGGATAACGTCCGAACGTGATTTTCTGACTGATGGCTTGCCGGTTGATCGACGCCGCGAGTGCGCGACGAACGCGCACGTCATCGAGCGGCGGATGCGTCGTATTGATGACGATGCCGGCCACCAGCGCGAGCGGTACGTAGCGAAACGTGATGTAAGGCTGATGTTCGACGATCGCTTGTTGATCCGGTGCAATGAGATTCCAGTCGATGCTGCCGGATTGCAAGAGCGTAAGATTCGTTCCGGGATCCGGGACAATGCCGACGTTGAGGCGCTTGGTCGCGGGCTCGCCGCGCCAATAGCGTGGATTGCTGACGTATTCCAAACGCTCGCCGCGCTGCCACGAAACGAACAGATAGGGTCCGTTACCGATCGGATGGTCGTTGAACGACGAGCGCTCGAGTGAATTCTCGTGGATCAAGAGATGCGCGGGCAGGACGAATTGCGAGGATGCACCGACGGTGAAAAACGAAACGACCGCCGGCGCCCAGGCGCTCTTGAGTCGCACAACGACGGTTTGTGCGTCGACTGCATACGCGCTGGCGATTCGATCGTAGCCTTCGCGCGAACGAACCGGATTGTGCGGATTGCCGATCGCTTGGAGCGTAAAGAGCACGTCGGAAGACGTGACGGGCACACCGTCGCTCCACCTGACGTTAGGCCGCAATCTGTAGACGATCGTGCGTCCGTCGCGCGAGAGCCCGCCGTTCTGCAAGGTAGGGATGACCGAAAGCAACGCTGGGACGAGGTGCCCGTGTTCATCCACATCGATGAACGGTTCGAACACCAGCCGCGCTAGCTGGGCTTCAACGGAGGCGGCATCCGGATGCGCGAAGAGCGGATTGAGATTCGCCGGATCTGCGGCGATGTCGAAGCGCACCACCGGAGCCGGAGCAGCCGCACCGAGCGTCAAGAATGCCAGCACGAAAACAAGTAGAGCGACCCTCTTCATCAGGCCGCGTTTCGCACGAGCGCCTGACGCTTCCGCTGAAAGGCCCCGGCGGCGAACCGATCGACCTTCGTCGCACCTTGTGCTCGCACGGATTCGTCGAGCTTGCGCCCAGCGTCCCCGACGACGACTACCGCGGGATGACGACGACCCTCGCGCTGCGTCACGGCGCACGGACGATACATTTCTTCGAGGCCTCGCCGGGCACACTTGCGATCGACGTCGCCGGTCCGCGTCCGAGCGCAAAAACAAGCGACGAAATTGAGCGCGCGGTTCACGTCATGCTCGCGCTGGACGACAATCTTTCGCCGTTTTACGCGCTCCTGGCGGGCGATCCGATCTTAGAATGGGCAACAAAAGGCGCAGGCCGGTTATATCGGAGCCTAACGGCGTTCGAGGACGTCATTAAAACAATCCTTACGACGAATTGCGCGTGGTCGGCGACGATTCGCATGAACAACGCCCTCGTGCAGCACCTCGGCGCGGAAGCGCCGGGCGGCGCCCACGCCTTTCCGACGCCGCAAGAAATGGGGGGCGCCCCGCTATCGTTCTACAAAGACGTTGCGCGGGCCGGCTATCGCGGTCCGTATCTTCGCTCGCTCGCGAAATCGGTTGCAAGCGGGGAGATCGATCTCGAAGCGTTACGCGCTGCGGATCGCACGGTGCTTGATGACGAGGCGCTGGAGAAACAGCTGCGAGCTTTACCGGGCGTCGGACCGTATGCGGCCGCACACATTATGATGCTGTTCGGACGGCGGCACCGGCTCGTCCTCGATTCCGCGACGCGCCCACGCTACGCGAAGCTGACCGGGCGAAAAACGAAAGACTCGACGATCGTTCGAAAGTTCGCTCGCTATCGAAATGACGCAGGACTCGCATTCTGGCTCTACATAACCCGGCATTGGATAAAAGAATGAACGCATACGAAACATTTCTCCAGCTTCATCACGGCAAAGAAGCTTTCGTCATGCCGAACGCATGGGACGGCGCATCGGCCGCATTATTAAAACGCTCCGGATTTCTTGCGCTCGGCAGCACCTCGGCGGGAATTGCGTTCGCGCTCGGACGGCAAGATGGACGTCACGCCGTTTCGCTCGAGGAAGCAATCGACAACGCAAAACTTCTGTTTCGTGCGAGCGGCCTTCCGATCAACGGTGACTTGGAAGATGGATTCGGCCCGAGTCCGGATGATTGCGTGCGAACCGTACAAGCTGCAATAGACGCGGGTCTCGGCGGCGTCGGCATCGAGGATACGACGGCGGATCCGAACGCACCGATTCACGGCTTCGACGCAGCCGTAGCGCGCATTCGCGCCGCTGCCAAAGCGGCGCACGGCAAGATCGTGCTGACTGGCCGCACCGACAACTACCTCAACGGTCGCGAGGATCTCGACGACACGATTCGCCGCCTCGTTGCATTTGCGGAAGCCGGCGCCGACGTGCTCTATGCGCCTGCGCTGCCGGATATGGACGCAATCAAAAAAGTCATCGCGGCCGTGGCACCAAAACCGGTCAACGTTCTGATTGGCCCGGGAACCGGTATCGTTCCGGTCAGCGAACTTTCAGCCGCAAGCGTAAAACGCATCAGCCTCGGCGGCGCACTCTATCGCGTCGCAATGTCGGCGCTCGTCGACAGCGCAAAAGCGATGCTCGCGGGCAATCTCAAACCTGCAACGACCGGCATCCCGTTCGGTGAGATTAGCGCGCTCTTTCCGAATCGGTGACGTGCGCGCCGATTTTCACCTCGGCATGGCCGACGCTGCCGTCGGGGCGAGAATGGCGCTCGATTTCGGTTGCCTCGAAAACCGTCTCCATGAAATCGATCAATTTGACGGGTCGGCTATTCGGCTGGCTGGAAGCTCATGAATAAACAGCCGCAGGTCTGGGCATAATATCGAACGAATCGACTCTATCAGCCATGATTAGCACCGCTCTGTTCGGAAACTCCGAACTGGACGAACTCGACGTCCGGCTTTTGGACGCGCTCCAAAGAAATGCCCGCTCAACCTACGCCGAGCTGGGCCAGATCGTTGGCCTCAAGCCCCCCGCCGTTCACGAGCGGGTGAAGCGTCTGGAGACCCGGGGCTACGTCCGCGGGTACGGGGCCCGCCTCGACGGCCGGCTGCTCGGCCTCGAGCTGATGGCCTTCATCGGCTGCTATTCGACCCCCGATGCCAACTACGACGTGCTGGTAGCCGACCTGGCCGCCCTCCCGGAAGTCTGCGAAGTCCACAGCGTGGCGGGCGAGGAGAGCTTCATCATCAAGACGGTGACGCGCTCGACCGCGCACCTCGACGATTTGCTCGGACGACTCAAGCGCATCGCCGGCGTCGCCCGCACCAAAACGACGGTCGTTCTTTCCACGCCCTTCGAGCGCGGCGGGATTGCGGTGAGCGTATCATGATCGCCGCGGCACCCGGCGTTTCCAAAAGCTGCCGCTACGGGACGCATCGCGTCCTGGAGCCGGCCGGCGCGTTGCCCCAGGCGGCGTGGCGTCTCGACAACACGCCCATTGCGCGCGAAAACGAGATCCTGTGCGGCGTCGACGCGCTGTCGATCGACTCTGCAAGCTTCCGGCAAATGCGCGAAGCCGCAGGCGACGATCCAACCAAGGTCGGCGACGCGATCATAGAAACCGTCGCGACGCGCGGCAAGCAGCACAATCCCGTCACGGGCAGTGGTGGGATGTTCGTCGGTCGTGTTCTGGACGTCGGCACGAACCTTGCCGATGGTTGCGAAGTCCATGTCGGCGATCGCATCGCGTCGCTCGTTTCGCTCACGCTCACGCCGCTCTCGCTCGAGCGCATTCGCAACATCGATCTGAAGACGGCGCGCGTCGACGTCGACGGTCGCGCGATTCTGTTTGCGTGCGCGCACTTCGCCCGGCTCCCCGAGGATATTCCGACCGGCGTTGCGCTCGCCGTCCTCGACGTCGCGGGTGCGCCCGCCCAAGTTCGGCGGCTTGCGCAGCCGGGGTCGACGGTCGTCGTCATCGGCGCCGACGGCAAATCCGGACTGCTCGCCTGCGCGCAAGCCAAGGCACGCGCCGGTTCGACCGGCCGGGTCATCGGAATTGCGCCCGACGCCGAATCCCCCGGAGCGCGGCTTTTGCGCTCGCTGAACTTGGTCGACGACTTCATCGAAGCCGATGCCCGAAAGCCGGGTTCCCTACTCGCAGTTCTGCCCGACCGCATCCCTGGGCTGGCCGACCTCGTTGTTAACTGCGTGAACGTGCCCGGTACCGAGCAAGCCTCGATCCTGTGCGCGCGAGACGAGGGGACCGTTTATTTCTTTTCGATGTGCACGTCGTTCACCGCAGCAGCGCTCGGAGCTGAAGGCGTCGGCAAAGACGTCACCATGATCGTCGGCAACGGGTACACCAAAGGGCACGCGGAGCTCGCGCTCAACACCTTGCGCGCAAATCGTCTGCTGCTCGATTACTTCACGGAGACGTACGGCAAGTCAGCATGATCTCACTCGATCGCCCAGTTCAGTCACTCGAGCACCGAGAGCTTCTCGGCGGTGAGTTTTGGCGCGCCGTCCCTAAATATCGCGAGGTCGACGAAGCGACATTTCTCGATCACGTCTGGCAAGGCCGCAATTCCGTCAAGACGCCGGAAGAGTTGCTCGAAACGATCAAAGGCCACGCGCCGCCTGCCTTCATCGAAGATGCCCGCGCCGGATTTGCGCTCGCACCGATGGCCGTGCGGGTTTCGCCGTACATGCTCTCGCTGATCGATTGGAACGATCCGTACAACGATCCGATTCGCCGGCAGTTTATTCCGCTCAAATCCGGGATCCGTCCCGATCATCCACGTTTGACGCTCGATTCGTTGCACGAACGTGCCGATGCGCCCGTGCCGGGACTCGTGCATCGCTACGCCGACAAGGCGCTGTTCATCGCCTTGCAAACCTGCCCGGTGTACTGCCGCTTTTGCACGCGTTCATACGCGATCGGCCCGGACACCAGCGACGTCGAGAAAGTGCATCTCACGACACCGCACGAGTGGCAGCGCATCTTTGATTACATTGCCTCACGTCCGGAGCTGGAAGACATCGTCATCTCGGGAGGCGACACGTATCAGCTGCCGCCGCGCAGCATCACGCTGATCGGCGAAGCCCTGCTTGCAATCCCGCACGTTCGCCGCATGCGCTTTGCGACCAAAGGCCCGGCCGTCATGCCGATGAAGCTACTGACGGACGACGCGTGGCTCGATGCGCTGACCGCAATCGTCAGCGAAGGGCGGACGCTCGGCAAAGAAGTCGTCATTCACACGCACTTCAATCATCCCAAAGAGATCACGCAGATCACGCAGCGCGCGATGCAGCGGCTGTTCGAGCGCGGCGTCATCGTTCGTAACCAGAGCGTGCTGATGCGCGGCGTCAACGATGATGAGCAGACGATGGAGCTGCTTGTGAAACGGCTCTCGTATGTGAACGTGCATCCGTACTACGTCTACATGCACGATCTCGTTAAAGGCGTCGAAGAGCTGCGCACGACGATTCAGCGCGCAATCGATATCGAGAAATTCGTTCGCGGCGCGACGGCCGGCTTCAATACACCCACGTTCGTCTGCGACGCACCGGGTGGCGGCGGCAAGCGCGACGTGCATTCGTTCGAATATTACGATCGCGAGAACGGTATCGCCGTCTACACGGCACCCAGCGTGAAGCCCGGCAAGTACTTCGTGTACTTCGATCCGATTCAGGAACTTAGCTCATCCTCGCAAGCGCGCTGGAAGGTTCCCGAACAGCAAGAGACGATGCTCGAAGCCGCCCTCGATCGCGCGGGCGCATCGCCGCGGGATCTCGTAACCGCGTAGATCTCATCGTGCGCCTGTGTGTCTTCTGCGGTTCGAAGACCGGTGACGATCCGCGTTTTTCGCAAGCCGCGATCGATACCGGCACCCTGCTCGCGCGGCGTGGAATCGGTATCGTTTATGGTGGTGGGCGCGTCGGGTTGATGGGCGTGCTCGCCGATGCGGCGCGCGCGGCCGGCGGCGAGGTCATCGGGGTCATCCCGCGATCGCTTGCGGAGCGCGAGGTCGCACATTCGGGGCTTTCGCAACTGCACATCGTTGAATCTATGCACGAACGCAAAGCGCTGATGGCCGAGCTGTCGGCAGGATTCATCGCGCTGCCGGGCGGCTTCGGAACGCTCGAAGAGTTTTGCGAAGTGATCACGTGGTCGCAACTCGGGATTCACACGAAGCCGTGCGGCATCTTGAACGTCGCAGGCTACTTCGATAATTTGATCGGGATGTTCGACTACGGCGTGCGGCGCGGATTCATCAGTGATGTGCATCGTGAGATCGTGCTCGAGTCCGAAGAACCGGGCGACCTGATCGAGCGCATGTTGAAGCTAACGGAAGTCGGTTTCCGTTAGACCCGTATTGACGCGCAAGTCGTGGATGTCCCATTGCTCGAGAAGCGTGTCTCCCGAATAGCGCATCCGCCGTAGCGGCAAATTGGTATGCGGATCGACGATGACCGCGTCTTTCGTCACCGTCTGGATGTCTTTGTCCGAATAACCGGGACACGCGATCGGGCCATCGCCGCTGAGGACGAGCTCGATCGTCGCAGCGCCGTCGATATCGGGGCCCTCGCGCTCGCGTACGGAGTCGGCGTGGGCGTCGAAGCACGCGAGCGCGCTTCCGAAATCAGCGGTCGCAATCGTATTGCCGCGCGGTGAAGTGACCATACGATCGGTCAGCGCAAATCCGACGCGCACGCCTGCGAGCATGCCGTGATGGAAGACGATCACCCTATCGCCGCCGTTCCAAATCGCAACCATCCCGCGCATTGGCCCGTCCATGATCTCCGCCTTGACGTGATTGGGGCGCAGGTAGCTGAAGTGAAAACGCCGCTCCTGGCGGGTGTCGGCGTCGAACTCTTGCGAGACGATGTTGGCCTGATAATCATTGACCTTGGCCCACGTCGCGTCAAGCATGCCAAGCTCCGCGGGACCCGAGGCCGCCCCTGCGGGAATGGCCGCCAGCAATAGCACGGCGGTCAGTCCCCCGACCATCGATCTCACTGAGCTAGATTATGCCACACTTCTTAACCACGTCTGAGGGCGGGTTTGCCCAGAAGCGCTGACGTACAATCTTTACATGACGACGCCGCCGTTTTTCCATCCCGATACACGGCGAGCCGACCTCGCATGGACGGATTGGGACGAAGTCCGCGCGTGGCTCGAGACGCAAAGCTTTTGCCGCGTTGCGATCAACGAAGATCCGTGGCCGTATGTCGTCGCCCAGACCTATTCGTTCACCGGCGAAGCCTTCGTCATGCACTTCTCGCGTAGCGGACGCCTGGCGCGACTGATCGCCGAAAATCCGCTGATCACGATTGAGGTCGACGAGCCGCGCGGACATATGGATGCAATCGGCGGGGCGATCGGTTATCACAGCGTCGTGGCCCGCTGCCGCGCCAAACTCGACGACGTCGCGGTCGGCGAAGGTTATATCGCGCGCGTAACTGCGGAGATCGTTTTGCTCTCGGCGAAGCGCCGCGCGCTCCCCGAGCATACCGTTTAGCTCTTCAGCTGATGGAGGGCGAAGCGGTTGCCTTCCGGATCCGTCACGAAACACGCCTGACAATTGGGGAATTCGTGCATGTCGCTGACCTCGATGTTGTTTTGCACGAGCTTGTCACGCATCTCGGAAATGTTGTCGACTTCGAACGAAACGCCCGTAGATTTTCCCGGAATGAATCCAAGCGGCGTTCCGTCGCCGATTCCGAATGCCGTCGAGCCGACATTGAACTCGACCCAATGATCGCCGAACGCTTGTCCAGGCTCTAAGCCGATGATGTCGCGATAGAACGCCCTTGCGGCGGGCACGTCTTTGACCGAATACGCGCAGAACGCAATGTCTTTCACCATAGTCCCGCCTATTATGACCGGCTCCGGCGTGATTCCCTTCAGCTCAGCAAATCGACAATTTTTAGGACGGTGTTCCAATTGCGTCCGGAACCGATCCACGGAAAACGCAGCTTTGATTCGCCCACACCGTCGGGATAGTGTACATAAAGGTTCTTGCCGATCGCTTTGAGCCTCTCGCGGCCTTTGTTTGCAGCCTCTACCGCAGCGACATCTTTCGCGCTCGGCGCGTTTTTCATAAACACGACCAGGAGATGACCCGGATCAGTCTTCGCTTCCTTCGGAAACGGATTGGCCGCGACAAGCGCCTGCATCTCTTGGGTCGTGCGCACGAAGAACTCGGCCTTGACCTTGAACTTCTTTTCCGTTTCGGCTTCGAATAGTTTTTCCAGCGTCCCATCCGAGCGTCGATCCGCGCTGAACACCACATTCCCGCTATTCAGCAACGTCTTCGCGTCGCCGAAATCGAGCTTAACGAAGAGGGCGCGTAAGTCGGCCATTGCAACCTTGCGTCCGCCAACGTTCACGGCGCGCAGTAGCGCGACGCGGTTCACTACTCGGTAAGCGCTTCTTTAACGACGCGTTCTTGTTCGGCCGCGTGGGCGCCCGGATAACCTTCGCTCGGGCTGGCACGATACGGACGGCCGATATAGTCGATTTCGCCGAACTTCTTCGGTAATTTTTCGAGGAGGCGCCGCCGGACGTGCGCGCGAGCGCCCATGTTCTTCGGCTCTTCTTGCACCCAAACGACATTTTTCGTGTTGGGATAGCTTTCGAGAACCGAGATGATCTGCTTGCGCGGTAACGGCGAGAGCAGCTCGACGCGCACGATTGCAGTCTTCTGCATCTTCGCGTAAGCCGGGTCGGCGACCAAGTCGTGATAAATCTTCCCGCTGCAAAGGATCACGCGTTCGACGGCTTTGCGATTCTTCGACATCCGCGGATCGTCGATGACTTGCTGGAATCCGCCCTTGGCAAGCTCGTCGAGCGTCCCGAACGAGACAGCGTTGCGCAGAAGCGACTTGGGCGTGAAGATCACCATCGGGAAGCCATGATGATCGAGCCCCTGCATCCGCAGCAAGTGGAAATACTGCGAAGACGTCGATGGAACCGCGACGCGGATGTTACCTTCGGCGGAGAGCTGCAAGAAGCGCTCGATGCGCCCGCTCGAATGCTCCGGACCCATGCCTTCGTAACCGTGCGGCAGAAGCAGCGTTAAGCGCGACTTCTGATCCCACTTTGCGAGGCCCGCGGCCATGAACTGGTCGATGATGATCTGCGCGCCGTTCGAGAAATCGCCGAACTGCGCTTCCCACAGCACCATCGCTTCTTCGGAGACGACGCTATAACCGTATTCGAATCCGACGCACGCGTATTCCGAGAGCGGGCTGTTGTAGATCTCGAACGAGGCCTTCGCGCCGGCGAGATGCTGCAAGGGAACGTAACGAGCATTGGTGATTGCGTCGTGCAGCACGGCGTGACGATGACTGAACGTTCCGCGTTCGGTGTCTTGCCCCGTCAAACGCACCGGCGTCCCTTCGGAGATCATGGACGCGTACGCAAACCATTCCGCGAGGCCCCAATCGATGGCGCCGGTTTTTTCGAGATCATCTTCGCGTTTGCTGAATTGACGTTCGAGCTTCGTGCTGACCGCAAAGCCTTCGGGGACGCGGATCAGCTCGTGACTCCAAGCCAAGATTTTCTCGCGCGCGACGCGCGTATCGGTTGATTCGTCGGTTGCGTAGTCGATCAGTGATTTCTTGATTAGGAGGCTCGCGTGCTGCTTTGCCTCTTCATGCTGCCGTGTAAGCCGTTCGTTTGCGGCTTCAACGAGCTGATCGGCCTGCTGCTGTGAGATGATATTTTGCGCGACGAGATTCGCGGCGAAAAGCTCGCGAACGGTTGGATGGTTCTTGATCTTCTCGTAGATGCCGGGCTGCGTGTATGCCGGCTCGTCCTGCTCGTTGTGTCCGAAACGGCGATAGCCGATCACGTCGATCAGCACGTCGCGTCCGAACCTCGCGCGGAAATCAAGGGCGAAGTGGACGGCGCTCATGCACGCTTCGACGTCGTCGGCATTGACGTGCACGATCGGAACGTCGAAGCCCTTGGCGAGATCGCTCGCGTAACGCGTGGAGCGGCCTTGATCCGGATCGGTCGTAAAACCGAGCTGATTGTTTGCGATCAGATGGATCGTGCCTCCGGTCGTGTAGCCCGGAAGCGATTGCAGGTTGAGGACTTCGGCAACGATGCCTTGCGCGGGAAACGCAGCGTCACCGTGCACCAGAATCGGCGCAGCGTTGACCATGTGCTGCACCGGCGGGTTGACGGCGTGATCGGTCTGATATGCGCGGGTCATCCCTTCGACAACGCCGTTGACGGCTTCGAGATGACTCGGGTTGCTGGCCAGATGCACGTCGATCTTGGTACCGGTCGGCGTTACGTACGTGCCGTCGGCGCCGTGGTGATACTTGACGTCGCCGAGCGCGTCGTTGCCCTCTTCTTGCTCGCCGCGCATCTTCGCGGCTTCGAACTCGCCGAGCAGCTCTTTATAGGGGCGATTCACGACGTGCGCGATTGTTGCAAGACGTCCACGATGCGCCATGCCGATGACGGCAGCTTTCGTTCCGTCGTCGGCGAGCATCGAGATCGTCTCTTCGAGCATCGGAACGATGATGTCGAGCCCTTCAACCGAGAACGTCTTCTGCCCGAGGAAGTTCTTGCGCATGTAGCGCTCCATCGCCTCAACTTTTGTGAGGCGTCCGAGCACTTGCACCAGGCGTTCGGGTGAGAGCTTGAGACGGTGCAATCCGCCTTCGATATAGTCGCGAAGCCAGCGGCGTTGCTCGCGATTCGAAATGTGCTCGACCTCGTACGCGATTTGTCCGGCGTACGTCTCGCGCAGTTTCGGCAAGATATCGGCGAGCGAGTTCCCTTGAAGTTTTGTGTGCAACGCAGCGCCCGGAATCGCCGACATCAGCGCCGGCGTGAGACTGTAGCTGCGCGGATCCAGACCATCATCGCCCGGCGGCTCCGATCCGAGCGGATCGAGGTTCGCAGCCAGATGTCCGTGCATGCGATACGAATTGATGATTGCAGCTCCGGCAGCGACGCCGCGCAAGAGCTCGAGGCTCGGCGCAGTGCCGGCTACTGGTGTACCCGTCGCGGGTTCGCTGACGATTGCGAGCGCGCGCGCGGACGGCGTCACGCCGTACGCAAGGAAGATCGCGTCGTAGAACGCGTTGTCGCCCAGCTGCTGATCGATGCGGCGCAAGAACTCGCCCGAGAGCGCACCCTGAATCACACGATGATCGTAGGTGCTCGTCATCGTCATGACTTTCTCAACACCGAGCAACTGCAACGCCTGCGGCGGTGATTTTGCAAAGCCCGGCGGCAAACCGATCGCGCCCGCTGCAACGATCACGCCTTGTCCGGCCATGAGACGCGGAACGGATGCGACGGTACCAATCCCACCCGGGTTGGTCAGCGTCATCGTCGCGCCGGTGACGTCATCCGCGCCGAGCTTGTTGTCGCGCGCTTTTGCGATCAGCTCTTCGTAGCGATCGTGGAATGCAACAAAGTTCAGCGTGTCCGCAGCTTTGATGACTGGGACGATGAGGAATCGTGTTCCATCTTTGCGCGTGACGTCGACGGCGAGACCCAGATTGATCGGACCGTCGACGCGCGTCGGCGTTCCATCCTCGCGACGGAAGCTGGCGGTCATGCCGGGGACGTCGCGCGCAGCTTGCACGATTGCGTACGCGATCAGATGCGTGAACGAAACTTTCTGCGGCTTGCCGGCGGCGGCGAGCGCGTCATTGAGTTGACGGCGGCGCACGTCGAGCGTGCCGACGCCGATCGTACGGAAGCTCGTCGCGGTTGGAATCGCGAGACTTTGCTCCATCGCACTTGCGAGCATTGCGACGGGACCGCGAAGCGGCGTTGTCTTCGCGTCTTTCGGAAGCGGCGGCAGCGGAATGCCGCCGGGTGTTGCGCTCACGGCCGGTTTGGCGCTGCCGCTTTCGATCGCGGCATCGACATCGTGGCGAACGACGAGCCCGTCCGGTCCGGTTCCGCGAATTCCGCGGAGGTCGACATTGTTGCGCTCGGCAACACGGCGCGCTTGCGGCGTTGCAACGCCGCCGTTTGCGGCGCTGCCGTTTGGGGGCGCGGCTTCGGCCGCTTTAGGAGCGGGCGCAGCGGCGGGAGCGGCCTGCACCTCGGCGGCTTTCGGAGCCGGTGCGCCGTCGGGACGCTTCGCGGCCGTGTCGATCTCCGCGAGCGGCGTGCCGACCGTTACGGTCGCGCCTTCGTTCGCGAGGAGCTTCGATACAACGCCCGATGCGGGCGCGGGGACCTCAACGTCGACCTTCTCGGTCGTGATCTCGACTAAGGTCTCACCCTTATCGATCCAGTCGCCGACGTGCTTGCGCCACTCGACAACAGAACCTTCGGTAACACTCTCGCCCATCTCGGGCAGTGGGACTTGAACCGTTGTCCCGATCATCGCCATGCTCTCGCCACCATCTCCCTCGACTCATTCGCTACACCCCGTGGATGCGACTCTCGATACGTGGCGCAGATCACGTCCATCGCTCAGCCGAGGGAGCGTTAGGCGAGGCAACGGAAGCCTGGGTCCTTGTTATCGCGCCGACGCGTCCCGATTCAGGCGTATCTGGCGGCGCTTTTTGCGCTGCTCACGCTGGTGATTGGCCTGCTGACCGCAGCAATATTCTACGAGCGCATGAAGAGCGAGAGCCTTCACGCTGCGAGTTTGCTGTTCGATAGCACCACGACCGTTCTCACGCAAGATATCGGGCAAGTGCGCTGGGAGGTCAGCTATGCGCTTGCGCTTGCAACGGGCAGCGATCTCGCAACCGCAAGAACGTTCGAAGCGCGTCTACATTCAAAGAACGTCCTAACGTCGATCATCAAATCCAACGATCTCAGCGTCGCCGCGTACGCGGGCTACCCCGACGGTGATTTCTTCTTCCTCTTGCGCCTCGATCAAGCAAAACCACCGAATCTCGAGATTCCGAGTAACGCTGCCTACCTTCTGCGCAGCATCGGTCGGATGCCCGGAAAGAAAACGATCGGCAGCTACTCGTTCTTCGATCGCAACTTTGAATTGCTCTCGACGCGTCCGGATCCGAATCCCGATTTCGATCCGCGCACGCGTCCGTGGTTTGCAGCGAAAACGAGCGGCGTGTACGTTACGTCGCCGTACATTTTCTTCACGACACATCACCTCGGCATCACGCTGTCGCAGCGCTCGCCGGCCGGCAGCGTCTTCGGTGTGGACATCGACTTGACGTCGATCTCGCAAAAGATTGCGCGCCTGCTGCCGACGCCCTCGACCCTGGCTGCCGTGATCGAACCGAGCGGCGAGGTGTTGGCGTTTTCGAATCCAAGGCAACTCCAACAAGCGAATCAACGTCCGGGCGCACCGGCGGCGACGTTGGCGCAGATGAACGCTCCGCCGCTCGTCGCGGCGTACCACGCGGCGTCCTCAACGACGATGCAATCTGAGGGGACATTCAAGGACGCGCACGGACGCGTTTGGCTTTATCGTATGACCCCGGTGCTGCAGCGCGAGGGAGCGGTACGTGGCTTCGCGGTCGCAATCCCCGAAGATGAGCTGCTAACGTCGGCGATTCGCGTACGCAACGACGCCCTGATCCTCTGTCTCACTTTGATTTTGATGTCTGTTCCGATTGCGTTTTGGCTTGCGAAACTGATCGCACGGCCGCTGAACGGATTACGCAGCGACGCGCTCGCGATTCGAAATCTCGATTTCTCGCAACGGCCGCCCCACGACTCGTTCATCGCAGAGATCGACGAGTTCGCGCGGACCTTCGCCGCTATGCGGCAGCACATTCGCGAATACAACGAGTCCGCGACACGATTCATACCGCGTGAGTTCATGAGCCAGCTCGGACGTCTGGACATCAAGAGCCTGCAGCTCGGCGATCACGCGGAAGAGACGATGACGATCCTGTTCTCGGATATCCGGTCGTTCACGACGCTTTCGGGCGGTATGACGCCGGAAGAGACGTTCAAGTTCGTCAACTCATACCTGACGCGCATCGGCCCGATCATTCGCGACTACCACGGCTTTATCGACAAGTACATCGGCGATGCGATCATGGCACTCTTTCCGGAATCGCCCAGGCAAGCCATCGAGGCTGCAGTCGCCATGCAAAAACGCGTGGTCGTGTATAACGAAGAGCGCTTCCGCGCGGGCTATCCGCCAGTGGCTATCGGGATCGGCGTGCACAGCGGGGATCTAATGCTCGGAACTATAGGTGAAACGCAACGGTTTGAGACGACCGTCATCTCCGATGCGGTCAACATTGCTTCGCGCCTCGAAAGTCTGACGAAAACCTTTGGCGTGCTGATCCTCGCCAGCAGCACCGTGATGTCGGAAGTCGATCCCACCCGGGTGCCTTCTCGACGGCTCGGCGACGTGCAGGTGAAGGGCGCGACCCACCCTGTCACGATCTACGACGTCTTTGCAGCCGATCCACCGGATTTGCTCGAGCACAAGATCAAAACGCGCGACGAATTCGATCTGGGCCGCATGGCGTACGCACACGGCGAGTTTACCGAAGCGTATCGCTACTTCCGAGAAGTCGCGCGCAACAAAAAAGACCACGCGGCCGCATACTATCGCGACCGCTGCGCGATTCTGGCCTCAGCCGTTCGGACGCTCGAATGGGACGGCGTCGAACATATGGATTCGAAGTAGCGCTTAGGCGACGCGCTCGTCGGGGAAACGCACGCGCACGGCCGTAACCTCGGGCATTGCGCCCATGAACGCCTCAACGAGGTCCGGATCGAAATGCGAACCACTATCCGCCTTGATCCGCTCTAGCGCTTCACCGACTGGCCATGCCTTCTTGTACGGACGCTCTGATGTAAGCGCATCGAAGACGTCGACGAGGGCCGTGATGCGGCCCCAGAGGGGAATGTCTCGACCTTTCATTCCGCGCGGATAGCCCGAACCGTCGAATTTTTCATGATGTGTGAGCGCGATGTCGGCACCCGCACGCAACAGATCGGATTTGCTTTTGGCGAGAATCTCATAACCGGCAGTCGTGTGCTGACGCATGATGACCCATTCTTCCGGCGTCAGCTTCCCGCGCTTGAGCAGAATGTTGTCCGGCGTCGAGACTTTGCCGATGTCGTGCATCGGCGCGGCAAGCGCGATCATCTCGACGCGATCCGGAGATTCGCCGACGACGCGTGCGACGACCGCCGCCAGCTGTCCGATGCGGACGATGTGGCTCGCAGTGTCCTTGTCGCGAAATTCTGCGACGCACAACAGCTGAAGGATCGATTCGCGTTCGCGCTCCGCAAGCGCAGCCGTCGCCTTCCTGACTTCATCGGCGAGGTGAAGTGCGCGATCCGCGAGCTTCTTTTGACCTTCACGCAATGCCAGCAAATTGCGCGCACGTGCGATGAATTCGAGCGGGTCGGCGGGCTTGTTCAGAAAATCGGTCGCGCCCAATTCGAGCGCGGTCTGCCGCACGGTCTTGTCTTGCGATGCCGTGATCATCACGATCGGCGTTAACGCGCGTCCGGGAAGCAAACGAAAATGCTTGATGAACTCGTGCCCATCCATCTTCGGCATTTGGTAGTCGACGAGAACGAGATCAGGCTCGTTCTGCGAGGCCCATGCGAGCGCGTGCTCGGGCGATTCGTACGGCACGCAAACAGCGCCCGAAAGTTGACGAAGGATGGTCTGATAGACCGCGAGATTCGTCCGGGAATCGTCGACGAGTAAAATTTTAACGGAATCAGGAGACAACATAGACGTCACCCCCGCGTCGTCTAGCTGGTTTACCCGAGTATACAGCTTATTTAAACTGCGGCCCTACCTGGCGCTAGAAGCCTCGACTGCCTTAAGCAGCCCGTCGAGGAGACCGGGGAAGAGCGAATCGATATCGTCGCGGCGCAGCCACACGTACTTGTTGCGGCCCTCATAGCGGGCCTTAACTAGGCCGGCCTCGCGCAGCACCTTAAAATGGTGGCGCAGATTCTGCTTGCTGCCGATGTCGAGAAACTCGAAGGGACAGCATTCTTCCTGGCGCGCAAGGGCGCGAACGATCTCCAGCCGCGTGGGGTCGCTGAGAGCTGCGAGGATCCCGTAGATCGTGATATCCTCGCGCTCGGGGTACCAGAACTCGCGCTGTTGGGCCGGCGCCTCGGCAATTTCGTTTGGTGACATGCTTGACAGTAAAATAGCTGTTGTACTATTATTGGTACAAGATGTATTTTACCATTCCCAAGGGCGCTCCGTCTACAGTAGCCCTAACAACCGACGCCTTGGGGTCGTTCCAACGCCTACGGCAGCATGCCGTGGCGCTCGGAGGCCTCTCGGCGAGCTTTCTTACCGAAGCCGAGGCCGTCACGGACTCCTACGTCGCCGCGCTTTCTAAAGGCGATCGCGACGCATGGTCGACCTTCGTTGCCGATGCCGCATCACTCGTCCGTCACAGTGAAAGCGTCGACTCGATCGTCCATCTCGATGCGCGCGAACGCGCTGCACACGACTTCTTCGCACAGATCACGCGCGAGAACGACGACCTGATCTAGAAGCCATGCCTTTGGTCGTCGAATACGGCACACGACGTACGCTCGTCGTGACCGCCGTGATGTTGGCTGCGCTCATGCAGCTGGCTGACACAACAATCGTCAACGTCGCACTGCCCACGATCGACGGCGCGCTCGGCGCGTCCGTCGATCAAGGCGCGTGGTTCATCACCGCCTACATCATTGCGAACGTCATCATCATTCCGCTCTCGCCGTGGTTTCAGACGATGCTCGGGCGCAAAAATTACTTTGCGATTTCGATCGTCGGGTTCACGGTGACGTCGGTTCTGTGCGGGCTCGCGAACGACACGTCCACCGAGATCGGCCTTCGATTTTTGCAAGGCGCGTTCGGGGGCGGCTTGATGGTGCCGGCCCAACAAATCATTCGCGATACCTTCCCGCCCGCACAGCTGGCGACGAGTCAGTCGCTCTTCGCGCTCGCCGTCATTTTGGGACCGACCCTCGGCCCGACATTGGGCGGAATTCTCACCGACGACTTGACCTGGCGCTGGGTTTTCTTCATCAACGTCCCGCTCGGGATCGGTGCAACGATCCTAACGCTGCTTTTTATTCGCGATCCGGCTCCGCCCAAGCGCATGCCCTTCGATATACTCGGCGTGGGTTTGCTCGCGCTCGGACTCGGCGCGTTGCAATACGTCCTCGACGAGGGTGAACGCAACGGTTGGTTCGACGATTCGCGCATTTGCTTGGCAGCGATCATCGCCGTCGTTGCGCTTGTCGTCTTCGTCTTGTGGGAGCTCTTCGGCGCACGCGCGCCCGGCGTAGCGTTACGGACGTTCCGCCACCGCACGGTTTGGGCGCTTGCGATCATCTACTTTGCCGTCGCCGGCGGAATCTTCGCGCTGATCTTCATTCAGCCACAGTGGGCGCAGACGTCGCTCGGCTTTACCACGACCCTCGCAGGACTGCTGCTCATGGTGCGCGCGGGGACGCTGGTCGTGCTCTTTCCGCTCACGACGTGGGTGACGTCGCAAGCGAATTGGGACATGCGCTGGGTCGCGGCCGGCGGAATCGCGCTGGCCGGGATTGCAACCTGGGTGCAAGCCAACGTTATGACGACGCACACGACGTTCGCAGCGCTGGTGCCGATGCAAATCGTCGGCGGCATCGGATACGCGTTCATCTGGGTGCCGCTCAGCGTCGTACTCTTCCGAACCGTTCCGCAAGCTGAGATTCCGTCGGCGCTGGCGCTGACGCGGCTCGTGCAGCAGATTGGTGCATCGGCCGGATCCGCATACGCCGCGACGTTGCTCGATCGCGGTTACGACAACGCGCTCAGCGGCCTCGCAGGTTCGGTGAACCTCGGGAACAGCGCCGTTGCCTCGTACGTCGCGCAACACGGTTCGCAAGCCATCGCGCAGCTGAGTCAGCTGGTCGCGAGCGAAGCCCAAAATCTTGCGGCGACCGACGCCACGCGCGTCTTCGCGATCGCCACGATCTTTGCGGCAGGCCTGCCTTTCTTGCTCAAGCGTTATCGCGGCCAGACACCGGTCTCAGCATTGCCGCCGGCGCCGCTTCCCTCCCCGCCGGTACCCGTGCTCCGTGAAAAGGTATCTTCGAACGGGTCACGAGTTACTTCGGCATGAGATATTGGCTGGTAGCACTTGCCTTGAGTTTATCGATGGGATCGGTGGCATTTGCCAACGAGCATCCGGGATTTCAGAAACCGATCTATTCCGGAACGATGACCGCACGTGAGAAAGCGTTTGTCGCATCGTCGCAAACCGATTTGATGTCGCGCTTTGCGACGGCGCAGGAAGCCCAAGCTGCCGGGTACGTGCGATATACCGGGGTCGACGACACCGGTGCGATCAGCTACGCAAATAAGGATTGGCAATCGGCCGACGCGCAGCATCCCAGTCAACTTTGGTATGACAAGCACGGAAAGTTGATGGGCGCGGATTTCTCTCGCTTGAAGACGTCGAAAGTACGTCCGAACATTTGGGGAATCAATCCCGGCCGCTGGTGGGAATTCGACCGCCACATGCACTACGTGACGCACAATCCGCGTACCGGGAAGACAGTCTACGATCTCTACGTCGCCGACGACGATTTTATCAATGCGGGCGGCAGCCTCGCGAATCCGCGCGCGGCAACGCTGGTGCGCATGCACCAGGTCAAGCGCGCAAGTGACGTCGTGACGATCTTCAACTTCCCGTCCGTGTGGGATCTCATGGTCTGGGTACGGCCGAATCCCAAAGGCGCATTCTCGTACACAAACCCGGCCGTAAAACCGTAAGCGCCTGAGGCCGTGAAACGGGCTACCGTTATCGCTTCGCTCGCCGCGATCTTCGCGACGCGAGCGAAGTCGTTCGCGCAAGTCAGCTGGTCGATGGCCACCGACTATCCACGCGATTCGATGTCGGGCGCGGGCATCGTCGCGTTTACGGAAGAGCTTGCGCGTGCGAGCCGCAACGAGTTAACGGTTTCGCCGGCCTTCGACGGCAGCGGTGTCAAAGCGTCACAGGCGATTGCCGCGATCGGCGCTGGCAGCTTGCAAGCCGGCGATGTGTTCGGCGGCGTCGTGGGCGCAACCGATCCGATTTTCTTGCTCTCGTCGCTGCCGTTCTTGACGACGTCGACGGCCGATGCGCGGCGACTCTACGAGATCGCGCGCCCTACGTATGAGGCGACGTTCACGCGACTCGGTCATCGGTTGCTCTACGTCAGCCCGTGGCCGCCGTCGGGGATTTGGGCAAAGATTCCGGTCCGCGAACCGAGCGACGTCGCGCAGCTGCACATCCGCACCTACGACGCGACCAGCACCACTGTTATGAACGCGCTCGGTGCGCACGCGCAATCGCTAACGTTCGGCGAAGCCATGCCGCTGCTCAAAAGTGGCGCGATCGATGCCGTGCTTTCGTCCGGCGACGGCGGCGCGGGCCGGAAGCTCTGGGAATACTTCCCGGTCTACACCAAGCTTGAGTACGCGTTCCCGCTCAGCTTTGCGACGATGAACAAAGGGCTCTACGACGCGCTCGAACCCAACCTGCGAGCCGCCGTCGATGGGGCCGCCTCACACACGCAGATGCGGCAGTGGACGGCGATCGAAACGCGACTTGCGCGCAACGAAGAAACGATGCGCGCCAACAACGTCACGATCGTCGGCGACGTTTCACCGGCGCTGCGCAAACGCGCAGCCGTTGCTGCCGCCGACGCGATCACCGCCTGGAAAGCCCAGGTCGGTGCGCCGGGTCGCGCGATACTCGACCGCTTTAGCTAGCGCTTACGCTTTTTCGCGGCTGACTTCTTCAATTTTCGGGGATTGTCGAGCGCGACTTCGAGAGCGGCAGCGCCGGCTTCGACCATTGCGCTGACCTCTTTCGCCGCGCGGCTGACTTTGCGAACGGTTCGCGTTGTTTTCTTTGCAGACCCGAGTGCGCGCTTTAATGTTGGTTTTGCGCGCTTTGCGGCTTTCCTTGACTTCTTCTTAACTGCCATTTCATGGACACTATGCCCGGATCGTGTTTGGTTATAGCCTTACCTGGACAACTATTTTGGAGCCGTTTTCAAATGGAGTTAGCTTTATGAGCATTCTCGCATGGCTAATCGTCGGGCTTATCGCCGGCATTTTGGCAAGATGGGTCGTTCCGGGTGAGGGACCCGGCGGGATTATCGGCGACATCATCATCGGAATCATCGGCGCGTTCATCGGCGGATGGATCTTCAACTTGTTCGGTCACGCCGGCGTGACCGGCTTCAACCTCTACAGCGTGCTCGTCGCATTCGTCGGCGGAATCGTTCTGTTGTACATTCTGCGCCTCTTTACACGACGGACCGTATAGAGTTACTTCGTCTCCATGTGCTCGACGCCGTCCCATGAGACGGCCTCGTGTCCAACAGCCATGATCGCGCACCTATCTCGGAAATAGACCGCGGGTTTATCGGCCGCGTTTTGCCCAATCGGGGTGAAAAGTCGAAGTGCTTCCGTTTAGGCCCGCTGGCGGGCAAGGAATGTCGAAACACAGGCTGCCGCGTCTTCGTACCAACGACATGATCGATGCACGCCCGGTGCGTGCCGCCTAAATTCGTCTGGAAGGAGCGCTGCTCATGACCCTGCCGCAAGCGATCAGGAGCGCCTTCGCGCGCTGGCTCATGTTCAGCGGACGCGCCGGCGGCACCGAATACTGGTGGTTCGTGCTCTTTGGGACGATCGTGTTCGGCCTCGCAAGCCTCCTCGATCATGCGTTGTTTGAACGCGATGCGCTCTTCTGGGCCATCTCGCTCGTGTTCCTGATGCCATACCTCGCCGTCGCGGTCCGTCGCTTGCACGACACCAACCGCAGCGGCTGGTGGCTGCTACTGATCTTTGTCCCGCTAGTCGGCAACATCGTTCTGTTGATCTGGTTTTGTACGCCCAGCTCGTCGGGGCCCAACCGGTTCGGCCCGATGCCGGGTGCGATCTTGGATGGAGTCGTGGCGGCCCGCTGACGGTTGAACCGATTGTCGTGCTGACGGCTCTGGCGGGCATTATCGTTCCGTCGAACTGGCGCATCACCGCGACCGCGTTAAACGATTGCTCAATAACGCTTGGGGCTCCGGACCAGAATTTGCAATCCCTATGAGCGTAGCCCGGATTTAGCAATCGCCTACAAGGCATCCCATAATTCGGTCTTGGTACCTTCGCGAGAGTGAACTGACCCTACCGGTTCTTTTTTCGGAGATCAATCAACGTCCGCATACCCTCTGCTCCGGCCAGGCTCAGTGCGGCTTCGATCGTTGCGACTCGCTTGGCAGTCTTCGGAAAAGCACTCGTCAGCATGACGATCGGATATGCGTCCTCCGTGCAGCGAGGATAAGAAAGAAGCCTATTGTCGATCGGCTGCGCGTCTCTTAGCGCGAGCGTCGGAAAGTCGAAGAAATCGAGGTTGCGCTGCGCTTTGTATTCTGTGACGTCAGCGACCAAAGCGAACGTGTCCGCCGCCAAAGGGCCAGTCATGAGATAATAGAGCGCGACACCCACCTCGACTGGCCCGCGAATCGCCAGCGGGTTCAGCATCCCGAGCCAATTGGTGCGCATGAAGCGCATGAGTTCAGCGACCCTCGTCAGCGGCTGGTCGGCCAGCCCAGGAACGCCATGAAAGACGCGCCACCCGAACACGTCTTCGGCGGAGAAGCGTGGCCGCGCCTCGGTTCGCAATGTCATCTCGGAGTTTGCGCTCCCGAGAAAAGACAAGACGAGGTAGCCCACCAACTCCCCTGACTCCGCGGACGCGGCCAGAATGTGAACGTCATCGCTCCCACCGGGGCACCACCATTCGCACTCGACGCCGTGCTGACCGACCAACGCCGAATCGACCTCGCCGTACATCAGCCGGTTCGCCAGCCGGTAACGCCGGATGGTTGCCAACTGGGTCTGGTCGAGATGCCCTTGCCGCAGCGCAACTACGACGATCCCCGCGCGGCGCCGCACGTACAAAGCCTCCGGGTGGGGAGCCGCGAAAAGCTCCGGTAGACGATCGCTCTTCGCCTTCGCTATCAGGGCGTCGACGAACATCTCATCCCGGTCGAGAGGCGCTCGCACTAATGGTGGTGCGTTTTGGAACCGCCCTTTGTCGGATGCCAGTCCATGACGAGTTCCGAGATGTGAGCTGCGACTCTTTCCGGATGGTGCCCGGTGAGCTCTTCGTATTGCTTATCGAACCACTTCTCGAAGTCGTCGTCTTCGTCGTGCCCCTTCAAGGTGGTATGGATATCGTCGGACTCTGCGTAAACGACGAACAGCTCGACAGGCCATTGCTGGTGGAATACCTGAAATCGTTTATAGCCGCGAGCCAACATCCGCCGCTTGAAGTGGCCGGACTCGTCATGCAGTAGTGCTTCAACGAACTTCCGCGCATCGGCGCCGTTCTTGCCGCTCGCGACGGGCAAGGCAAAAGCGATCGAAGACATGCGTTAACACCCTCTCCACAAAAACGGTGAAGGCATTAGGCTCCACCCGCATATTTAAGATTCTAGCAAGCGGAGCGGTTGCTGTCTATCCTCAAAAAAAACCAGATGGACCAATGAAACAGGCGCTTGCCGTAACGCTCGGCCGGGAGACCGTGGTGCTTCTAAACGACGCTATTGCTGAGCGAGTCGAGCGCACGTTCCATGCGGGCGAGGCGCTGGTCTCCGCTGGGCACGCCCCGGCGGGAGGTGCAAGTGCGGCTTCAGCAAGCTCTTGCATACCTTTAATAGAGAATCGGCGCGTACTAAAGTGATCGGTTAAAACAATCCTAGCCCCATTGAAATCCGCGACGCGGTCCTTTCCGGCGTCACGCCATTTAGCGTCCTCGAAAATCCGCTCGAAGACTCGCCGGCTCGCCTTCCCGTAGCAGACGATCAGTTTTCGATCGTTCTTACTCAAGACGTCGTGAATTAAGCGAATTCTTTCCGGAAGCATTTGCGCTTCGTACTCATCTCGCGTATCAAATCGTCCAAATTGCTTGTCGGCATTTGTGAAGGACTCGTCGCTTTGCGATCGATGTCCCCATTGCGTCGGATCCGCACCGACGCCAACAGCCGACCTAGGCGCTGTCCCGGAATTTTTTCCGGTGCTCGCCTGTCCCAAATTTTCGACGTCGAAAATCAAAATATGGGTCACAGCGAACGCTTGGACGTTTGGTGCCCAGAAAGGGACTCGAACCCCCACGACCTCGCGGCCACAGGTACCTGAAACCTGCGCGTCTACCAATTCCGCCATCTGGGCACGGACAGCCGCCCGTAGTTAGCCGGGCTTAACCCGTCCGCCTTTAGCCCAGTGAGGCTCGCTCGCGCAGCTCGGCCGCCGCAAACGCGCGGCGTGCAAGCACTGCGGGAAAAACACCGATTGCTGCCAGCACGGCGATCAGCCACCATGCTGACGAGAGTCCGTACGCATCCGCAAATGCGCCGAATGCGAGCGGCCCGGCTGCGCCCGCGAAAAAAACGGCCGTCAGTCCGATCCCGATTGCGCTGCCCGCAAGGCGCGCGCCGCCGATCTCCGCCATTGCGGCCGCAAAGAGTCCGTTCCAACCCGCTCCGGTGAACCCATAGAGCAGCGCACTCGCGAACAGCACGAGCGTCGCGCCCGGTGCCGTGATCGCCAAACCTGCGGCTGCAAAAACCAGCAGGCCGCACGAAAGCGCGATCGGCATGACGCGATCACCGCCGAAGATGACGTCGCTCGCGCGTCCCCACACGAGCCGCCCCATCATCGACGCTGCTTGCGCAACGATAAAGACACCGGCGGCAAGCGTGATCGACACGTGCGCGCGATTTACTGCGGTGAGCGCCAGAAATCCGACCATGGTCTGCTGCGCGATTGCGAGCAGCGCGCACGTCGTCGCAAGACACAACATGCGCGGATCGAGCACGATCGAACGAATACCGCCAAAAACTTGATGGAAGCGCGGTGCCGGAAACGCATCTTCCGATGCGTCGTGATAGAGCGTCGCCGCACCGGCCGTTAGCACGAGCGCTAAAATTGCGCCGCCGAAAAGGGCGGCGCGATAGTTCCAGTGCGTTGCAAGCAGCGGCAGCATGACTCCACCGACCATCGCACCGATCGGTACGCCCATCTGACGAATGCTCATTGCGAAACCGCGATCGCGGGTGAACCAGGTGAGGATTGCGCGTCCACCCGCGGGCGTCATCGCGCCGTACGTCAAGCCCATGATGAACAGCCATGCGATCATTGCGCCGTACGTGGACATCAGCGCCGCCATCGTGAGCGTGAGGAATATGCCGACGCCCGCGAAGATCGTCATGGTGCGCTCGCCGAAGCGATCGACCGCCATGCCGCCGAGCGCAACCGTGAACGCCGAGCCGAGCATGATCAGCGTGAAGGATGCGCCAAGCGCTGCTTTGTTGATGCGGAAGTATTCAACGATGAACGGCGCGAGCGAACCGTAACCTTGCTGCACGACGGCGCCGCCGATTTGGGCGGCCGTCATGATGGCCAGTGCGCGGTAACGTCCGGAGTGTTCTATCGTTGTTGCGCGCGCGTGTCGATGGCGAGCGTCTCGGAAAGTCCGAGAATCTCGAAAATCTCGGTCGGTCCCAACCCGACGGACGTGTGTTCGTCGGTTCCGGTCTTCTTGAATTCGCGAACCGCGGCTTGCATCGCAGCGATCGCCGCGCGGTTGAGAGCGCCGGGCCAAATCGCGAATTTGAATCCGAGATCGCGCACCTGATCGACCGTCAGCATCGGCGTCTTGCCGTTGGCAACGACGTTGAGCAGCATCGGCCCCGGTGCTTCATTTATGATGCGATCGATTTGCTCCATGCTGGTCGGCGCTTCCAGAAATCCGACATCGGCGCCGGCAGAAAATCCGATCTTGATCCGATTGAGCGCGTCGTCAAAACCGTTGACGGCATTCGCATCGGTGCGCGCGATGATCACGAAATCTTTATTGTAGCGTTCGCGCGTCGCAGCATGAATGCGCGCATGCCACTCGTCGAGCGAGCAAACGGATTTGCCCTCGAGGTGACCGCAGCGCTTCGGAAACGTCTGATCCTCGATGTGAATCGCGGCAACCCCGGCTTGCTCATATAGATGCACGGCCCGAGCAACATTGATCGAGCCGCCGAACCCAGTGTCGGCGTCGGCGATCAGCGGCACGTCGATCACGCCCGCAATCATGCGCGCGTTCTCGATCATTTCGGTCATCGTAGTCAGACCGAGATCGGCGTGGCCGAGCCGGCTGCCGGCAGTGCCTGCTCCCGTCATGTAGAGTGCGGGAAAGCCTTCGGCGTTGGCGATGCGAGCAGAGTAACCGTCGAAAACACCCGGCGCCCAGATCAGCGGCGTCGTTTGCATCAGCTCGCGTAAGCGTTCCGGTGCGTTGACTAACACATGGACGCGTTGCGCGGTGAGGCAAGCTGAAACCTTCGCGTCCGCTGCGCGGTTTTCAGCATCCCAACGTGCCTACCGTTCTTCAAATCAACGACCCTTATTCCGAGACCGTCACGCATGCGGTCGATATCGCCAGCCCATCGGTGGTCGGCATCGACGTCACAACCGGAGGCGGCCGTTCCGGCTCCGGATCCGGCTTCGTCATCACTCCGGATGGCTTCGCGCTGACCAACAGCCACGTCGTTCACGATGCAAAACAACTTGCTGTTGCGACGATCGACGGCCATCGCTACGAAGCGCAGCTGATCGGTGACGATCCTGCGACCGATCTCGCAGTCATTCGCATCGCGGGCAACGATCTTGCACACGCGACGCTTGGCGACTCCGCGACAATTCGACCCGGGCAGCTCGTCGTTGCGCTCGGCAATCCATATGGCTTGCAGACAACCGTGACCGCCGGTGTGGTCAGCGCGCTGGGACGCTCGCTCCGCTCGCAGTCGGGGCACTTGATCGACAATGTCATTCAAACCGACGCGGCGCTCAATCCGGGAAATTCGGGCGGTCCGCTCGTCGACGCACAAGGACATGTCATCGGGGTCAACACGGCGATCATCGCGTGGGCGCAAGGCATCTGTTTTGCAACGGCGATCAACACCGCCAAACAGGTCAGCGCGCTCTTGATACGCGACGGTCGCGTGCGGCGCGGTTACCTGGGCATTGCCGGCGCCGATCTGAAGCTGCCGCGTTATCTCGAGCGGCTGCTCGAGCTCGATGATCCGCGCGGCGTGGTCGTCCATTCCGTCGAGCGGCAAAGTCCGGGCGCGAAAGCCGGTTTGCAGGACGGCGACGTCGTGCTTGCGCTCGCGGGCCGGCGCACGGCCGGGATCGACAGCCTGCACCGAATTCTCACCGAGATTCCGCTCGGGGAATCGACCGCGCTCGACGTCCTTCGGAAAAACGAACGCGTCCGTCTTCAGATCACACCAGTAGAAGCCCAACCCCGCGTCGCAAACTAAGGGCGCAGTGCGCCGCTACACCATCCGAGTCCATCCTTCACGCGAGCGGTTGCCGTTGCGGCAGCAGCTTGCATACCGTCTCGCGCTCATCGCGACCGCCCGTCCAAAGCTCGATACGGGCGCGGTTGGCACCGTTGTCGACCGCATCATCGACGACGTCGCCGTTTCGATCGCCGCGATCGATCGGCATCCGGTTGCTAGCGCACGCGCGCAAGCCTTCGCGCATCCACGTGAAGGCGGTGCGACAATCTGGGGCGCCGGCGATCGCCGCTACGAGTGCGAGTGGGCGGCGTGGGCAAACGGCGTCGCAACCCGCGAGCTCGATTTTCACGACACGTATCTCGCGGCGGAGATGGGACATCCCGGCGACGCGATTCCAGCCATCATCGCCGTCGCGCAACAAATGCGCCGCGGCGGCGATGACTTGGTGCGCGGGATTCTCACGGCTTACGAGATCGACGTCGCGCTCATTCGCGCAATATCGCTGCACCGTCACAAGATCGATCACATCGCACACCTTGCGCCGGCAACCGCTGCCGGCATCGGGACGCTACTGCAGCTTTCGCCCGACGTTATCTTTCACGCGATCGGTCACGCGCTGCACGTAACGACCACGACGCGGCAGTCACGGAAAGGCGAGATCAGCTCCTGGAAAGCCTACGCGCCGGCCTTCGCCGGAAAGATGGCGATCGAAGCCGTCGATCGCGCAATGCGCGGCGAGACGTCACCGTCGCCGATCTACGAAGGCGAAGACGGCATCATTGCCTGGATGCTCGACGGTAACGACGCGCGCTACGAGATCGAGCTTCCCGACGACGATGAACCACGCCGTGGGATTCTGGAGACGTTCACGAAGGCACACTCCGCTGAATATCAGGCGCAAGCGCTGATCGACCTCGCGCTACGCATGCGTAAGCGTATCGGTGACGTCGGGCGAGTCGCAAAGGTCATCTTGCGTACCAGCAATCATACGCACGTCGTGATCGGCAGCGGCTCCAACGATCCGCAAAAATACGATCCGCAGGCCAGCCGTGAAACACTCGATCACAGCGCGCCCTATATCTTCGCGGTGGCTCTCGAAGACGGCAAGTGGCATCACGTCGACTCGTATACGCCGCAGCGCGCAAGTGAGCCGTCGACGCTACGCTTGTGGCGTTCGATCGAAACGGTCGAGGATCCGGAGTGGACCGAACGCTACCACATCGCCGATCCACGACGCAAAGCATTCGGCGCTCGTGCCGAGATCACGCTCGACGATGGCCGCGTGGTCGAAGACCAACTGCTCGTCGCGGACGCGCACCCGAATGGCGCGAAGCCGTTCGCACGCGAAGAGTACCTTGCAAAGTTTGCGACGCTGACCGAAGACCGCGTCGATCCGGGTGAAAGCCGCCGCTTTCTCGACGTCGTTCAGCGCCTACCGGCGCTTGACGGCGCGGGTGTCGGTGCACTGAACATCCGCTGTCTGCCCGGCATCATCGATCGTACACACGTCGACTCGGGAATTTTCTAGTGCTCGTTCGGCTGGCGCCGATTCTCGGAATCACGTTCATCGATATCCTCGGCTTCTCGATCCTCATTCCACTGCTGCCGTATTTCGTGAAGCACTTCGGCGTCGGCGACGTCGTCGTCGGCTTTCTCTTCACTGCCTTTGCGCTGACGCAATTCATCGGCAGTCCGCTTTGGGGCAATCTCAGCGACCGCATCGGACGCAAGAAGGTGTTGATCATCAGCCAGGTCGGCGCGGCAATCGGTTGGGGAATGCTCGGATGGGCGCCGACGATCATCTGGGTCTTTGTCGCGCGCATCGTCGAGGGAATCTCCGGCGGGAACATCAGCGTCACGAAAGCTTACGTCGCCGATCTCGTCGAGCCGGAAAAACGTGGGCGCGCTTTTGGCTATATCGGGGCAACTTTTAGCGGCGGGCTGATTTTTGGCCCGGCAATCGGCGGATTTCTCGTCGACCGCTATGGATTCTCGGCACCGTTTTACGCAGCGGCCGCATTGCAGATCGTGACGCTGATCGCGACGATCATCTTTTTACCGGAGTCGCTATCAAAAACTGAAGAGACGACGCCGGCTACGTTCCCCGAGATCGTGCGCTCGCTGAAGGATCCGCGCGTCGCGCCGGTCTTGGTTCAAGATTTGTTCAACTCGATGGGCCTCTACGGGTGGTTCAGCGTGTTCGCATTGATTGTCGGCGCACAACTCCACTTCGGCCCCGGCGACACCTCGCGGATGTTCTCCGTCTTCGGCGTGTTCAGCGTCATCATGCAAATCTTCGTCGTCGGCCGGCTCACCGACACGCTCGGCAACCGTATGATGTCCAACGCCGGATTCGCCTCGTTGATCATCGCATTCGGCTTCGCGCCGTTCATGCACAATTTGTGGGGAGCCGCGCTACTGGTTGCGACCTTCTCGTTCGGTATGTCGCATGTCAATGCGACGATTCCGGCACTCCTCACCGAGGGCGCACCGGCAAACATGCGCGGAACGATCCTGGGCAGCGCGGCATCGCTCGAAGCCTCAGCGGGCATCTTCATGCCGCCGATCTCGACGGGCGTGCTCGGGACCGTCGGAACCGCCGGGCCTGCTGCGATCTCGGCGTCGTTCGTCGCGATAGCACTTGCGCTCGGGATTCGAGCGCAACTCGCAGCGACACCCATTGCCAACGCAACGCGCGCGGAGTGAACGGTGTTGGCCGGCTCTATGCAGCACCGCGTTTCTGAGCTCGATTGGAGCGAGCTCGAGCGAGCGCTTTTCACCGACGGGTACATCCTCGTGCCGGACGTCATCGACGCATCTACATGCAACGACGTGGCCGCCATGTATACGAGCGACGATCTCTTTCGCAGCCGGGTGCACATGGAAGCACATGGATTCGGACGCGGACAGTATCGCTATTTCCGGTATCCGCTACCGGAACTGATTCAATCGCTGCGAGAGGAGCTGTACACGCGCCTCGCGCCGATCGCAAATCGATGGATGGCAGCGTTAAAGTTGCCGGACCGCTTTCCGGATTCGCAGCAAGCGCTCTTCGATTTGTGCGCTGCTCGCGGCCAGACGCGTCCGACGGCTCTCTTGCTCGCGTACGAAACGGGCGATTGGAACGCGCTGCACCAAGATCTATATGGCGAGATCGCGTTCCCGTTTCAGGCAACGGTCTTCCTTAGCCGTCCGGGCAAAGATTTCACGGGCGGTGAGTCCGTCCTCGTCGAGCAACGTCCGCGCTTACAGTCGCGTCCCGAGGTGATCGTCCCCGAGCTGGGCTCGATGTTAATCTTCGCGAATCGCTATCGGCCCGTTCAGGGGAAGAATGGCACGTACCGCACAATCGTGCGGCACGGCGTCAGCCGGATCAGGAGCGGGCGCAGATACGCTCTCGGAATCATTTTTCACGACGCAGAGTAAGGGAGTCCATACGAATGAAGCTGGTGCCGTACGTTTTCTTCTACGGACGCTGCGAAGAAGCGCTCGAGTTCTACAAGACCGTGCTCGGCGGCGACTACGAGCTCTCCAAGAACGACGAAGGGCCGATGGCCGATCAAGTTACGCCTGATTTCAAAGGTAAGGCGATGCACGCGACGTTTACCTCGGGCGATCTGACATTCATGGCCTCCGACGGGATGGGCGGCAAAACCATCGATCCGGAAGCCGGTAACATAACGCTGTGCATCGAGGCCGACGGTCGCACCGACGGCGAGCGTATCTTCGAATCACTTTCGGCCGGAGGCAAGGTTAAAATGCCGTTCGCAGACGCGTTTTGGGGCGGCCGTTTCGGCGCGTTCGACGACCGTTTCGGGATCGAGTGGTATGTAACGTCGCCCTAGCCGGCGATGCAACGCGATGGCCTCGGCTCGTGTTTCCTACGCATTCAACCCGTCCACACAAGGAACACCCCGATGGTCAACCTTCTCGATGTTGCGATTTTCGTGACTTTTATCGTGATCTTACTCCAACTAGCACGTCCAGGATCCCCGCGCACGCAAGACGTCCAAGTCTGGACTGACGACGTCGAACGCCGCATGCTCCGCTAACGATGACGGCTGCGCTTTCGAGTTTCGAACCGGTAACCTCAGTCGACGAAGTCGGCGAGTTGCTTGCTCACGCGCTCGCCGACGACGTCGACCTGGCGTTCGAACAAGTCGTGCGCACGTATCAGGATCGCATCGTGAGCGTCGCGGCCCGTGCGCTCGGCGACCGTCAGCGCGCGGAAGAGCTCGCGCAAGACGTCTTCGTTCGCGCGTACCGCGCGCTGCGGACATACGATCGTCCGCGAATTCGCAAGCTACGTTTACGTTCGTGGTTATATGCGATCACACTCAATCTCATTCGTAACGCGGTTCGCGGTAAACGCTTGCGCACCGTCGGGCTCGAACGCGACGACGGCAGTCCACGGCCGATCGCCGATCCGAAGCCGACTCCGGAATCCCAAGCCGAGATTCGTGAGGATTGGCAATACATCGGAGGCGCGGTCGCGCAACTCTCGCCGAAGCTGCGTGACGCCTTCGTGTTGCGCTATGTGGAAGAACTTTCATACGACGAGATCGCGGATGCGCTCTCGCAACCCGTCGGAACGGTCAAGGCGAACGCGCATCGCGGGCTGATGAGCGTCCGCGCTTTCCTGGAGGAACAATCATGACGGAACGTCTTCGTCAGTGTCTCGACGACTTTCGCGCGAACACGCAGTGCACGGCATCGCCTGAGTTTACATCGGCGACACTCGACCGGCTGGGACTCGCGGATCGTTACACGACCCTCGAAAGCGTAATCGGTCCCGTGTACGTTGCTTGGAATCCGCGCGGGGTCTCCGCCGTTCGACAGGCCGATGGTACGGAGGCCTTCGAACGCTGGTTCCGCAAGCGCTTCACGCGCCGCGCGCTCCCGGCTGAAAACATTCCGTCGATCGTTGAGGATGTGCGGCGCGCGCTCGCCGGTGAAGACGTGAAGCTCGACATCGACTTGCGTGACTGCACGCCTTTCGAAGCAGCCGTCTTGCACAAAGCGCAAGAGATTCCGAGCGGCCATGCCCGTCCGTATGCGTGGGTCGCACGCGAGCTGGATAATCCGCGCGCAGTGCGTGCCGTCGGCAGTGCACTCGCGAACAATCCTGTGCCGCTCTTGATTCCTTGCCATCGCGTCGTGCGCAGTGACTACGCTACGGGCGAATACGTTTTCGGCTCCGCAAAGAAACGGGAATTGCTCGAACACGAGGGCTTGCACGTGCATGAAATCGAGGAGCTCGCGAAGCGCGGGATTCGCTACATCGGTCAACCGCAAGACAATTGCTTCTGCTTGCCGACCTGCGGACCGGATTTGATCGCGGATCACAATCCGGAACATGTCGAGCTGCACAGCGTTGATGAGGCGTTGGCAATGGGTCTCGAACCGTGCGCGACATGCCGTCCGATTGCGGCCTAGCGCACACATTCGTAGACAGGTCAGACAACCACGCATGAAATAGTGTGAACGCCTTCCCATTCGGAGGTCGCACATGCGCGCGTTACATATCGCTGGAGTTTTTCTCGTCGCTGGTTCGGTTTTCGCAGGGTGCGGCGGTGGCGGCTCGTCGGGCTCACACGTTGGCGCCGGCAGCAACACGTCGAGCAAGCACGCGCAGTATACCGTAAAGGTTAAGATTCCGTCAGCATCAAGCAGCTCGGCGAGCGCGGTGCGACGCGCGAAATTCGTCTCACCATCAGTGCAGTCGATCGTCGTGCAAATCTTCGATGGTTCGACGCAGATCGTGCAAGGTACGAATTACGTCAACGTTACGGCGACAACGGCGAACGGCGCGAGCGGCTGCACGACCGGCGCAGGCGGCGTGTTATGCACGGTTGTCGTCAACGCGTCCATCGCAACCGCGGGATCGTACACGATCGTCGTCGCGACGTATGATGCGCAGCAAACCGTTACGTGCGCGCCGGGCGGCTCTCCGGCGTGCTCGGGAAACTTGCTTTCGATTTCGAATCTGCCGCAGCAAGTCACGCCCGGCGATACGATCAGCCTAACGCTGGGCGGAATACCGTCATATCTCCAGCCGGTCGAGCTCGTTTCGGGATACATCTCAGCCAATAGCAGCGACATGGTCACGGTCTACGGTCCGGGACCACAAGCTATCTCCTTTGAGTTTCTCGATGCCGATCACAACGTGATCATCGGCGCCGGCGCACCAACCGTCACGCCGGTGAACAATACCGCCGGCACATTGACGACAACAGTGACGACAAGCGGCGGTTCGGGCCTCTACACGCTGCAATTGGCGCCTGTGACGACAACCGTCGGCAGCTTGCAAGTCGTACAAGCCGGAACCGTTGCGCCTCAATTCTCCGTAACGATCCCCAACACGACCCTGTCCGCCACGATAACGTTCCCGATCACGATCGCGCACAGCGAACTGTTCGTTTCGGCCAGCGTGCCGTCACCGCCGGGAACGACCTCAATTTACGTTTACTTCGACGGGAACACGACGCCGCAGTACAACGTGTACAACACCGGTTATTCGCCGCTGAATCTCGCGACCGATATCAACGGAAACGTCTGGGGAGCCGATTACGGCAACAACAAGATCCTCGAATTCAGCGCGCAGCCGGCCTCGGCGCCCTCGGAAAATGATGCGGTCGGGACTCTTTCAGAGCCGTATTCGATCGGATTTGATTCGTCCAGAGACGCCTACGTCGGTAACGGCTCTCCGTTCGGCGTCGTCCAGTACAGCGCGCCGTCGCCGCAGAGCACACCGAACTTCACAACCAGCGCGTTCACCTACTCGTCGAATCCGAATCTGGATCCACAAGGCATCGCCTTCAACAATAGCAACGGAACGCTCTACGTGAGCTACTACAACTATTCGACCACGCAATATTCCGTCGGTTCGTACCCATCGGGTTCCAGCTCGTTAACGACACTCTACGGACCCGGCTCGACGGTAACCAACGGAGTCGCCATCGATCCATTGCACGGCGACATCTGGTTCGTGGCGGGAAGCCCGACCGTCGTGGAGATCAATCCCGCGGGGACGCAAGTCGGATCGATTTCGGGTTTCAGCTCAGCCGGTGTCGCAACCGATTCGCTCGGCAATGTTTTCGCAACGAACTCGAGCGGCGGTATTAAGGAATTCGCCGCGCCTTCGTTCTCCTCGCCGGTGACGATCGGGTCGGTGGTCGCGCCTCAGAGCGTCGCCGTCTACCCAAACGCACTCATCGGTTTTCAGAGTCCCGTTGGCGTTCTTCCCAACCCTACGCCTTCGCCGATTCCGATCCCGACGCCGACGTAGATTCTTCGTCCGGCTCGGGATCGGGTCGTATTGCAAGATACGTCACGACATCCCACGCGTTACGTATGCCGATGAAGACGAGAAGAAACGTTGCGCCCGCAAGCGCGAACAGTACGATTCTCGTGAAATGCGCCAGGAGCAATCCGGATACGAGAGTCACCACGTACGCAACGCACGGTAGGATTGAGTAGAAAATCCAGTCGTCGATTTCCGCGCGATACGACGTGAGGCCCCACGTCCTCAACGCGATGCGAGCGATGTAGACCGTACCCACGAGCCCGAGCAATGCGATTGCAATCCCGGGAACCCACAACGAGTGCCATGGCGCGAGCGCGATTCCAGAGATGAGGAGCGCCGCGCAAAAATGGTAGACGGTCGGCGTACTAAATGTCGATAGGCCATCTTCGGGTCTTGGCCTGCTTCGAATCGAGTCCGTAACAAGCGTGATGACGACGAACATTAAGCCCGTCAGCGCGGCGGCCGACGAGCCCATCATCACGTAAAAGTTAGACCACTCGCTGATTGGCTACGCTGCCGAACGCTTGCGCGTTTTCTTGGCGCCGTTCTTCTTGCGTGCAATCGAGGCACCGCGGCCCTTTTTCGATTCCTCGATGCTGCGCTGCAGTACGTCCATGAGGTTGACGACGTTCGTTGCTTCGGGGGCTTTGGCGCGCGACGCGGGAATCGCCTTGCCCTTGGCGCGCGCTTCGACGAGCGCCAACAATTTCTCACGATACGTGTCCTCGAAGACTTCCGGCTTGAATTCCGAGGTCATCGTGTCGATCAGCAGTTTCGCGACCTTCATCTCAGTCGCCGGAACCTCGGCTTTGAGGGGAGGAAATGCGAAGTCCGATTGGTCGACGAGCTCCTCGTTGAAGTGCATCAGCTCGAGGACGAGGGCATCGCCGTTCGGCTTGACGGCCGCCAGATGCTCGCGATTGCGCAGCACGACTTTCGCGATGCCGACTTTGTTCGCGTCGCGCAGCGCATCGCGCAAGAGCGCGTAGGCGTGGCTTCCTTTCTTCTCCGGTTCGAGATAGTACGGCGTGTCGAAGAACATTGGGTTAATCTCGTCGAGATCGCAGAATTGCACGATGTCGACGGATTGCGTGTTCTCGGCGTCCAGACGCTTGAGCTCGTCATCACTGAACGTCACCCACTCGCCCTTTTCGTACTCGTAGCCGCGCACAATCTCGCTGCGGGGGACTTCTTTGTCTTCGCGTTCGCAAAACGTGCGATAGCGAATGCGCGAATCATCTTTCTTGTGGATGAAGTTGAAGCTAATATCGCTCGAGCGCGAGCGCACGGCGGTGAAGAGCTTCACCGGGATCGTGACGAGCCCGAAATTTATAGCGCCCGACCAAATTGCGTGTGCCACCGTTTACCCCCAGAGCTTGCGTGCTTTTTGAAGCGCCCGTTCCAGGCGCTGTCCGCGCCATTGTCCCTTCCAGGCGTCGCCGTCTTTCCGGAGGAGCGCCGGCACCGTTTCGAGATTCCAACGTTCCCATTCTTTTGATGGATCCGGGACGCGCTTCTTGCGAAGCTTCTCGACCTGCGGCCAAGTCAGCGGGAACGAGACCGGAGCCCCATCCCGTGCTCGCACCGCGAACGGCGGCACCAGCGTCTTTCCCCGGCCGACCTGGACATAGTCGAGATAGACCGTACCGGAAGGACGTCTGCGCACCGACCTTTCGAGCGTTGTCGTCTCCGGGGCCTGTTCGTGGATGCGGCGTCCGAGCAGCTCCGAGAAACCCTTGATGATCTCGTAGTCATAGCGGGGTTCGAGCGGGACGATGACGTGCAGACCGCTACCGCCCGTCGTCTTTACCAGCGCCCGCAGGCCGATCGACTCGACGGTGTCGCGAAAGAGCAGCGCGACGCTGCACAGTGTAGCCAGCGTACAATCGTCGCCGCGATCGAGATCGACCAAGAGAAAATCCGGGTGATCGAGTTTGGGTTCGCGCGACGTCCAAACGTGCAGCGTGATCGCGGCGAGATTCGCAACGTACGCAAGCGTCGCTTCATCGTTGCATAACATGAACTCGACCTTACCGGTGCGTCCGTACTCGGCTTGCACGTGGACGGTTGGAACCCAATCCGGAAGACCTTTGGGAATCTGCTTCTCCCACCATCCGGGCTTGTCAACGCCGTTCGGATAACGTTCGAGCGTCAGCGGTCGGCCTTTCGTGTACGGCAGAATATAGGGCGCGACCGCGCGATAGTACGCGATCAGCTGACCCTTCGTGATCTTGTCTTTTGGAAAGATCACTTTGTCCAGATTGGTAACCGCAAGCGTGCGGCCGTCGACCGCGAGCGCGGTCTTGACGCTGGCTATGCGACCTCTCCGCGCGGAATCTCGGGCTCACGCACAACGGCCTTTGCATCTTTGTCTTCGCGCAAGCCCATGAATGCAGGATGACGCAGACTCCCTTCATCCGTCCATTCCGTAAAGCGAACTTCGCAGAGGAGCTCCGGCGAAACCCAGTGCGCGGGTGCCGCGGATTTCGGCGGCGCCGTTGCAAACGGACACGTCTTTCGTTCGAGCTTCACCAAACGTTTGTGCAGCGACGCAAGCATCTTCGCATCGAATCCGGTCCCGACATGTCCGGCGTAGATCAGCTTCCCTTTTGCGTAATAGCCCACGATCAAGGCACCGAATCCTGAACGGCTGCCGCGCGGTTCGGTATATCCGCCGATCACGAACTCCTGACGCTTTTGCGTCTTGATCTTCAGCCACGTGCGCGTGCGGCGCCCCGATTCGTATTCCGAGTCGCGGCGCTTGGCCATGATGCCTTCGAGCCCGCGCTTCTCTGCAAGCGCAAAGAGCTTCTCGCCTTCGCCGATCACGTGCTTCGAATAGATTACGCGGTGTCCGTCGACGATCAAACCTTCGAGAATCTTCTTGCGCTCTTCGAGCGGAAGCGCGCGGAGGTCGCGTCCGTCGGCAAAGAGCACGTCGAAGGCCGCGTATGCGATCTCGCCCCCGCCCGCCGGCCGGCGCGGTCCACGAATGCTTTCGATGCGATTTTGCAGTCGCTGAAATGACGCGCGGCCTTTGTCATCGAGCGCTACGATTTCACCGTCGACGATGATCGGCAGCGAGCGAAATGCGTGTCCAATATCCTCAAGCTCGGGGAACTTACTCAAGAGATCCTTGGCGTTTCGCGACGTCAGTTTGACGGTGCCGTCCGCTTCGATCGTCGCCAAGGCGCGAAATCCGTCCCACTTGATCTCGAAGAGCCATTCGTCGTTGTCAAATGGCTCGTCGACCGCGGTCGCCAGCTGGATTCCGGATATTATGGGAAGTTTAACTGGCTTAAGAGGACGTTGTGACTTGCCTTTTTTAGGTGGACTTATCCACTTCTTCACAGAGGGGCTGTGAGCAATTTGCTCGATCGTTTTGTGGCTGATGACGCTTTTCGGCTGGTCGTCGACACTCCATTTTGGATCGACGTAACGATCTTTATCCTTGATCAGCAGCCACGGCTCGCCGCTTTCACCAGCGCGCGCACGTATTTTTACGAGCGTGAATTCGCCTTTGAGTTTGTGTCCGTGCAGGATGAATTTGATCTTGCCTTTTTTGATTTCTTTTGCGGGATCTTCGCCTTCCGCAAGCTCGTACGTCCCCTCGTCCCAAATAATGACGGGACCGGCGCCGTAATGTCCCTCCGGGATGATGCCTTCGAACTTGCGATATTCAAAGGGATGATCCTCAACGTGCATCGCGAGACGCTTCTCGCCGATCTCGCGCGAGGGGCCCTTGGGAACCGCCCAGGATGCGAGCACGCCATTCGCTTCGAGACGGAAATCGTAGTGCAAACGCGTCGCGTCGTGTTTCTGTATGACGAACACCAGCTTGCCGTGGCCCTTGCGAACCTTGCCGGCCGGCTCCGGCGTCGCCGTGAAATCGCGCTTGCGGTTGTACTCCTTGAGCTGGGTGCTCTTGGGCATGGTCCTACTTACCCCACAAGGAGCCGTTGGAGTTCCACGGCTGCCAGACAAAGAGGCCGATCACGATGACGGCGATCGCGATCAGGACTGCCACATAGGCGGGACTGCGCTGTTGCACGCCCGGCGGTTTCGCCGCCGCATCGGCGAATACACGCCCCGATGTGGGCTCTCATCGGAATCATCCTGGCGCTTGGCGGGGCGGCACTCGGTTTGGCGCGTAGCCGTACCGATAAGCCTGGGTATTTTGAAGCCGAAGTGTACACGCTTTCCGCGATCTCGCACCGGCGCTTCGCAACCGCGAGCCTGGCGTTCGCCGGCATTTTTGCTGTGCTCGGCGCGTTTCCGATTCTGCCGGTCTTCCCCGTCTTTGCGGCATATGTAATTCTCGCGGTTCTGTACGTCACGTCATTTGCGCGCGGCGCGCAGGGGGAGGACGAATGAGTCACCATTTCAGCCCGCGCGCGAATCGCGCTTCCGAGATCGGTTGGATGGAGTGGGGCAGCGAAGCTTTCGAGCGCGCGGCATCGGCGAACCGCCCGATCCTGCTCGGCATCTCGGCGGTATGGTGCCACTGGTGCCACGTCATGGATGAGACGACGTATTCCGACGCGCGTGTGATCGACGTGATTCGCCAGCGCTACGTTCCGATTCGCGTCGACAACGATCAGCGTCCCGATGTCAATGCGCGTTACAACATGGGCGGTTGGCCGACGACGGTATTTCTGTCGCCGAGCGGTGACATTCTTACCGGCGGGACCTACATTCCGCCCGACGACTTCGTCGGGGTTCTCGAACAGGTCGCGGACATGTGGGCAAACGACCGCGAGGATCTCGAGCGGCGGATGCAAGCGGCGAAGCACACGCACGCGCACCCGCCTACGAAAATCGCACCGGATGCTCCGTCCACGATCGCGAGCGCGATCGTCGAAGGCTACGACGAGGAGTTCGCCGGTTTCGGAACGGCGCCGAAATTTCCGCAAAGCGACGCGCTGCGTTATTTGTTGCTACTCTATCGCCGCGACCGCGCCGCGGGCAAAGCTGATGAGCGTCTGTACGACATCCTCGCGCGCACCGCGCTCGCAATGGCGCGCGGCGGAATGTACGACCACGTCGAAGGCGGTTTCTTCCGCTACTCGACGACACGCGATTGGTCGATCCCCCATTTCGAAAAGATGTCCGAGGATCACGCGGGCTTGCTGCGCTTCTATGCCGATCTGTATCGCGTCTCGGCGAATCCGCAATTTGCGCAAACACTGCGTTCTGCATTGCGCTGGCTACGCGGCACGCTACGCAATCCTGGGAATGCGCTCTTCGGCGGAAGCCAAGATGCCGACGAAGAGTATTTTTCGCTCGCGCTTGAGTCGCGTGAGAAGCGCCAGGCTCCTTACGTCGACCGCACCGTGTACACGAATTGGAATGCGGGCCTTGCGAGCGCTCTGGTCGCAGCCTCGATCGCGCTCGACGACGACACGCTGCTCGACGACGCGCGCGCAACCGTCGATGCGTTGTGCGGTGAAATGCTCGCCCCCGATGGGCTCGCGATGCACTTCCGCGCGGCCGGTGGCACGCCGCAGATCGGCGGTCTGCTGACCGATCAGGTGGCGTTGCTGGATGCGCTCTTGTCCGTCCATGCAGCAACCGGCATCGCGGACTATCTCGAACGCGCGCGTGCGCTCGCCGATGGCACGATCGCGCGCCTGCGGCGCGATGACGGAGGGTTCGTCGACAGCGACGATCCCTCCGCGCTCGGGAACGTTCGCATTGCGCACGCACCACTCGATGAGAACGCAAAGCTTGCAGATGCCTTGCTTCGTCTCGGCGCGATGTTTCACGACGAACGCTACACGCAAGTCGCGCGTGCAATCTTGGAGTCGTTTGGCGGAAAATGGCAACGCGCGGGATCTTTCGCAGCAACCTACGGCGCGGCCGTCCTTCGGCTTCTCGAGGAGCCGCTCACGATTACGATCGCGGGAGCGCCCGACCGCGCCGAGTCGTTGCGCGATGCGGCGCTGCGTCTTCCCGATCCGCTGGCCGTGGTGCACACCACGCCGTCCGACGATTCACCGCTCGCCACGATCTGTTCGGGCACGCGCTGCGCGGCGCCGGCTACGGATGCCACGACGCTCCAAGAATCGTGGGATGCTCTGCGTCAGTTACCGGTGCGGTAAAACGCGTCCCAGTACCAGATGCCCCAGACGCTCATAGCAATCGACCACCCGATCAAGATCTTTTCCCAGCGCGGAAGTCCGGCGCGCGCCGCGAGCGCCATCAACACGAGCAGAAACGGCTCGAAGTCGAGCGCGTGACGCATGCCGTACTGATACCATCCATTGAGGTAATAAAGGAAACTCGGCAGCGCGACGAGCGCAATCGTCGTCCACACGACGGCCAGATACATGCGCGGCGCCCGCGCCCAAAACGCGTAGATGAGCGCCGGACTGCTCCAGGTGAGCGCGACGCCGTGGACGTCGACCTTGAAGAACGGCCACCAGGCGAGCTGACGGAACTCAACGAGGGCCGGCGCCTGGAAGAAAAACGAATAGAACTCATACGGGAAATACGCAAGCCGGAAGGGCGAGCCGGTCGTCTGCCCCCAGCCGTCGTGGTGATAAAACTCGACGTAACCGATGTCGTACCAGACGCCCCAGCGAACGAAGTTGTACCAAACCCAGGCAGCCGCGAACGGCACGAGCGTCAGCGCGAAACTGCGCATGCGCGCAATGCGTGTCCTTGAATCGGGTGCGGAAGTTCCGGGCACGAAGCCTCCGTGCCACAAGAAGTGCGCATAGAACGGCAGCGCCAGGAGCATCGTCGAGCGCGAGCCGATCGCGGCCGCGGCGAAGAGCGCGACGAGCCACGCCTTCGGTTTTTCGGCAGCCAGCTCGCGCAGGGCGAGCATCGTGAACGCAACTGCCGAGCAGTGCTCGACGAACCACACGTCGCCGAGCATCGAGCACCACCACAGCGTCGTTCCGGCGTAGAGAAATGCGCACAGCCACATGGTCTCGCGCACGCCGGCCCCAAGCCGCCGGAAAAGATCCCACGCCGCGCTTATTGCAACCGCACCGAGCAGGATCGCGAGCGCCGTCTGGTTTGCCGCCGCATGGTACAAGAGAACGAACGGAATCATCAAGAGCGCCGGAATCGGGCCTTCGATCACGTAACGCTGAGCGTTCCAGAGGACCGCGTCGCTCGTATCGCCGGGCCAATCGATCCAGACGTGTCCGTGCAAGATCGACTGCGCGAGCCGCGCCATGTTGTCGTACGGCGTCGAACGCCCGTGTGAAGCGGCGAACGCCAAGAGCAGCGCGACCAGCGTCGCGAGCACCTGACCGTGACGCTCGAGCAGACCGTCTAGGCGCGACGAACGAACGTTGTCCAAAACCAGAATCCCCAGCTGCCGGCCAGCACCGAATAAAGGCACAAGAGCGCGCCCCACCAGCGCACGCCCTTGCGAGAGCCAAGACACATCAGCGCAAAAAGAAACGGCTCGAAGTCGAGCGCGTGACGCATTCCAAATTGCGTGAATCCGACTACGTAATATAGGAAGTTCGGTATAGCGACGAGCACGGCAGCCGCCCATAGCGCCAGCACCAAAACGCCCGGACGGCGCGCGAAGAACGCGAGGAAGAGCGCCGGACTCGTAAACGGCAATCCCGTCGCCCACTGCGTCACACCGAGATACGGAAAACCGCGGTACATCACCGGAGGATACAAGAAAAACGCGTAGAGCTGCATCGGCAAATACGCAAGCGAAAACGGCGACCCGACCGGTTGTCCCGCCGTGTCTTGGTGGAACCACGCGGTGTAGCCGATGTCGTACCAGAGGCCCCAACGCAGCCGGTTGTATCGAAGCCACAGGCCTGCAGCGATGACACCGATGCTGAAAATCGAGGTCGCGCGCGCACGCCGCTGCTCCGGCGTTCCGTCGTACATCAAGACGAAGATGTAGACCGGAATCGCAAGGACGAGTGAGAACCGCGAGAACGCCGCGCACACCGCAAACAAAAGCACGATCCACGCGCGCTTCTTTCCCGTCAGTTCGAGCAACGCGAAGAGCGTAAAGCATACCGCGCTGACGTGCGCGAGGTACCACACGTCGCCGAAAATTCCGCAAAAGAACAAATCGGTTCCGAGCAACAAGAACAGCACCAGCAGCAGACGCGAACGCCAGGGCACGCCGAGGCGCGCGGCCAGTCCCCACGCCGCGCCCGTTGCGAGCGACGTGAGGATATACGAAAGCAGTGCCTGATTCGTATTTAGGCCCCAAATCGCAACGGCCGGAACGAGCAAGATCGCCGGAAACGGCCCTTCGATGATGTACTGTCGTCCTTGATACGTGAGCGCGTCGATCCATGCGCCGGGCGACTCTACCCAGACGTGGCCGTGCAAGATCGCGCTCGCGAGAAGAACGTAGTTGTTGTAGGACGTCGCGCGCGCGTGATAGACGATCAGCATCGCGACAAATGTCACGATTGTCGTAAGAATCGCGCCCAACCATACCCTCACGAAGAAAGGCCGTTCGACGGTGGCGTGCAACTACTCCGCCTCATGCAGAACGCGCGCCGAGTCGTCGTCGCAGAGCCGTTCGCTGAGAGTGGGCTTGCCGTCTTACGCGCCGCGGGGATCGAGGTCGACTCTCTCGTCGGCAAGCCACGTAACGCACTGATCGAAGCGGTCGGCAACGCCGACGGTCTGATCGTGCGCTCCGAGACGAAGGTCGACCGCGAATTGCTGGCGGCCGGTCAACGGCTGCTCGCGGTCGCGCGTGCGGGCGTCGGCGTCGACGCGATCGACGTCGATGCGGCAACGCAAGCCGGCATCGTCGTCCTCAACACGCCGAGTGCGAATACGCTTGCCGCGACCGAACAGACGCTCGGGCTGATGCTCTCGCTCGCGCGGCACACACCGGATGCCGTTGCAGCGCTGCGTGCCGGCCGCTGGGATCGCAAACCATTCGTCGGCACCGAGCTTTACGGCAAGACGCTTGGGATCATCGGACTTGGACGCATCGGCGGCAACGTGGCACAACGCGCCCGCGCATTCGGGATGCGCCTGCTCGGACACGATCCGTATATCACGCAAGCACGGGCGGATGCATTCGACGTCTCCCTCGTTTCACTCGAAGAACTTTTGCGTCACGCCGACATCGTGACGTTGCACGTCCCACTCAGCGATCGGACTCGCGGCATCATTGCTGCGCGCGAGCTTGCGCTTGTGCAACCGCATGCGTACGTTATCAACTGCGCGCGCGGCGGCGTCATCGACGAGCGCGCGTTGCTCGACGCGCTCGATAACGAACAGCTCGCGGGCGCTGCGCTCGATGTCTTCGAAAACGAACCGCCGCCGGCGGGCGGAACCGCACAGAAATTGCAGCAACATCCGAAGGTCGTCGCAACGCCGCACCTCGGCGGTTCGACGGTTGAAGCTCTCGAACGCATCGCCGTCGAGCTGGCGCACGATCTTGCGCGCGTTCTCGTCGGCAGTCCGGCAGCGGGCGCCGTCAACGCGCCGAGCTTCGACGGCCCGGAGAGCGAATGGATTCATCCGTTCCTAGAAGCAGCGTACCGCATCGGCCGCTTTTATCCACAATACGCGCAGCCGTCGTCGTTGCCGTCGTTTGCATTGATCGCGGAAGGCGAGCTGGCGAATTTTGATACGGGACCGTTTGTCACGTCGTTCCTTTCGGGACTCTTACAAGGCACAACCGATCGCCGCGTTACGATCGTGAATGCGGATGCGATTGCGAATGAACTCGGCGTGCGCGTCGAAGCGCGCACTGGCCCGCGCCGCGGCGCGTACGCGTCAACGCTGCGCTTCATCGGCGGCTCGACGACGATCGCAGGAACCGTCGTGGGAGCATCGCCCCGCATCGTCGACCTCGACGGCTTCGAGATCGATGCCACGCCGGTTGGCGCGATGGTGCTCACCAAACATCGCGACGTCCCGGGCATGATTGGAAAAGTCGGCACGATCCTCGGGAATGCAGACGTCAACATCTCCGCGATGCAAGTCTCGCGCACGATGGATGCCGGCGGGTCTGCGATCATGGTTCTCGGCGTCGACCGATGTGCGCCTGATGACGCAATTGTCCAGCTGCGCGCCATCCCCGGTATCAGCGCCGTACACGCGATCGAGATCTAAGTGATCGTCCTGGTTGCGCGCCACGGCGAGACGACATGGAATAAGGAAGGCCGCTATCAAGGGCGGCAACAGTCGCCGCTTTCAGAACTCGGAATTCGCCAAGCCAGCGCTCTTGCCGACGCGATGGCGACGTTCGAGCCGCGCATCGAACGTATCGTTTCGAGCCCGCTCATTCGCTGCTCGCAAACCGCGCAGCTCAGCGCCGATCGCCTCGGCTTAGAAGTGGAGATCGACGACCGGCTGATCGAGATCGGTCACGGCGATTGGGAGAAGCGTCTGCGCGACGAGATCATGAGCAGCGAGCCGCAGAATTGGTATCTTTGGAAGAACGAGCCGAGCAAGATCACGTTCTCATCGGGCGACTCGATGCAGAAAGTCGCCGAACGTTGGCAATCGTTCGCATCGACTGTGCCGGTGGTCCCGACGCTCGTCGTCACGCACGATGCCGTCGTCCGCTCCGCAATAGTTCTCGCGCAGGGCCTCACGATCGACGACATGTGGAAGATCCCGATGGAAAACGCAGCGTACGCGAAGTTCGATGCAACTGCTGAAGGCTGGAAGCTTCTCGAGCCGTGCGTCAACGCGCATTTGCAAGGCCTCCGCGCCGACATCGCGCGTCAGGCTTTATAGTCTTCAGAACTGTCGACAGATACGTACCAGGAGCCGACGCGCAGATCCCGCAAAATCCCCCGCAACCCAACGAACAATGGAGCTGCATTGAATGCCGAAGGCAACGCCAGCTCAATCAGATCTGTCGCAAACTGAAATTCGCAAGTTAATATTGCGTCATTTTTAGGAACGCAATGCGCATGCGACGAGCCCGATGGGCAAACGCGGCTCGGCGGTCAAAATATAGCCGAAAAGGCGGTGAGGAAAGAGGTTCGAGCAAGAGGCGGTACGGTTATTCCGTCAACCACCGCCTTTTATGTAATTACCGCCTCGGGAATCGACAAGATCGAGTGACCTGGCGAATTCACGATGGATAAATTTCACGGCATAAAAATTGAAGCAACTGATGTGGCCCAACCTTTTGGTACATTCTCTTTCGGACGCTCGGTATCGCGACATAAGAGAAAGCGCTCGTAGCTCAATTGGATAGAGCAACTCTTTGGCGAAGAGGTAGGCTTTGGGTTCGAGTCCCTCCGAGCGCGCTCCGATAGCAAGCGGATTGAACGGGCTCGCCACCCGTGCTACAATCGATCTGCCTCTTCGCTAAAGAGCCGTAGAGCGCCGGGCTTCCCGGCGCTCTTAGTTTTTCGGGTTAAATCGCGAGCGTAGGGCGAGATCGTTGCGCACGAAGAATGCGCTCGTGCCTTTGCTCTCGATCCCGATGCAGGTGTAACCGGTCGATGACGCGAGCGCCTTCGGCGGGTTGTTGCCCGGCGTAACGATTACTTTAGGCTTGAACGGAACCAGTCGCGACCAGGCCGGATCACTGTACGACCCGAGTGCGAGCAGCTCGAAATCCGTTGGCGGACCGACCGAGCTAAGCTTGGCCGCAAAATCCGCATAGGTAGCGGTGTCGCATTCGATGACTGCTCCGCGCCAGCCGAGAGACCGCGAGAAGAACACACTGATCGATTGGCTTTCGCCGTTCGCGACGCACTCGATGTACGACGGATCCTCGACGCCAAGCCGGCGGAAAAGCTCGAGCAGCACGCCGTCCTCACCACCGCGTGAGGCGATCCGCAACTCGAACGTTTCCGTTCCGCTCGGGCCGTCGTTGCGAGTTTTCGCACGCGACGTAATCTTCGCGAGCGCTTCGATCCGTTCGAGTGCACGCTCCGCACCGCGTTCCCACGTCCAGCTCCTGGCGTGATCGGCGGATTTCTCCGACATGAACTTGACGAGTTTCGGGTTTTCGTAGACTTGGCGCATCGCGGCGATGACCTGTTGTTCGACGGGCTCGAGCAAGAACGCATCATCGACGAGCTCGAAGCCGCCATACGATTTCCCGAGCTTGACCGGTGAGGCGTCAATGTGAAGCGTCGTGTCTTTGGTCGTGAAGTCGTCGCTCGCACCGCCGCGTGTGGCAATCGATGGGACGCCGCACGCCATCGCCTCGAGAATCGGCAATCCGAATCCCTCGCCGCGATACGGAGCAACGAGGGCGGTTGCCGCGCGATACAGATCGGCGAGTGCGTTATCCGTATAGAACGTGTCGATGTAAAGCACCGGCGGAATATCGCGCCGCCCACCCAGTGAAGCAACGTGGTCGCGCAGGCGCGTGTCGGCTCCCGGATCTTTGCCACCGAAATCCTTGACGATCAACACCACGTTGTCGTGCGGCGAAAACGCGGCGAGGTACGCGTTGACGACGACGTCGACGCCTTTGCGTGCGATCGTGTCGCCCACGTACAAGAACGCAATTCTTCCGCGCAGCGTCGCCGAAAGCGGTGCCGGACCCGGCTTGAAGATTTCCGGATCGTAACCGAGCGGCACGACTTGCACGCGCTCGCGCTCGATTCCGGCGCGCACGTACATCTCCGCAATATATTTGCTGTAGCACCAAATCTCGTCCGCAACGGCCTTGGCGCCCTCAGCCCACACCTTCGGTAGGCTTCCGAATTCCCACGGCTGCATGTGCACGTACGCACCGCTGCGCACTTTGGGAAACACCGCCGGCCAGCGGTGCCGAATCATTATCTGCGGCTCGGGTACAAAGCGCCGCGTGCGCCGCGCCTGCAAGAGCACGTCGTCGCTGTTGCCGACGATCGGCGCTGCCGTCGGTTCGGGAAGAATACCCAGATCGACTTCGCTGCGGCGCGCGAGCGCGCCGAATAGCCCGCGGTTGACGCGTGCAAGAGACGATTCGACCAAAAACTCTCCGGTGACTTCGACCGTAGTCGGCATCGCTAACCCGCGGGTGGCGTCACTTGCGGTGCGCGTGGCATCACAAATGTCGAGGGTGGAAGATTCGGATAGAACTGATATCTCGACCAGTCGATGCGCTCGGTCTGCAAATCACCCCTCACGTCGGCCCGCGCCGTCACGGATTGCGGCATCCAGTACCTGTCGGTCCTCGCGAACGTCACCGTTCCCGTTCCGACGACATTTCCAGTCGTCGTACGATAGTCGAGCTGCAGCGGCAAGAACGATTTCCCGTCGATCACCATGCGCGTAACTTCATACTTAGGCGTGCCGCGCGCGTACACGTTGAAAACATACACGAGATTACGTCCTTGTTTACCTTCGCCCTCAAATGTAAACGCGTTCACATCGGTGCGAGGCGCAAGCGCGGCCACGTCATACGGGTCGTGGTGACCGGCGAATACGCGAATCATCGGGTGGGGCAACTTCTCGCTGTTGAATGCAACGATCTCGTCGCGCTCGTGAGTGCCCTGACGGAAAATGCGATGCTCGGTCTCCTGCGGATGGCTCCCATGGTGCGCGAACGTGTATTCGAAGATATATGCGGCCGGCGGTTTGAGGGCGTCGAGCGCTTGCGTGTAGTTCGCAAGCACTTGCTCGGGAGCGAGCAAGAGCGCCAGCACGATAAGGGCGATCAGCGCGCTGCTCCGTTCGCGGCGACTGCGGCCTTTAGCTCGGCGAGCGCGGCTCCGGCGCCCGAGGGATTGTTACCGCCGCCCTGAGCTTGCGTCGGCCCGCCGCCGCCTTTGCCGCCGATGTGCGGCGCGGCAATCTTCATTAGATCGCCGGCCTTCAAACCTTGCGTCGTTAGGGTCTCCGGGACGCTCACGATCATGCTGACGCGATCGCCAATTGTGCTCGTCACCGCGATCACGGCATCACTGTTGCGCTGACGCACGGCATTCACGACGCTGCGCAGATCGTCGTTCGAATAGTCTTTGAGCTCGACGACGACGATCGCACGGCCGTTCGACAACTTTTCGGGCTTGACGTCTTGTGCTTCCGCAGCCGCGAAGCGCGACTTGAGCTCGCCGACCGATTTTTGCAGATCGCGAATCTCGCTCTGCATTTTTTCGACGCGCTCCAGCAGCTCGTCGGGCTTGCTCGAGAGCCGCTCGGAAAGTGTCTCGACCAAATGTTGCTGATTTTGCACGAACGACTCGGCGGCGCGAGAGACGCACGACTCGATCCGCCGCACTCCGCTGCCAATCGAGGCTTCAGCCAGGATGATGAACATGCCGAGCTCACCGGTCGTATGCGCGTGCGTGCCGCCGCAAAACTCGACGGACGGTCCGGCTTGCACGACGCGCACCAGCTCGCCGTACTTCTCGCCCGCCATCCAATACGCGCCGGTCTTCTTCGCTTCTTCGATCGGAAGCTCGCGCGTCACAAGGTGATGGTCTTCCCGAATCATCGCGTTGACGCGTTGGGAGACTCGGTCTTGCTGCTCGGTTGTTAGCGCACCGGCCGGCCAGCGAAAATCGAAACGCATCCGATCGATGCCGACCCACGAGCCGGCTTGCGCTACTTCGTCGCCGAGAATCTCTTTGAGCGCCTTCTGTAAAAGATGCGCAGACGTATGGTGGCGCCGGATCTCTTCACGCCACATGGGATCGACGGCCGCGTTCACCCGCTCGCCGCGTCGCAGAATTCCCGAACGTAGCGTACCGTGATGCGCGATCGCCTCGCCGACGAACTGCGTGTCGGCGACATCGAAAACTGCCTCGCCGCCGGTGAGCTTGCCGCGATCGCCGATCTGGCCGCCCTTCTCGGCGTAAAAGGAGGTGTGGTCCAAGAAAATCTGCGCGGTCTCGCCGGCAACGAGCTCGTCGACCGGTTGGCCGTCACGCATGATCATCACGATCTCGCCGTCGGTCTGGAGCCCGGTGTAGCCGTGAAAAACACTGACGACGCTCGGGAGATCGGTGACGTTGACGACCGCGCGCTTTTCGGCTGCATCAGCACGTGCCCGCGCGCGTTGCTCTTGCATCGCCTCATCGAATCCGGGGACGTCAATTGCGACGCCGCGTTCCATCGCGATCTCGCGCGTCAGCTCGATTGGAAAGCCGTAGGTGTCATGCAGCGTAAACGCATCGTGTCCCGTGATCATCCGCGTACAGTCGCCGATCGCGTCGTCGACTAGCCCCTCGAGGAGCGCGTTGCCGCGATCGAGCGTGCGAATAAAGTTTTGCTCTTCACGCGCGAGCGCAGTTTGCACATCGCCGAGACGCTTGCGCAGCCCGGGATAGCCCGATGCAAGCGAATCCACGACGGCCCCGGCCAGCTGCGCCATGAACTCGCGTGGATAGCCGAGGATGCGCCCGTTGCGAATCGCACGCCGGATCAAGAAGCGCAGGACGTAACCGCGATCGGTGTTCGACGGATAGACGCCGTCGGTGATCAAAAACGTTACGGCACGCGCGTGATCCGCAATGATGCGGCGGCGTTCGAGCTGTTCTTGCGCATGTAGGCCCTTGTTCTCGACCGCGGGTTGCGCCGCGATCAAGTCGGTGAACAAATCGGTCTCGTACATCGAGACCTTGCCGTTCGCAACGGCGAGCATTCGCTCGAGTCCGGCGCCCGTGTCGATCGCTTTACGCGGCAGCTCGGTCAGCTTGCCGTCAGCACCGCGATTATATTGTTGAAAGACGACGTTCCAAATCTCGAGATAGCGATCGCCTTTGTTCGGCCCGGTATCGTCGGGTCCCGACGCATACTGCGGACCGCTATCATAAAAAATCTCGCTGCACGGGCCGCACGGACCGGTCGGACCCATCGTCCAAAAGTTATCTTCATCCCAGCGCGTGATGCGATCGGACGATACGCCGATCTCCCGCTCCCATATCGTTTGCGCTTCATCGTCGGTGAGATGAACGGTTACGTACAAGCGCTCTTTATCGAGCTTGAGAACTTGCGTGACGTACTCCCACGCAAACCCGATCGCTTCGCGCTTGTAGTAATCGCCGAAGCTGAAGTTGCCGAGCATCTCGAGGAACGTGCCGTGGCGTCCGGTCCGTCCGACGTTTTCGATATCGCTCTTTGCACCGGCGACGCGCAAGCACGGCTGCACGGTGACGACACGCGGCGCCGGCGCCGGGATTTCGCCCAGGAACACCGGCACGAATTGTTCCATGCCGGCGATCGTGAAGAGCGTCGTCGACATCTCGTCCGGAATCAAGCTCGCAGGCGCAACGAGCTTGTGCCCACGAGAGACGAAATAATCGACAAACGACGCGCGTAACTCTTCGCTCTTCATTTTGACGGTGCTCCGCCCCAGGCTCCGCACCCCCCATGCTTCGCATGGGGCCCCCAAACCGTCGAGCCCATCGACATTTCGAAAACGAAAACGTTCCCCGAGGGGGCTCGTAACAACAAGCTACCTACAGCCACGACCCGACCGGGTTCTCCCCGGCTGTTTAACGTTCTTGCAGAGCGGAACGCAGCTTATCGAGGGCTTTTGCCTGCAAGCGTGAGACGTGCATCTGCGAAACGTTGAGGCGCTTTGCAATCTCCGTCTGACTGACGTTTTCGTAAAACCGTAGGTACAAGATGACGCGTTCGCGCCCGGTGAGGACGTCGAAGGCGCGCTCGAGATTCGCTTTGTCTTCGAGCAAGTCGAGCGCGGCGTCGTTTTGTCCGACGTAGTCGGCGAGCGTCTGCGACTTCTTATCGCCTTCGCCGGACAGCTCGGTATCGAGCGAAAGCAGATTGTATGCTTGCCCGAGTTCTTGCGCTTCAAGGACGTCTTCCTCGGTCGCCCCGAGATGCCCGGCCAGCTCGGCGACCGTCGGGCTGCGGCCCATCTTGACGGTCAGCTTCTCGAGTGCACGATTGACGGCGAGATTTAGCTCTTGCAAACGGCGCGGGACTTTGACGGCCCAGCCCTTGTCGCGGAAGTAACGCTTGATCTCGCCAACGATCGTCGGCGTCGCGTACGTCGTGAACTCGACGCCGCGCTCCAGATCGAAGCGGTCGATCGCCTTGAGCAATCCGACGGTTCCGACTTGAATCAGATCGTCGAGCGCTTCACCACGATTCGCAAATTTGACTGCGAGGTAGCGGACCAAATTGAGGTGCGCAACGACGAGATCGGCGCGCAGCTGATCGTAGTCGGCCGTACCTTTGGCCGTGATCTTTCCAAGTTCGCGATCTTGTCGTAAGCGCACGAACTTCGTGAATGTCTCGCGCGTACGCTGGCGATCCCAACGTACGTCGTCTACCGAATGGGCCTGCATAACGATCAGTCCGTTACTGCGTTACGGTCTTGTTCATCACCAAGCGCGCGCCGCGCTGTGGATCCATCTCGTACTCCACGCTATCCATCAACGCGCGGATCAGAAATACGCCCAATCCGCCGACTTTATTGTCTTCCTCGGCGTCTTTGACGCTTTCGAGCTTCGGCGCACGTCCGTCACCAGAGACGGTGATGCGCAGCTCGTTAGGACTAGCTTCCCAGCGAAGGTCGATGTTTTCGATTGCTTCCGAACGCTGAATGATGTTCGTGCATGCCTCTGCGATCGCAAGCTTGAGGTCGTCGATCTCGTCGACAGAAAAACGCATGCGGCTGCCGACGGCGGCCGCCGCCAAACGCGCCACGGCAACCCATTCCGCACGAGCCGGAATGCGCAGCTCGACGGTCCCAAGGGTTTGGATTTCGGGTTCGGGCGCGTTCATATTTTATACCAGTGCTTTCATTGCGCTTTGTTCGTCATCGAAGATTCCGAAAATCTTGACGAGTCCCGTAATGTCGAAGATTTTCTTGATCTGCGGATTCGTGCAGACCAGATTTACCGAGCCGCCGTGCTCGCGCACGCGCTTGAGACCGCCGATCAACACACCGAGACCGGTACTGTCGATATAGCGGACTTTCTCGAGATTGATGACCAGGTTGTAGTGTCCCTGATCGATCAGCTCCGTAATCGCATCTTTGACCTTAGGCGATGTGTAGACGTCGATCTCTCCTGCGAGATCGACGACGTAGGCATCTCCTTCAGATTCACGGACGTTGACCTTGATATCCACGCTGTCTCCTGCTCTATGGCGGCTCTAATTGGTAACCTGTGACTGCAATGTTTGGCGCTGATCGTCGGCTACGCGCCGCCCTTCATCAATAGCGCTCTCGAGGATGGCTTTTCCCCGACCGATCAATTCCGCAACACTCGACGGCAATTCGCTGGCTTCGCCTGGCGCAACAACGAGCGCAATCCCGGCTCCGATTGCAAGTCCGACCAGCAAACCCAGCGCAAACTTCATGGCTTAGCTTCCGCCTCGCACGATCCGTCGCAAACCGGCAGTGATTCCGGCGACCGTCGCTCCCAAGCTCACGAACGCGGGCTCGACCGCCGACGAGATCAAATTCGTGCCCTTCGCCAGCGTTGCGGCGACACGTTCCAGCTGCCCGACGGCGCTCTTGGCGCGATCGAGTGTCTGATCCGCGGTCGTCGCAATGCCGCTGACGCGATCGAGCGTCTTGGCAAGCGGCACGCCGAGCGTGGCAATTTGACGATCGACTTCGTCGAGCGTTGTCCCGAGTCGCGTGAGAACGCGTCCCAACTGGATCGAAGCATACAAAAACCCGATCCCGACGAGTAGAACGCCAAGCCCAACGGCTATTTCACGAAACACGACGGCCGAGTCGGTGCCCGTCACGCCAAAAAACCTCCGCGTGCTCGTGTAGACGAGCACAGATATGAGATACCCCCAGACGGTAGAGTCTACACCGAAAGGGCCGCCCCCTCGCGTTGGGAGGCGACTAAGGAGGGAAGCAAGGAAGCGACGCGCTCGATCTCTTCCGCCGTGGTCCCCCGCCCCAGCGACAGGCGCAGGGTCGCCCCGTTCGCACCGGCTTCACCCAGCGCAGCGATAACGTGGCTGGCTTCGAGCGAGCCGGCCGCACAGGCGCTCCCGGCCGAAGCGGCCACGCCGGCCAGGTCAAGGGCAATCAGAAGCGATTCCGCATTGACCCCCGCAAATGCGAGGCTCGAGATCCCGGGCAGCCGCGCGACGCCGCGGGCGTTCACGTGAACGTGCGGCACAGCTGCCGTTACTTTGGCTTCGAGCGTGTCACGCAGCCCTGCGACTCGGGCGTTCGTGGCGTTCCGAGCGCCGTCGGCAAGCTCGAGGGCCTTGGCCATGCCGATGACCCCGGAAACATTTTCGGTTCCTGCCCGGCGCCCACGCTCCTGACCGCCGCCGTGAATGAGCGGGGAGAGCGGAGTTCCATTCCGCACGTAGAGCGCCCCCACGCCCTTGGGTCCATAGAGCTTGTGCGCCGAGATCGCGAGTGCATCGACCCCGAGCGCGGTGACGTCGAGATCGAGCGTACCTGCAGCTTGCACGCCGTCGGTAAGGAAAACGATGCCGCGCGCGCGTGCGATTTCGACAAGCTGCGCGATCGGCTGAATCGTTCCGATCTCATTGTTGGCGTACATCACTGTTGCCAGAATGGTGTCGTCGCGCAACGCTTCGGCGAAGCGCGTCCGATCGACGACGCCATCGGAATCGACGGGAAGCAGCGTAACCTCGAAGCCTTCATCGCGTAATGCACCTACGGTGTGAAGCACTGCGTGATGCTCGATCGCCGAAGTGACGACGTGCTTGCCGCGCGCGCGAGCGGCACGCGCCGCGCCGATGATCGCCATGTTGTCGGCTTCCGTCCCGCTCGCCGTGAAGATGATCTCTTTGGGCTTGCAGTGCAGAATCACCGCGATGCGCTCGCGCGCCGAATCGATCGCTGCACGTGCGCGCCGCCCTTCGGCGTGTATCGAGCTAGGATTGAAACCGTCGCGCGCAAAATACGGCTGCATCGCCTCGAGCACGTCGGCGGCAAGGGGCGTCGTCGCCGCATGGTCGAGATAGATGCGCGCGGCGCTCACTTCTGGTCCTCAAACGGATCGCGCTCGGGGGCTTTGGGACCGCGGCGTTTCTCGATCCAGTTGATGTACTTGCGTTCTTCGCCTTGTTCGCCGGGCTGATAATATGCACGGTTGCGCAGCGACTCCGGCAAGTACGATTGCAGACGCTGCGCGGGCGGGAGATTTCCGCCTTCGCCCATTACCGCATAATCGTCGTGCGCGTAGCGATAGCCCTCGCCGTAGCCGAGATCTTCCATCAGCGGCGTCGGCGCGTTCCGCAAATGAAGCGGGACCGGTTCGTTGCGCGTGTTCTGCACGTCGAGGGAGGCCGCTCCATAAGAACGGCCGACGCTGTTGCTCTTCGGCGCTAGCGCGAGATAAAGCGTCGCATGGGCTAGCGGATAGAAGCCTTCGGGCATCCCGATGAAATGGACGGCTTGTTGCGCGGCGACCGCGACGGAAAGCGCACGCGAGTCGGCAAGACCGACATCTTCGCTAGCTAGAATCACGAGACGGCGCACGATGAAGAGCGGATCCTCCCCGCCATCGATCATACGCGCCAACCAATAGAGCGCGCCGTCCGGATCGCTGCCGCGTATCGTCTTTATAAAAGCGCTAACCGTGTCGTAATGCGACTCGCCGGCCTTGTCGTAACCGGTCGCGCGCCGCTGCAGCGCTTCCGCGACCGTGGCGGATTCGATCAGGCCGTCATTGGCAATTGTGGCCGCGAATTCGAGCGTATTAAGTGCCGCGCGCGCGTCGCCGTTTGCGAGATTGACGAGCGCATCGCGCGCCGCGGGCTCGAGGACGATCTTGGATTTTCCGAGGCCACGTTCGGGATCGTGCAGCGCGCGGTCGACGATCGCGGCAATCTGTTCGTCGCCGAGCGCGTGTAAAACGAAGACGCGTGAACGCGAGAGCAGCGCCGAGATCACTTCAAACGACGGATTCTCGGTCGTCGCGCCGATCAGCGTGATCGTCCCGTCCTCGACATAAGGCAGGACCGCATCTTGTTGCGCTTTGTTGAAGCGATGAATCTCATCGACGAATAAGACGGTGCGGCGCCCCGTCTTCTGAAGCTCTTGTGCGCCGCTGGCGACTTTTCGCAAATCCGCGACTCCCGCGCTTACGGCGGACAACGCGACGAAGCGCGCGCCCGTCGTCGCGGCGATGATCTCGGCAAGCGTCGTCTTTCCGGTGCCGGGCGGTCCCCATAAAATCATCGATGGCACCGTGTCCGACTCGATTGCGCGCCGCAGCGCGTGACCCGGTCCGATCAGATGCTCTTGGCCGACGAATTCGTCGAGTGAATGCGGCCGCATGCGCGCCGCGAGCGGCGCATTCGGGGGCGGCCGCTTGCGCGAACGCTGCGGCTCGACCGCATCGCCGAACAGCGGCTGCGTGGTTATCTCCGCTTCTTCGGCGGCTTCGTCGGAGCGGGCGTTCCCGGCGGCGCAGTCTGCACCGGGGCACGAATCTGGAACGGCGCTCCGGGCTTTCCGGTCGCCGTTACCGTTTCGCTTGCCGTGTCGTACGTAACGTTGTCGGCGATCATGGACTGTCCGGTGCTCGTGTCGTCGATGTGCACGTCGCCGGTGAGAACGAGCATATGCTTGAGCTGGTCGAGTTGACCGCGCGCGGCGGTGACGACCTTCGTGCCCTGCGTGAACTTCACGTTTCCGATCGCAGTGTAATTTTTCGTCGGCCCGTCGACGTCGAGTTCGTCGCTCGTCAGCGTTTGCGGATCACTCGAGGCGGTCTTCGCCGTGATGCCGACCGTTGAAACGGGCTTCGCGTTGTGCAGGATGACGTGGCCCGTGATCTTCACACTTTTTGTGATCGAATTACCGGTCGCATGATCGCCGGTAACATCCGTCCCCGGTTGCGTGAACTTCACATCGCTCGGAATCGTGAAATCGCCGTTGCGCTGATTCCAAGTTAGATTCTGTCCGCTGATGGTGTACACACCCGGATCGTTGAGCGTCGCACCAGCCGATGGCGCGGCGCTCGGCGGATGCGTGGGCGGCGGAGCCGGCGTCGACGTCGGCGCGGCAAATGCAATCGCACTCGGCGACGCCAAAAGGGCCGAGCTCAGGACGACGAGCTTGAAATGTTTACGTGCTTTGTTCACTGATGCGGATCGTAGGGCCGCGCTATGTTGGTACCCAGCTTCTCTTCCAAGACCTCTGCGGAAATCACGCCGTTGCGCACAATGCGTACAATCGGGCGCGTGATGTCCAATATCGTCGAGCGCGCGCGCTGTGGCGTTGGTCCGTCGAGCACGGCGAGATCGCAATCCGGAAGAAGCAAGAGGTCGTCGTCGCCCCAATACGGCGGATCATCGCCGCGGCTAGCGCTCGTCCCGGCGAGCGGACCGCAGCGATCCAAGATTGCGGAAGCCAGCGGATGATCGGGAACGCGCAACCCAAGGCCATCGTTCCCCCACGTTACGCGCTCCGGAATAAATGCCGGTCGCGGAATGACGAGAGCGATCGGCCCGGGCATCGTGCGGCGCACCGCAACGGCCGCAAACGGATTTGCGCTCGTGTACTCGAGCGCTTCTTGCACGCTCGCAAGATAGAGGCTCAGCGGACCTTCGTGCGGCCGCGCTTTGCTTGCGTAGATCTTTCCGATTGCATCGCGCTCGTACGGATCGCATCCGATCGAATAGACGGTGTCCGTCGGATACACGACGATGCCGCCGCTTTCGACGACGGCGGCAACAGCGTCTAAAACAACTTCGAGCGGTTCCTTACGCGCGTCGATAACGTTCTTAACGGCGCTTCGCATGGAATTCTCTTACGCGCGAACGCGCTGCCCTGTACCGATCGCGACGCACGACATCGGATCCTCGGCAACGATGACCGGAATCCCGGTGACCTCGCCGAGCAGCGTGTCGAGTCCGCGCAAGAGTGCACCACCACCCGTAAGGATGATGCCGCGATCGATGATGTCGGCGGCGAGCTCGGGCGGTGTTTTCTCGAGCACCGACTTCACCGCTTCGACGATCGCCTGCACCGGTTCGGATAGCGCTTCACGTACTTCTTCGCTCGTGATCTTCACGGTCTTAGGAAGACCATTGATCAGATCGCGTCCGCGAATTTCCATCGCCAATTCTTGTTCCAGGCGATATGCGGAACCGATTTTGATCTTGATCTCTTCGGACGTGCGTTCGCCGATCATCAGGTTATAGACGCGGCGAATGTGCCGGATGATCGCTTCGTCGAGCTTATTGCCGGCGACGCGAATCGATTGCGAAACGACGATTCCGCCAAGCGAGATCACTGCGACGTCGGTCGTGCCGCCCCCGATGTCGACGACCATGTTCCCCGAAGGTCCGTCGATTGGAAGGCCTGCGCCGATCGCCGCTGCCATCGGCTCTTCGATGATGTCGACGGTACGTGCACCGGCGAGCTTCGCGGCGTCGCGAACGGCGCGCTCTTCGACGCTCGTGATCTCTGCGGGAACACAGATCGTTACGGCCGGTTTCGGCTTGAACAGCGTTTCAAAAATCGAACGATTCCGCGTGACCTTCTTGATGAAATAATTCAACATCGCTTCAGTGACTTCGAAATCTGCGATGACGCCGTCGCGAAGCGGGCGTATGGCTTGAATGTTACTCGGCGTTTTGCCCAACATTTGCCGCGCTTCTTCACCGACTGCCAGCGTACGATTTGTGCGAATATCTTTGGCAACGACGGATGGCTCGCGAAGAACGATGCCTTTGCCTTTGACATACACCAAGACATTGGCGGTGCCGAGATCGATTCCGATTTCCAGAGTAAAAGCTCCTAAACAGTGGCTTTGAAAGGCGAGACCAGGATGTCGTTACATAGCGACCTTGGGATACTCGCTCGTTTCGAAAAGGCCGGCAGGCTCGGAGAGGGGCGTGATGCCGCTGCTCCTGCGTACTTGTGCGCCAAGTGTCGTCAGCATCTCTTCTAGGCGCTCGTGTCCGCGGTCGATGTATTCGAGGCCCATGATCTCGGTTTCACCCGCAGCTGCCAGGCCCGCGACGACGAGCGCTGCGCCGGCGCGAATGTCCGGAGCTTCGACAGGCGCCCCGGTCAAGCGCTCGGTTCCTTTGATCAAGGCCGTATTGCTTTCCATCGAGACGCGTACGTCCGCGCCCATACGTGCGAGCTCGTTGACGTACGAGAAGCGCGCATTGAAGATCGTCTCCTCGACGACGCTCGTCCCGGGGCACGTGCACAAGAACGAGAGCATCGGCGGCTGCAGATCGGTCGCGAAGCCCGGATAGGGTGCGGTCAGAATGTCGGTCCCGCCCTTGACGGCGTCGGCCTCGATGCGAATGTAATCATCGCCGGTCTCGACCTTGACGCCGCATTCCGTGAGCTTGCCGAGCAGCGCTTCGAGATGCGAGGGGCGGCAATCCGTAACGGTCACCTTGCCGCGGGTCGCGGCACCGCAGAGCGCGAGGGTTCCGGCCACAATCCGGTCGGGGATGATCGTGTACTCAACGCCGTGCAGCTCTTTGACGCCGTCGATGACGAGCGTCTCGGTACCGATGCCTTTGATTTTCGCGCCCATGAGCGCCAGAAATTGCGCGAGATCGACGACTTCGGGTTCGAGCGCTGCATTCTCGATTATCGTTTCGCCCGAGGCCGTAACGGCGGCCAGCATGGCGTTTTTCGTGGCGCCGATGCTCGGGGTACGCAACGAGATCTTGCCTGCCTTCAGGCGTTTTCCGCCCGCGTCCGCGACCAAATATCCGTGCTCGTTCTTTACGTTCGCGCCGAGAGAGCGGAATGCGGATTCGTGCATATCGGTGGCCCGGGTCCCGAGAACGCAGCCGCCGGGCAGCGGGACTTCGGCCTTTCCGAACCGGCCCAAGAGCGCGCCCGTAACGTCAAATGATGCGGCCAGCTTGCGGACCAGCGTATACGGCGCCCGATGCGTCCCGACGTTGGTCGAGTCGATCGTCAGCGTGTGGCTGTCTTCGAGCGTCAACCGCGCACCGAGTGCCTCGAGCAGCGACCACATCACCGAAACGTCGGTGATCCGCGGAATACGATGGAGCGTTACCTTGCCCTTAGCCAATAGCGACGCTGCCATGATGGGCAGGGCAGCATTCTTAGCGCCCTGTGTACGGACCTCACCATTTAGCTGGTACCCCCCGCGAATACGCAGAGTGGTCTCCAGCCTATCTAAGAAATTCAAGTGTCTCCAGAGTTCGCTTTCCCCAATAGAGTTTCCGCGCAATGGGTAACCTGGTACCCTAACCAAGGGTGTTTTGCCCGGAAGGAGCGACATGGCTACCGCTGCGATGGGCCGGTCTCGGCCGCGCACCAATCTGCGTTGGTTGATTGGTCTTTTGCTCGGTTTCGGAATTTTGATCAACTATTTCGACCGCGTAAATCTCTCCGTTGCGCATCCCGCGTTCACCCACGATTTCGGAATCACCGACGTGGAGTTCGGTTATCTCTCGAGCGGCTTCGCGTGGACGTATGCCATCTTGCAAATACCCGTCGGTCTGATACTTGATCGCTACGGCGTCATCTCGATCGGACGCATCGGCGCATTCTTCTGGGGAATCGCGTGCTTCATCACGTCCGCGGCTTCGGGATTTTGGCACATCTTTATCTCTCGATTGATTCTCGGCGTCGCCGAGGCGCCGGCGTTTCCGGTCAGCTCGAAGGCGACGGGATATTGGTTCCCGCTCAGCGAGCGCGGACTCGCGACGTCGCTCTTCGATGCGGCCGCGAAATTCTCGAACGTGATCGGTGTTCCGATCGTAGCTGCGATCGCATTCTACTTCGGTTGGCGCGCGATGTTCGTCGTCACCGGCATCATGAGTCTGATCTACTTTGCGCTGTTCTATATTTTCTACCGGAGCCCGAGTCAAGACAAACGCCTCGATGACGACGAGCGCCGTTACATCGTCGAAGGCGGCGCGCAACCCGAAGGCGTTTCTGCAGTCGGCGGCGGCGCGACGCTCGGATATTTGCTCACCAAAGCCAAGGTGTGGGGACTCACAATCGGCTTTGCCGCATATGGTTATTCGTTCTATCTGTTCTTGACGTGGTTGCCCAGTTATCTAGTGAAAACGCAGCACTGGGATATTCTCAAATCCGGCTTGTACACGGCGATTCCGTGGGGGGTTGCGACCGTCACCGATCTCGTCATCGGGGGATGGCTCGTCGACTATCTGATATCGCGCGGCATGGAATCAACGCGCGTGCGCAAGTTCTTCCTCATCCTCGGCATGCTGCTCGGGCTTGCGATTGCGGGCGCGACGACGACGAGCGATCCGAACATTGCAATTATCTGGATTTCGATTGCACTTGGCGGGCTTGCGTTCTCGGCGCCGATCGGGTGGTCGATTCCGGCACTGATCGCGCCCAAGGGCAGCGTCGGCACGGTCGGCTCGATCATGAATTTCCTCAACAACGTCGCCGGCATCGCGGCGCCGATCATCACCGGCTACGTCATCGGCGGGACGAATTCGTTTTCGACGGCGTTCCTGATCGCAGCCGTTGTGCTCGTGATCGGAATTCTCTCGTACGTGTTCTTGCTCGGCAAGATCGAACCGATCCCGGAACCCACGTAGCATGACGGGCGAAGGCGCCCTCATCGGCATCGATCTCGGCACGACCGCCGTCAAAGTCGTCGCCAACGCTGCTTCGGACGGCCGCGAGCTGTCCGAAGCGACGAAACGTTACGCGCTCTCGACGCCAGCACCGGGCCACGTCGAACAAGACGCCGACGAGATCTATCGCGCGACGATGGAATCTCTTCGCAAAGTCGTCGACGAGATCAAGCTGCGCGCCGTGCAGCCGCTTGCAATCGGCTTCTCGGCCGCGATGCACGGCGTGCTGGCCCTCGACGAGCGCGGCGAGCCGATCTCGCCGCTCATCAACTGGATGGACCGCCGCAGCGCCGAGATTGCAGAAGGCTGGCGCGAAGACGGAACGGCAGAGGATCTCTACGCGCGGACCGGCGCGCCAATGCACCCGATGCTGCCGCTCTGCAAACTGCGCTGGCTTTCGGAAAACGATCCCGCGCTCTTCAAGCGCGCGTCCCGGTTCGTTGGGATGAAAGAGCTCTTCATCCATCGCTGGACCGGTGAATGGCTCGTCGATCACGCTATCGGGACGGCGACGGGTATGCTCGATACGCGCACACGCATGTGGGATCCAAAAGCGCTGGCCGCCGCATGTATCGAACCCGAGAGGCTTTCGGAGCCGGCTGCATGTTCAACGAAGCGGACCATCACACGCGCACAAGTCGCAAGCGCACTCGGCATCGACGAGAAGACCGCGATCGTCCTAGCCTCGAGCGACGGCGCGCTTGCGAATCTCGGATCGGGCGCGATCTCAACCGATCTCGCGGCGCTGACACTCGGAACGAGCGGCGCGGTCCGCATCGTGTGCGACGCGCCGGTGCTCGACAAAGCGTGCCGGACATTCTGCTATATCTTCGATGACAAGCATTGGCTCGTCGGTGGACCGACGAGCTCGGCGGGCGCGGTGCTCGAGTGGCTTTTTGCATTGCTGCTCGGCGACGTGCCGCGAGATCAGCGCTTCACGCGCGCCGTCGATCTCGCAAGCCAATGCAAACCCGGCGCCGAGGGTTTGACGATGCTGCCTTTTCTCTCCGGCGAGCGCGCGCCATATTGGCGCGGCGATCTGCGCGGTGCGTTCCTGAACCTCGATCTCTCGCACGAACCCAAACACATTGTACGCGCAGCTTTCGAGGGCGTCGTGTTCGCGATCTATACGGTTCAGCGCGTCATGCGAGAGCTGAAGATCGATCCGCAAGCGCTCTTACTCTCAGGCGGCCTCACGCACGCACCGCTCGTGCGCCAAATGATCGCGGATGTGTTCGAATGTGAAACGCGTGTCTCCGATCATGACGAAGCTTCAGCATTCGGCGCAGCAATGTACGCGGGGCTCGCAACGGGCGTGCTGCGTTCGATCGAGGACGTGAGCTCGCGGATCAAGACTTCGAGCGTCCATCGCCCCAATCGCGAGTTATCCACAGTCTACCGGGAGGCGTTCGCGCGCTTCGAGGACCGGGTCCGGGACGAGGTCTGCAGGCTAAGCCGCCCAGGGCTCAAGTCTCCCATTCCAACGGCCGATGAAATTAGTGCGGCCGGTCGGATATAGGTCCTCCTAATCCTCCTATATTCCGACCCGGTCCGCAAATATTCACCGGAGTACTGGATTGCAAGCACCCGAGGATTTCGACGCCTTCTTGCGCGGGCTCTTGGAGAACCCAAGCAGCACCAGCACCCAACGCCGGTTTTCCACCGACGATCGTTCGCTTATAGAGCGCATGCTTCGTGCGATGGAAGAGGGTGCACATGGCGTCATCCTGGTCAAGCATCCCGACGAGCGTCTCGAATATTTGATTGCGAACGCAGATCGAATCCAAGCGATAGGACTCATGGCGCAAGCCATAGACCGAAACGCGCAGATTGCCTCCGAGCGCAGGCGCGGCTAACCCGCGTCAGAGATAGAAAGCCGGCATGAGCCGGCTTTTTCTTTTTAGTGCATGCCTGCGATATAGAGCTTTGCGTGTGCGAGATCGATGATCGACTGCTCGCGGCGATAAGCTTCGAGATCACCGCCGGCTGAACGCTGGCGCTCCTGCGCCGTAGACAGGTCGCGACGCGTCTCGTCGATGTTGATGTCGTTGCGCTCGAAGGCTGCGTCAACGAGCAGCGTGATGCGATCCGGAAGCACTTGCAGAAAGCCTTCGCCCGTCGCTAGCTCCAGGCGTTTCGTCGCGCCACCTTCGACGACATTGGCACGCAGCACGCCGGGCCGCACCGTGGTGAGATAGGGGGCATGATGGGGCAGAATGCCGGTCTCGCCTTCAGTGCCGGTCGCGATCACGAGCTCCGCTTCACCGTCGAAACGGACGGCGATCGGCGTGATCAGCTTGAACGCAACGCTGGCCAAATTAGACCTTGACGCCCATCTTCTCGGCGTTCTCTTTGACTTCCGAAATGTCGCCGGCCATGTAGAAGGCCTGCTCCGGAAGATGATCGAGTTTGCCGTCGAGGACTTCCTTGAACGACGCGATCGTATCCGCGATCTTCACGTACTTACCGGAGCGTCCCGTGAACTGTTCCGCGACGAAGAACGGCTGGGAGAAGAGATTCTGTAGACGGCGGGCACGACCGACGACTGCGCGGTCTTCTTCCGAAAGCTCCTCGATACCGAGAATCGCGATGATGTCTTGGAGATCGCGATAGCGCTGCAATGTTTCTTGCACGCCGCGCGCAACGCTATAGTGCTCGTCGCCGACGATCCCCGGATCGAGAATGCGTGACGATGACGCCAACGGATCGACGGCCGGATAAATTCCGAGCTCCGAGATTTGGCGCGAAAGTGCGGTTGACGCATCGAGATGGCTGAACGTCGTCGCGACGGCGGGGTCGGTGTAGTCGTCGGCGGGGACGTACACGGCCTGCACTGCGGTGATCGAACCGTTTTGCGTCGTCGTGATGCGCTCTTCCAGCTGTCCCATTTCCGTCGCAAGGCCGGGCTGATAACCGACGGCCGAAGGCATGCGCCCGAGGAGCGCCGAGACTTCCGAGCCGGCCTGCATGAAGCGGAAGATGTTGTCGATGAACAGCAGCACGTCGGCGCCCAGCTCGTCGCGGAAATACTCCGCGAGCGTGACTCCGGTCTGCGCGACGCGGAAGCGCACGCCCGGCGGCTCGTCCATCTGTCCGAAGACGAGGGCCGTCTGTTTGAGAACGCCCGACTCTTTCATTTCAAGATAGAGGTCGTTGCCTTCACGCGTTCGCTCACCAACGCCCGTGAACACGGAGAAGCCTTTGTGGACGGCTGCGATGTTGCGAATCAGCTCCTGAATCAGAACGGTTTTGCCGACGCCCGCGCCGCCGAAGAGACCGACTTTACCGCCTCGCGAATAAGGCGCCATCAGGTCGATGACCTTGATGCCCGTCTCGAATTGACGCGTCGTCGGATCTTGCTTCACGAACTCGGGCGGCTCACGGTGAATCGGCCAATACGCGGCCGCTTTCACGGCGGTCGAATCGCCATCGATCGTCTCGCCCAAAACGTTGAAGATGCGTCCGAGCGTGCCCTCACCGACCGGCACCGTAATCGCCGCACCCGTGCTGGTCACGGGCGCACCGCGCACGAGACCATCCGTCGAGCCCATTGCGAGGCAGCGGACTTGATTGTTGCCGAGCTCGCCTTGCACTTCGAGTACCAGCTCCCGGGGCTGCATCGCCGTTCCACCAAGCTCGATCCCGCTCTGGCCGGCTTTGCCATTGCCTTGCGATTTCGCGAGATCGGTGTTGACGCTGACCTTCAGCGCGTCGTTGATCTTCGGCAACGTCTCCGCCGTGAATTCGACGTCAACGACGTTACCGAGAACTTGAACGACTTTTCCGGTGGCTTTTTCCGTTGCGGTACTGGACATGATTGCCTTTTCTTTCAAATGCTACGAGGCGAGGGCTTCGGCGCCGCCGACGATCTCCAAGATCTCCTTGGTGATCGCTGCTTGGCGCGCTTTGTTCATCTCAAGAGTGATCTCGTCGATGAGTTTTCCGGCATTGTCGGTCGCGTTGCTCATCGCGATCAGCTGCGCGGCAAAGAAAGCCGCATCCGTTTCGAGCATCGCCGAGTAAATCGTAAACTCCAGATATTTCGGAAGCAATTTCGAGAGCACGGCTTCCGGGCTCGGTTCGAACTCGACCGCGCTGCGTGGGCCGCTCTTCTCTTCCTTTTTCTCGCGTGTCACCGGAACGAGCTCGCGCTGTTCCGGACGCTGAATCATCACCGACACCATCTTTTGCGAGATCAGCACGATCTTCGAGATATTGCCGGAGAGAAAATCCTCACCGGCTTTCTGCGCGATCTCGCGCGCGACGTCGATCTTGACGCCGGTCGATTGCGGCCAGTATTGTTCGATCTCTTCGCGCCGCCGGATGTGATTGCGGCCTTTGACGCCGACGCTATACCATTTCACGCCGCTCTGCGCCTCGCGCCGGTACGCATCGGCAGATGAAATAACGTTGGAGTTGAACGAACCGGCCAAGCCTTTGTCGGCCGTCATCAGGATGACGCCGGCCGGTGCTCCGGCCTTGCCCGGCTTCATATACGGATGGTCGATCGCGCCAACCGCATCGATCAGCTCGCGCAGCATATCCGACATCGCATCCGCGTACGGACGCGACTGCGATCGCAGCGTTTCGGCGCGACGAATCTTCGCGGCGGCAACTTGCTTCATCGCTTTCGTGATCTGCTGCGTGTTCTTCAGCGACTTGATACGGTCGCGAAGATCTCGGAGTGACGCCATTAGAAGCTCTTGTTGAACTCCCCGATAGCGGCCTCGAGCTTCTTTTCCGTCTCGTCGTCGACGGCTTTCTTCTCTTTGATGGCGCTGGTGATGTCTTTGTGCTGCTCGTGCAAGAACGAGACGAAGCGCGCGACCCAATCCTGCAGCTTATTGGTCGGGAGCGAATCCAGATATCCGCGGGTTGCCGCGAAGATGACCGCAACCTGATCCTCGACCGGCTGCGGATGGTATTGCCGCTGCACGAGAACCTCGGTGATCTTCTCACCACGCGTCAGCTGCTGCTGCGTGTTCTTGTCGAGATCGGCAGCCAGCTTGGTAAATGCCGCAAGCGCGCGGTACTGTGCAAGGTCGAGCTTCAGTCGACCCGCGACCGAACGCATCGCCTTGATCTGCGCCGAACCGCCGACGCGCGAAACCGAGATGCCGACATCGATTGCGGGACGGATGCCCTGGAAGAACAGCCCCGATTCGAGATAGATCTGACCGTCGGTGATCGAGATCAAGTTCGTCGGAATGTAGGCCGAAACGTCGCCGGCTTGCGTCTCGATGACCGGCAATGCCGTCAACGAACCGCCGCCCTTTTCATCCGACAGTTTTGCCGCGCGTTCCAAGAGACGTGAGTGCAGATAGAAGATATCGCCGGGATATGCCTCACGGCCCGGCGGCCGGCGCAGCAACAGCGAAACCTCGCGATACGCCTGCGCGTGCTTCGTAAGATCGTCGTAGATGATCAGCACATCTTTGCCCGCATACATCAACTCTTCACCCATCGCGCAACCCGCGAAGGGCGCGATGTACTTGAGTGCGGCGGGCTCCGACGACGACACGCTGACGATCGTCGTGTACTTCATCGCGCCTTGCTTCTCGAGCGTTTGGGCTAGCGAAGCGACGGTCGAATTCTTCTGACCGATCGCAACATAGATGCAGAAGACGCCTTGGTCTTTCTGATTGATGATCGCATCGATCGCAATCGCCGTCTTTCCCGAACCACGATCGCCGATGATCAGCTCACGTTGGCCGCGTCCGATTGGAACCAGTGCGTCGATTGCACGCAACCCGGTCTGCAACGGCTGCTTGACCGGTTGGCGCTCGATGACCGTCGGCGCAGTGTTCTCGATCGTGCGATACCGTTTGGTGTCGATCGGGCCTTTGCCGTCGATCGGCTGTCCGAGCGGGTTGACGACGCGTCCGAGCAGTGCCTCACCGACGGGAACGGATGCGATGCGGCCGGTGCGGCGCACGCGATTGCCTTCCTGAATGTCCTCGTCCGGCCCCATGATGATGACGCCGACGTTGTCCTCTTCGAGATTGAGAACGATGCCTTCGATTCCATTCGGGAACTCGACGAGCTCGGAAAACTGCGCTGCGTCCAAACCGTAAACGCGCGCAATCGAATCGCCGACCTCGATGACCGTTCCGACCTGATCTTCTTTGAGATCGGTGTTGAACGAGGCGATCTGTTGTTTGAGAATTCCGGCGATTTCATCTGCGTTGATCATTTTGAAGGCGCTCCGCCCCAGGCTCGGCGCCCCCCATGCTGCGCATGGGGCCCCCAAAGCGCCGAGCCCGGAAGCATTTCGAATGAGTGAAGATTCCCCGAGGGGGCTCGAAACAACATCATCTTGTTTGTAAAGTCCTCATGAGTTCGTTGAGTTTGCCCGCGACGGTACCGTCGATTGAGACGTCGCCCATGCGGATACGGACGCCGCCGAGAAGACTCGGATCGACGCGCTCCTCGACGTCGAACTTTTTTCCATACATCTTCGAGAGCGCCGCGACGAGATCGTCAAGCTCTTTACGCGGCAACTTGTGCGCGCTCGAGACGATCAGAGGTTCCTCGCCGCGCGAAGCGCGTTCGAGAACAGCGTACTGGCGCAGCAGCTCGGGTAGGATGCGCTCGCGGCGCTTGCGCACCAGCAGCAACAGCGTGTGCAGCGCCAGCTCCTCGATTTTCCCGTTGAACGCATCCAGCAACACTTTTTGCTTTTCGTTGCGGTCGATTACCGGCGCAACGAAAAATCGCACCACGCCGTCGTCTTCCTGCATCGCATCCCAAGCGGTGCGCAGGTCGCTGCCGATCTCGGCGATCTTTCCGCTTTCCTTCGCGAGATCGAAGACGGCTTGCGCGTAACGGCGCGCTAGGGTCTCGTTAGCCACTAACGGCCTCCCTTTTGCGCGAGGTCATCAATGAAACGGCCGACCAGCGTGGCCTCGGCTTTTTCGTCGATGCGGGCCGAAACGGTTTTGCGCGCGGCGGCCAGCGCCTTGTCGATCATTTCGATCCGTAGCCGGTCGCGAGCCGCAACACGCGAGCGTTCGTAATCGGCGTGCGCATTGCGCACCAAACGCTGCGCTTCGCTGTGCGCCGCCGCGACGACGATCGCCGCCTCCCGGCGCGCATCACGCTCGATGTGTTCTTTGATCCGCGCGCCGTCCGCAGTCGCTTCCGCGATCTCGGCCCGCGCGGCAGCAACGCGCTGCGCGGCTTCATCACGACGCTTCTCATTCTCGCGAATCTCATCGTTCTTCGCGGCAGTCATGTGCTCGATCGTCGGCGTGAGAAAACGAATGAACCCGATGACGATCAAGGCCGCGAAGACGACAGCCGCGACGACCTGGCTCCAGAGCGCAATCGCTTCGTAGTTCACAGGCGTCCCACCGTGCGGGCGACCATCTCATCGGCGAGCTCTTGGACCAGCCGGTGCTCTTCGCCGCGCGCCACGCTCATCTCACGATGGATCTTCGTCTCGGATTCCTCGACGATCCGCGAGAATTCGGCCTGCGCTTTCGAAACGATCTCTTCGGCTTGCTTCATCGCTTCGTTGCGAACCGTTCCGGCGATGTGATCGCCTTCTCGCCGGCCCTCGGCGCGTTTCTCATCCGCTTCGTTCTTGAGCTCTTGGACGTCACGAAGCGCGGCTTCGTACTCGCTGTGAACCGAGTCGATATAGGCGCGCCGCTTGCGAAGCGCGGCCGATGCCGGCTTGATGTACACCACGTTCAGGATCGCATAGAAAATAAAGAAATTTATTATCTGGATCCAAAACGTGCCGTCGAGCTTGAGGAACATTAGGCGGTGTTAGTGTCCCGCGAGCGACTTGAGGACTTGGGGAATGCCCGCCGGCGCGCCGCTCACGACGAAGAACAGATACAGACCGAGGCCGAGTCCGATGATCGGGAAGGCTTCCAGAACGCCGACGCCCAGGAACATAAAGGTAAAGATGTTCGGGCGGGCTTCAGGTTGACGCGCGATCGCTTCAACGGCCTTCGACGATACGATGCCGTCGCCGACCGCCGATCCGAGTGCGACGGCCGCAACGATCAGCGAAAAACCGATCACGACCGACGACAGCAATATACTTTCGTTCAAGAATGTTGCCTTTCTAGTGTTCCTCGGCCGTTGCCAAGGATAGGTAAACGATCGATAAGAGCGTGAATACGAACGCCTGCAGCGTCCCGATGAAAAAATTGAAGAACTGAATGAGGAACGGCATGATCGCCGCAGCCAGCGAGAGGTCGACGGCACCGATGTGGATGCCGGACGTGATGATCTGAACTGCGACGAAGATCAGCAGCTCGCCGACGAAGATGTTGAAAAACAGGCGCAGCGACAACGTAATCGGACGCGCGAGATCTTCGATAATGTTGAGCGGCAACAGCGCCGGAAACGGCTGTGAGAGATGCTTGAACGCGCCGATTCCGCCTCGCGCGATCGCCGTGACCCAAATTCCGACGTACACGATGATCGCGTACGCGAGCGTCGTGTTCAGGTCGGCCGTCGGCGACCCGCCGAACGGCAAACCCAGCTCTTTGAACGGAAAGAATCCGATCTGATTCAACATGAAAATGAACATGAAGATCGAGACGAACACCGGCACGAATCGCTCGCCGCGCCGTCCGATCGTGCCGATCGCGAGATCGCCGAGCCAGTTAATCATGCCTTCGAACGTCGCTTGCGTGCGGCGTACGCTCGCGGGCGAACGATACGACGAACCAAGCCATGCGAAAAACAGCAACGAAAACAGCATCACGCCCCACGTCGTGATGAGCGTATCGGAGTGCACGGTCCCGACGATGGGCCAAACCCACTCGGGATGTTCGCCGATTTGTTGGTGCACTAAGGCTGCCTCGATATCTCCCGCTTCACCGCTATTACATAAAGTGCCAGCGGCGTAAAGAACCCGGCGAAGTACAGCCCCATTCCCCAAATAGGGCCTATGACAGCCGTCAACACCGGAAGAGCGCCGAATGCGAAGACGCGCAGCACGCTGCTCCGGGCGTGAGCTCCGAGCGAGAACCCTTCCGCGAGCCGTTCGTTCGTACGCATCAGAAGCAGCGCATATGCGATGCCGCCGAAAACGCCGAGGAGCAGATCGAGTCCGAGAACCGGTGCTCGTGTCGACGCCAAAGCGGCGACAGGGACGATGAGGAGCAGCGAGCTGGCGCAAACCGACCGCTTGCGCGCGATATACGCGTGCATTTCGGAGGCTGCACCGGCGCGAGTCCCGTTAGTCTCAGCTTTGGACGGTCCCTCCTCGATCTTTGTCGAGGTCACGCAGCGTCGCTAAAGACGAACGGTTTGGGTCCCTCCGCACCGCGGAGACGTGCGAGAAGCCATTGCACGATCCGCTCGGCGGCATGTCCGTCGCCATACGGATTGTGAGCGCGAGCCATACGTGCGTAGTGCTCGCCATCTTCTAGTAAGCGACGCGCGCCGGCGACGATCGCCTTCGGTTCGGCTCCGACCAGCTCGAGCGTCCCGGCCCGGATCCCCTCGGGGCGCTCGGTCTCGTTGCGCATGACGAGCACAGGCTTGCCCAGGATGGGTGCCTCTTCTTGCAGTCCGCCCGAATCGGTCAGGACGAACTTACAGCGCCGGACGGCCTGGACGAGGTCAGGGTAGTCGATCGGAGCGACGAGCCGTACGCCGGGAACCTCCCCGAGCCGCTTGCGGACGACCGGCTCGACCATTGGCGAGGGGTGGACCGGCCAGAGAACCTGTGGGCGCGACGGGAGCTCTACGATCTGGGCAACCGCCTCGCAGATCCCCGCCATGGCCTCGTGGTTCTCGCGCCGGTGGGCCGTCATGAAGATGAGGGGGCGGGCCGGATCGAGCGAGTCCAGTTCGGCGTAGTGCGCGGGCTTGCGGCTCGCCGCCAGGAACGCGTCAACGACCGTGTTGCCCGTTACGATGATGTCGGAATCGGCGACGCTCTCGGCGAGCAGATTTTTACGGGCTTGTTCCGTCGGCGCAAAATGGTAATCGGCGATCCGCCCGGTGAGGCGGCGGTTGAGCTCTTCCGGATACGGCTCCCAGTGCGTCGAGGTACGCAACCCCGCCTCGACGTGCCCGACCGGAATCTTCTTATAGTATGCGGCGAGCGCGGCTGCGGTGCTCGTCGTCGTATCGCCGTGGACGAGGACGACGTCGGGACGCGCGCGCTCGAGCACGCCGTCCATCCCCTCGAGGACGCGCGTCGTGATGTGCGTGAGGCTCTGACCCTCTTGCATGATGTCGAGATCGTAGTCGGGCGTGATTTCGAAAAAGGCAAGAAGCGCATCGAGCATCTGGCGGTGCTGCGCGCTGACGCACACGAGCGGCGCAATCGCCGGACTTGCGGCGCGCAATGCGGCCACGACCGGCGCCATCTTGATCGTGTCCGGCCGAGTTCCGAACACGGACATAACGCGCAGCGGCCTCACGGCGCGAGCGATGTCGCGCCGATCGAACCACCGGCAGCGCTCGAAAGCGCAAATGCCGTTGCGCCCAAGATCAGGCAGACTGCGTAGATCAAGAGCACGGCCTGACGCACATTGAGTCCGAATTTAAAAACGAGCACGTGATGAAAATGTTCGCGATCGGCTTCGCTGATGCGGCGACCGGCGCGCGCGCGGCGAATGATCGCCGCCAACGTATCCACGATCGGAAGAGCAAGAACGAGCGCGGGAAGGACGAGGCTGATCGTGACCGCACTTTTCGCATCACCGACGATCGACGCCGCGGCAAAGATAAAGCCGATGAACAGCGCGCCTGAATCGCCGAGGATGATCTTGGCCGGGTTGAAGTTGTACGGAAGAAACCCGATCACGGCGCCGACCAGCGCGCTCAATACGAGCGCAACGACGATGTGTCCCTTGGTGAGCGCGATTGCGAACAGGAACGTGCCGGAGATCGCCGTCAATCCGGACAGCAAACCGTCGAGGCCGTCGACGAAATTGATCGCGTTCATCATCCCGAGATACCATAAGAGCGAGAGCGCGACGCCGAGTAAACCGGAGAAATCGATCCAGCGCCCATGATGAAACGGATTGGTCGTGCCGTGAATGCGGAAGTCGGGACCGTAGAGCATGAGCAGCAGCGTCACAACGACCTGCGCGAGGAGCTTGTAGCGGGGACGCAGCCCCATGATATCGTCCCAAATGCCGACGCACACGATCAACGTACCGCCGAACAGTAATCCGAGCAGCGCGTGCACTTCGGCCGCGCCGAACGTGCCCTTTGTGATCGCAATTCCCGTCGCAACAAAGAGCGCGAGCGCAAAGCCGAGATAGACGGCGATCCCGCCGATGCGCGGCTTCGGCGTGTCGTGCATGCGCCGTTCGCCCATCTCGTCGAGCATCCCGACGTGTGAGGCGAGACGCTGCACGAGCGGCGTCACCAGCAGAGCCGACACCAGCGCTACGGCAAACGCGACGATCGCGAGGATCTCGACTTGTTTCACGTCTTGACGCCTTCGAGCGTCCTGAACGCAACGATGCCGACGCCGGCTTCACGCAAGAGATCGATTGCGATCTGGTCCGGATACGACGTATCGAAGATGATTTTCTTGATGCCCGCGCTGATCAAGAGCTTCGTACAGTTCACGCACGGCTGATGCGTGCAGTACGCGGTCGCGCCCGCGACGCTGACGCCGTGCAGTGCGCCTTGCACGATCGCGTTTGCTTCGGCGTGCGTTGCGCGCTGGCAGTGCTCGTTCACCACCATGCAACCGACGTCGGTACAGTGCGGCACACCGCTCGGCGCGCCATTGTATCCCGTCGTCAGAATTCGCCGGTCGCGCGTCAGCACGCAGCCGACCGCCGCGCGCGGACACGTCGAGCGTGTCGCGACGGTATGCGCGATCTGCATGAAGTACTCGTCCCACCCGGGTCGCATGCGTTGCTTATTTCACCATCGTTGGAATTGAACTGGTGCTCCCGAACATCCGGTCGCCGGCATCGCCCAATCCTGGGACGATGTAACCGTGATCGTTGAGCCTCCGGTCGAGAGACGCGGTCACGATTCGGCAGTCCGGCTGCGCGCGAACCACCTCTTCAACACCTTCGGGCGCCGCGATGATGCAGATGAACGTCATCTCGGTTGCACCACGCGATGCAAGCGTTCGCAATGCCGCGGATCCCGAGTGACCGGTCGCCAGCATCGGATCGAGAACGAAGACCTGGCGCCCGGCGAGATCGTCCGGAAGATTCGCATAGTACGGGATCGCTGCGAGCGTTTGCGGATCGCGATAGAATCCAAGATGCGCGACGACCGCGTCGTCGATCACGTCGAGAAAACCCGGCAGGAGCCCGAGTCCGGCTCGCAAGATCGGCGCAACGACCGGACGCCCGTCGATGCGCGTCGCGTCGGTCTCCTCGAGCGGCGTAGCGATGCGTTCGATGCGAACTTTCAGGTTGCGCGTCGCTTCATAAGCGAGATATCCGCCCAGCTCTTCGACCAACCGCCGGAACACGAAGGTCGGCGTCGTTTTTTCTCTGAGCCGAGCCAAACGGTCGGCGACCGCCGGATGGTCGACGATCGTCACTTGTGCGCTCACGGTACGTCGAAGCGGGACGTGAGCTCCAAGGTGCGTGCGCGCAGCGCCGGCTGCTTCGTCTTCGTTTCGATGTCGCCGAGCGCTTCGACGATGATCTTTGCGATCTCGCGGGCTTCGTCTTTGCCCATGCCGCGCGTCGTCACGGCCGCGCTGCCGAGTCGCAATCCGCTCGTGACGGCCGGTTTTTGCGGATCGTACGGAATCGCGTTCTTGTTCGCGGTGATGGCGATACCGTCGAGATATTCTTCGACCGCTTTACCAGTGAGATTTTTCGGTGTGAGGTCGACGAGCAAGAGATGCGTGTCGGTTCCACCGCCGACCAGCCGCACGCCGCCGCGCAGCAGCTCCTCACCCATGACCTTCGCGTTCTCGATCACGTGCTCGCCGTAGCGCTTGAACTCGGGTTGAAGCGCTTCTTCGAACGCGACGGCTTTAGCCGCGATCAAATGCATGAACGGGCCGCCTTGAATTCCGGGGAAGATGCTCTTGTCGATCTCTTGCGCGCGCTCCGCCTTCGAGAGAATCAGACCGCCGCGCGGACCACGCAGCGTCTTGTGGGTCGTCGACGTCACATGATCGGCGAGTGGGACGGGCGAAGGATGCAGTCCCGTGGCAACGAGTCCGGCGATGTGCGCCATGTCGACCATGAACGTCGCGCCGACTTCGTTTGCGATCTCGCGAAACGGCGCGTATTCCATCGTGCGCGGATAGGCACTCGCGCCGGCGATGATCAGCTTCGGCTTGTGCTCGCGTGCGAGCTTGCGCACTTCATCGAAATCGATCAGCTCGTCGCTCTTGCGCACGCCGTATGCGACGGCGTTGTAGAGCTTACCGGAAAAACTGACCTTTGTGCCGTGGGTGAGATGTCCACCCATCGCAAGCGACATGCCGAGCACCGTCTCGCCGGGCTGTAGCGTCGCCATGAATACCGCCATGTTCGCCGGCGCGCCCGCGTGCGGCTGAACGTTGGCGTGTTCGGCCGAGAACAGCTTCTTTGCGCGTTCGATTGCGAGCGATTCCGCAACGTCGACGAATTCGCAGCCGCCGTAGTAGCGCTTTCCGGGGTATCCCTCGGCGTACTTATTGGTCATCACCGACGCCGTTGCTTCGCGCACCGCGCGGCTCGCATAATTTTCGGACGCAATCAGTTCCAGATTGTCGCGCTGGCGATTCTCCTCGTTTGCGATCGCTTCGGCGATTTTCGGATCGGTCGCGGCCAGCGCGGATTGCTCCAACGTTTTCACGATTTTTCTTTCGGCGGCGTGCCCTCGGGCTCCGCCGCGCGACGCCGCGCTGCCGCGCCTGCAATTATCCACAAGAGCAGCGCGATGCCAATCGACTCGAGTGGATCGATCCGGGGTGCGAGTCGCCACGTCGCAAACAATCCGCCACCGAGAAAGAACGCGTCGTACAGCCCCAGCGGCAAGCGCGGAGCTTCCGGCGGCGGTGGCGGAAAGAATCGTCTCTCGACGTCGATCATCGCGGGATACGCGAGCGTCGAAAAGAGCGCGATCGCGCCAAAGACCAGCGCTTTCGCGGGATCGGTATGCGCCAGCACGATCGCACCGGTCAGCGTGAAAACCCCGAACACGCCGAAGAATGCCAGCGGAACGAGCGCGGCGATGCGCAGCGGCAAGAACGGATTCACTGCGGGCTCTTTCGAAGGTCGTGCCGATGCGCCTGGCTCTTTCCACGACCGCATTCGCCCGCGCGCTCGCCGCCGGTGAACTCACGCAGCTCGAGCTGCTCGATGCCTGCGCCGGTGAGCTGCACGTGGACGGCGTCGTGCTCGATGCGGCGCAGTTCCCGCGTCGCGACGCCGACTATCTCGCGCAGATCAAGAAATTTTGCGCGGACCTGGCGCTGACGATCGTCGCGGTCCGCGACGACGCTTTGACGGCGAGCGAAAGTTCGGCGCTCGTGCTTGCATCGCACCTCGGCGCGCCGTACGTTCTGACTCGTATGCCCGAGCGCGGTAACGATCCGGTGACGCGCTGGAACGAAGCACTCGGAATCATTGCGCGCGCAGCGTCCGAAGCCAAGAAGCTCAACGTAACGCTCGCGGTGCGCAATGTGCCGGGATCGCTTGTTGCGGACAACTTCGAGTTGGGACGCTTACGCAAAGAAAGCGATACCGCATGGCTGTGCTTCGCGCTCGATCCGCTCGCCCTCGGCGCGGCGCCGGACGAGAAAGTGCGCAAGCATCTCGTCCTGGCGTACACGGACTCTGATGCCGATCAAGTCGTGCTCGAACGTCTGGCCGAGTTCGGCGGATTCTTATGCGTGGACGCGAGCGACGGATCCGGTCAGCTGCAGAGCATCACGCGGCGATTGAGCGCTTGGCGCAGCTCGCTTGCCGAAGCAGAATTGCACGCACGACAACCGAGTGTCGCCGAACCGCACGTGCCGTCTTGATGCCTGAATTGAGGACCTGCTCTCGCAGGTGGGTGCGGCCCGGGCGCTAGGGGACATCAGTGTGACGTCCCACCTATCGTATCCGGAGCTTGTGCTCCCGGTGGTTTTAACGTTGGCCCAGCATCTGACACCTGCGCGAGCACGCGCAGAACAGCGACCCCTATTATCCCACCTAACGTCAAGCGGTCAAGGGCTTGACAAACGAGATCGGAAGAAGCCCGCTTTATGCCCCTTGACCTCCGGCTCCAAGCGCTTGAGTTGCCGCTCAAACACCCGTTTACTATCGCGCGAAGCAGCGAAGACATCGCGCGCACGATCGTTTTTCATTTGCGTTGGAACGACGTCGACGCGCTTGGCGAATCGGCGCCGACGCCGCGCTATCATGAAAGCGAAGCGACGATACGCGAGCACTTCGCGCAGCGGCCTCCGTCCGGCGACTCGCCGTATCTTCTCGAATCGATTCTCGACGGCCGTCCGCCCGCAGCGCGCTGCGGTCTCGATCTCGCGCTGCACGACGCAATCGGGAAAGACGTTGGTCGTCCGCTTTGGCAGCTGCTCGGTCTCGATCCGTCGCGCACACCGGTTACTTCGTTCACGATCGGGATTGCGCCGATCGACGAGATGCTCGCGAAAGTGCGAGAAACCGGTTCACACCCAATCCTCAAGATCAAACTCGGTCTCGGTTCCGAGATCGAAACGATCGAAGCGATTCGCGGCATTTATCAAGGAGCTATTCGCATCGATGCCAACGAGGCGTGGAAACCCGATCAGGCCGTGTCGATCTTGCACGAGCTGGAACGTTTCGAGATCGAGTTCTGCGAACAACCGATTCCAGCCGGCTCTCCCGCGAAGCTGCGGTATATTCGCGAACGCACGCGCATACCGATCGTCACCGACGAAGACAGTAAGGACGCAAACGATCTTGGGGCGCTGGTCGGCTGTGTCGACGGCGTCAACATCAAGCTCGTCAAGTGTGGCGGCATTCGCGCCGCACTCGCGATGATTCACACGGCGCGCGCGCTCGGCTTTCGCATCATGCTCGGCTGCATGGTCGAGAGCGCGATCTGCTCGACTGCGGCTGCGCATCTCTCGCCACTCGTTGATTGGGCCGATCTCGACGGGCCGTTTCTCGTGGCATCCGATCCATTCGGCGGTATCGTCTACAATCGCGGCAAGATCGTGCTGCCGACCGCTCCGGGTCTCGGCGTCGTCGAACGCAAACCCGAGATTGCCGCGCACTGAGGCTCGCACTCCTCGCACTTACACTTGCACTCGTAACCGGCTGCGTTGCGCCCTCGAACGTAAGCGGCGCGGGCGGACGGCATTCGTGGACGCTGCCCGGTCACGTACGCTACGGCTCGCCGGATGAGCCGGATTCGCTGCTCGAGTTTTACGCGCACACCGCTGCCGCCGACGAAGTCAGCAATTTGCTCTTCGCGCCGGTCTTTCGTTACGATGCACAGGGCAATTTTTTACCCGAGCTTGCGACTAAAGTTCCAACATACGCGAACCACGGCATCGCGAAAGACGGAAAAACGATCGTGTTGCACTTCCGCAAGGGCGTGCAGTGGGCTGACGGGGCGCCGGTCACGGCGCACGACCTTACGTTCACCTACGCGCTGGTCATGAACGATCGCACCAACGTCAAGCTGCGCGAAGGTTGGAACGACATTGCGTCGCTCGTGACCCCGGACGACTACACCGCAGTCGTGCGCTTGCGCCGGCCGAACGCCGACATCATCGGACTGTGCTTTAGCGGCACGGCGTACCCGTTGCTGCCGCAGCATCTGCTCGCGAAAGTCCACCCAGAAGACTTGCAGCGCAGCGCGTACGCAAACGACCCCGTCGGAAGCGGTCCGTTCGTTCTCGAGAAGTGGAATCACGGCGCATCGCTCGAGTTCGTCGCCAACGCACGCTATTGGCGAGGACGTCCGAAGCTCGATCGTTTCACGTGGAAGGTCATACCGAACACCGAGACACTCTTCGCGCAGCTGCAAAGTCATGAGATCGACGTCTACGACGGCGTTGCTCCGACGCAGATCGGGCGGCTCGGAGCGATCCAAGGCGTTCACGTGGTCCACCGGCTGATCGCAAACCTGAAACACATGACACTCAACGTTGCGCGCCCGAACCTGCGCGACGTGCGCGTCCGTTTGGCGATCGCAGAAGCCGTCGACTGGGATCGCATCAACACCGATATCTATCACGGCTACAACGAACGCGCACGCAGCGACATCCCGCCCAACTCATGGGCGGCGCCGAACGTGCCGTTCTATCCGCACGATCCCGCGGACGCCGGACGATTACTCGACGCTGCCGGCTGGCATGCCGCAGCTGACGGCTTCCGGCACAAAAACGAAAAGCGGCTCGTGATCGAGATCGCGAGTGCGACCGGGAATCAGCCCAACGAGCAAGCCGAGGTGCAGATCCAAAGCCAGCTGCGCTCGGTTGGCATCGACGTGCGGATTCGCAATTATCCGGTCAGCCTGCTCTTCGCGCGCAATGGTCCGCTCTACAGCGGAAACTACGACACGTCGTGGTCGACCGACACGCAAGGCCCCGATCCCGACAACGAAGGCTCGTGGGGCGCGAAATTCATTCCCCCGAACGGAGCGAACACGTCCTGGCTCGACGATCCGATCGTGAACCGGACGTCAGCCGAGCAGCTCCTCACCTACGACCGCAGCGCGCGCAAAGCGATCGTACAAAAGGAAGAGGCGCGCATTCACGAACTTGTTCCGTCGATCTTCCTTTATTGGGAGAACGGCTACGCCGCATACAACGATGATTTGAAGAACTACAAGCCTGCGGAGTATTTCGTGAACCTATGGAACTCGTGGGAATGGGAGATCTGAGGCCTCGATGCCGCTGATCTTCGATCCGAAGCCTCGCGCCAAAGTCGTCCTGCGCTGTCCGCCGACCCGCCGCGGCATCATCTCGTGGAACGGGTCGGAGACCGAGGGTGGCCTCTCGATCCGCGCCCGTTTCACCGACGAGAGCTGGAGCGCGCCGCTCCCGTACGTCAGCTGGAGCGGCGACGAGCGTGTCTCGCTGGGTGGACGCGAACCGCGCGCACACTTCGAAATCGACATGCTGCTTGCACAAGAGCCGTTCACGGCGATCGAAACGCAGTCGTCCGCGAAGCTCGACGCGATCGTGCTTGCGACGCCGCCGGAAGGGGCCCCGCAAGATACGCCGCTCGAGCCGATCGAGCTCAACGTTCCGCGTCTCTCGCAATATGTGGGCGATCCCGGGAGCGGGTGGTGCAGTCCGGCGTCGCTCGCGATGCTGCTGGTTGCAAATGCGGTCGAGACCGACGTCGCGCGAGCCGCTGCAGCAACCTACGATCAAGCCTATCGCGGCACCGGCAACTGGGCGTTCAACGTCGCCTACGCAAGCCGTTTCGGTTTGCGCGCGTTCGTCGCGTTTCTCCGCGATCTCGCACACGCGCGGAAGTTTTTGGTCGAAGGCGTCCCACTCGCACTTACACTCGCGTGGAAGAACGGCGAGCTCGACAATCCGCCGTTGCCGGAAACCGACGGACACTTCGTCGTGCTCTGCGGCTTCGCCGCGAACGGCGACCCAATCGTCAACGATCCGGCGCAACCGACGATTCGCGTTACCTATCCACGCGCGCAGTTTCAACGCAATTGGCTCAGTCATGGCGGAATCGCCTACGTGATCGCGCCGCCCGACAAACCGACGGTCGAGATCGCCAACGCGTGACAGCGCAACCGCAGGGACGCGTCGTCTCCAGCGGCGACGTCGCCGCTGCGCCGCTACACATCGTCCTCGTCGAGCCGCTGATTCCACCGAATACGGGTAACGTCGCGCGTCTGTGCGCCGCGACCGGCTGTGCCCTGCACCTCGTCGAGCCGCTCGGGTTCTCCATCGACGATCGCGAGCTCAAGCGTGCGGGCCTCGATTATTGGGAATACGTGCGCGTAGTGGTCCACGATTCGCTTGACGCCTATCTCGCAAGCACGGCCTCACCGCGCTGGTTCGTGGAAACGCATGCGCCGCAACGATACGACCAGGCCCCATACACGCTCGGCGACGCGCTGATCTTCGGTACGGAGACGAAAGGCTTGCCGCGCGACATTTTGGAACGTGAACGCGAGCGTGTCGTCGGCGTGCCGATGCGCACCGGAACCGTTCGCAGCTTGAATCTCTCGACGACGGTCGGTATCGTCGCGTATGCAGCCCTGGCGCGACTCGGATTCCCATCGCTGGAGTAGTTCTCGTAATCGCGCTGGGCGCGATGTTGCTGGTCGCGCTTGGACCGCGGCGGATTCCAGCATGGATTTGGCCGGTCGCAGGGGCGCTCGCGCTTGTTGCGCTCCGGTTCGAACCGCCGCGCGCCGCGCTGGGTGCGATTGCAGCGCAGTGGAACGTTCTCGTCTTCATCTTCGGACTAATGCTGATTTCGGCCGTTGCAGACATGAGCGAACTGATTGCATGGGTTGCGGATGCGCTTGTGGTTGCGGCACGCGGCTCGCGACGGCGTTTGTTCTGTTATATCTTCGGCAGCGGAGCGCTGTTGACGGCGATCATGGCGAACGACACGACTGCGATCGTCTTTACGCCGATCGTCTATAGCGCCGTCGCCGGTCGCGGTATCGACGCGCTGCCGTTCTTGTACGCTTGCACGTTCGTCGCCGACACGGCCTCGTTCGGTCTTCCATTTTCGAACCCGGCGAATCTCCTCGTCATCCCTCGACCGGAGTTCATCCCGTACATCGTTCATCTGTTCGTTCCGATGCTGATCGCGACGGCGCTCAATCTCGCCGTGTTTCTTGTGCTTTTTCGCCGTCTGTTGCGCGGACGATACGAGTGCACGCAGGCGAGGCCACTCGATCGACGCATGCGCGCGACACTCTTGACGATGCTCCTCGTCGCGTTTGGTTATCTCGCGGCAATGGCCGCGAACGTTCCGCTCGGTCCGGTTGCACTCGTGGGCGCAATCCTCGTCGTGATCGCTGCGAAGGCGAACCCACGCGCGGCGCTCGAGCAGGTTGGTTGGAGCACGTTCTTGCTCTTAGCCGGACTGTTCGTGCTGCTCGACGCGGTCGTTCATCAAGGCGCGGTTGCGTGGGCGCTTGCAGGTTTGCACGACGCCGCGCGCGGCGGTCCGCTGGGTACGTTGCTCGCCGCAGCGTTTGGCTCCGCCATCGCCGCGAATCTCCTCAACAATCTTCCCGTTGCGGCAATGTCGGGTACCGTCATCGCGCATAGCGCGTCGACACATCTCGCCTATCCGCTCATCGCTGGGATCGATCTCGGTCCGAACATGTCCACGACCGGATCGCTCGCGACAATTCTCTGGCTCTCGATCGTTCGCAGGCGTGGATTGCACGTGAGTCCATTCGAGTATCTACGGCTCGGCTTGTGCGTCGTCCCGGCTGCGTTGCTCCTCACATGTCTCTGGCTCTGGATCGTCAAATGACGGAGGAAACATGGCAGTTCTCGCCATCGCGCTGGACGGCATCGAAGACGAACGTCTGATCGACGCCGCCATTCCTTGGACTTCGCATTTCGAACGCGCCGAGGTTTGGTGCGCGTACGGCGATCGCGCCATGCGTGAGCTCGAACATCAACGCGAACGTCACGGACGTCCGCCTCCGCCATCGCACCACGCACCCCACGGTCCGGATCCGGATCGCGCGCAAGCCGAAGCGATCGCCGCGCACGGCCGCGAATTACTTCAGTCGCGCGGAATTGTAGCGACTACGCGTATTCTCGGTGACCGCGATCCCGGTCACGCGCTGGCTGCAGCGACCGAGCCCAACGTTACGGTCTTGTTAGGCGCCGGGCACCGCGGCGGGATCGGTCCCAAGTCGATCGGCCACGTTGCGCGATTCCTCATCGACCACGCTCGTGGACCGGTTATCGTTCTTCGCCTTTGAAATCGGCGGCAAGAACGAAGCAGCGATCAGTGCGGCTAGCGCAAAGCCGCCGATCGCGAAAAGGACCGGCGTCAAACCGTGCGTATCGCCAAGCCGTCCAAGAAACGGCATCGCGAACCCGCCCATCGATATCGCGAGCCCGAGCGTAACGCCTGACGCCGTGCCGATGCGGGTCGGCAAGTAATCCTGTCCGAGCACGATCGTTACGCTCTGACTGAGCTGCATCAGGAAACCGAGCGCGATGAACAAGAGCGCGATCTCGACGAGCGATGCGCCCGAACCCGCAGCCCAAGCAATGACCGCCGTGAACGCCGCGGCAGCCGACATCGAGATCATGATCAGCTTCCGGCGATCGACGCGATCTCCCAGACGGCCGCCGGTGATGACGCCCGCTGCTGCGGCGATCAGCGTCATCGCGAGCACGGCGTTCGCTTGCGCTTTCGTTGCGCCGAGAACGGCGATGCAGAACAGCGGCGTAAACGTCATGACGCCGAAAAACACGACCGAGCGCATCACGATTGTCGTGGTCAAGAGCGCAAAGGCCCCCCAGCGATCGCCGCGTTCGCTCGCCGACTTGAATTTCTTGGGCGCTTCACGCAACGACGCGAAGCGACGCATCTCAACGAATGCAAAGAACAAGGCGTACAGCACGCCGGGAACCATGATGAGCCCTGTGCCGTGCAAACCGATCAAGAGAATCGCCGGCGTTACCAGGATCGGCCCGGCCGCGAAACCGATGTTGCCGCCGAGACCGAAGAATCCCATTCCCGTCGCACGCTGCGAGCCGGACAGCGCGTTTGCGGCGCGCGCTGCTTCGGGATGAAACGCGGCACTCCCGACGCCGGCGATGAGCGTCGCGCCTAACAGCCACGTGAACGTTGGGGCAAAACCAAGCAACACCGTACCCGACATGCCGCACAAGAGCGCAGCCGGAATGAGCCACGGGATCGAGCGCTTGTCCGTGATGTAACCGAACAGCGGTTGAATCACCGACGACGCAATCGTCAACGAAAGAACGAGACTTGCGGCGGCCGCGTATGAGAGATGCCGCTGCGCGATCAAGAACGGCAGGATCGCCGGAACGATCGACTGGTTCATGTCATTGAAGGCGTGCGCCGCGACGAGGAAGCCTATCCCACGGCGATCAAGGGGACGCGGCTGTGAGGAGGGCGCTACGAGCGCCGCTGCTGCGGCCATGGAGGCAATGTTCCCACGCGCTCGCCGATCCGTCAAAGACTTTCGCCGACCCTCAGCTTGCTCGAGCGCAGCGTCGTCGAGTGCCGGCGGTGTCCCGAGTTGCGCCGCTATTGCGCGAACGTCGCGCGCGAGAAGAAACGCGCGCACCGCGACTTCGAGTACTGGGGCCGCCCCGTCCCCGGTTGGGGCGATCGTAACGCCCGCGTCCTGATCGTCGGCTTGGCGCCCGGAGCACACGGTTCGAACCGCACCGGACGCCCGTTCACGGGCGACGCATCTGGCGAGTGGCTGTACCGTGCGATGTATCGCGCCGGGTTTGCAAATCAACCGCATTCGATCGACCGCAACGACGGTTTGCGTTTGAGCGGCGCATACATCACGGCCGCAATCCGCTGCGCGCCCCCGCAAAACAAACCGACGCCCGAGCAGCGCCGCCGCTGCTTCGACTATTTGCGCGGTGAGTACGACGCGCTGCATCCAAGCGTCATCATCGCGCTCGGGAAAATCGCCGACGACTCCGTCCACACGCTCTTGCGTGAAGAGCACACCTATCTCACGCCGCGCGCGCCGTTCAAGCACGGCGCCGAAACGCGCGTGCAGACGCCGAACCGACGCGAGGTCTTGGTATTAGCTTCGTATCATCCCAGCCGGCAAAACACCAACACCGGAAAACTTACCGAACCGATGCTGGATCGGATCTTCGAACGTGCGCAGGAGCTTCTATGCGAAAATTGATGGCTACGTTGATCTTCCTGGTGCTGGCAACGGCGCCGGCATTTGCCGACAGCGAAACCGACGTCGGCGTACTCGCAGCTGCCGCATACGGACAACACGTCGGAGCCGGCAATCCGACGCCGGTCAACGGTGTCGCACCCGCTGCTTTGCTCGAAGTGACGCAGTACATCAACAACATTCAATTACACGTCGAGGGCATTCCGGCGATAACGGCGACCGGGGTCGGCGCCGGTGGTCCGTTCGGGCGCTCGTCGGCCACGATTAGCTTGCTCGACGCACTGCTGATGGTGAACGTCGATCCGAACCGGCGCTTTCGTTTGGGAACGGGCGTGCAATTCATCAATCTGCGCAACTTCAATGGAAACGACGGAAGCACGAACAGCGCGCATCTCGCCAACGTGATCTATGCGGCCGGCTCGACGCTGCCGCTATCCAATCACCATTTTCTCGAGCTCACGACGTACGTGCTTCCCAACGTTCGGACCAATCTCGCGGTCTTCAACGCGGCCGGAATGGCGCAACCCAGCGAGCCCGAGCAGGGCGCGGAGGTCTATTACAACGCCGCCTATGGCTGGACGCGCGGACGCTCAACAATGCTGCTTGGACTCGCAGGGTTGAACTACCACACACGCAACACCAACAACGGTTCACTGGTCGATCGTAACGTCGGCGGCGCGGTTACCCTCGAATACCGCTATCGATTCGGGGCTACGGTTTCGCCGTAGCTTCCTTTACCGTAATACCAAGCTCGCGCAGCGATTTCTCCGGAACGCCGGACGGCGCTTCCATCATCAAATCACGCGCGCCCTGATTCTTCGGAAACGCAATGACGTCGCGAATGCTCGTCTCACCGCACGCGAGCATCGCGATGCGGTCGATGCCAAGTGCCATTCCGCCGTGCGGCGGCGCACCGAAATCGAGCGCGCGAATGAAGAACCCAAAACGGTCCTCGATCTCGGCTTCGCCCATTCCGAGCATCTTAAAGATTTTGCGCTGCATGTTGGGATCGTGGTTGCGAATCGATCCGCTTCCCAACTCGTAGCCGTTGAGCACCATGTCATAGTGCTGTGCGCGCATGGCAAGCGGATCGGTATCGATCAGACCCTCTTGTCCGGGCGCAGGCGCCGTGAACGGATGATGTGCGGGCGCAATCTCGCCCGTTTCCGGATCGCGCTCGCACCACGGAAAGCCGACCACCCAGCAGAACGCGAACTTTTGCGGATCGCGCGCGCCAATGCGTTCGCCGATTTCGTTGCGCAGCCGCCCCGCGACGAGCAGTGCTTCTTCCGTCGCATCCCCGACGAGCAGAATTGCGTCACCCTGCTGCGCGCCGCTTCGTGCGCGCAAATCCGCCGTGAGCGTATCGGTAAGAAAGCGCTGAATCGACGAACGCGTTTCGCCTTCGCCGAGCGCAATCCAAACGAGGCCTTTTGCACCGAGCGTCTTCGCGGTCTCGACCAGCGCGTCGAAATCGCGACGCGAAAGCGAGCCGCCGCCGGGATAGCGTAGCGCGACGACGCTGCCTTTGCGGGCTTGACCGTTCTGCTCCGCCAGCGTCCTGAATAAGTTGAACTCGGAGCTGGCAAATGCATCGGTTACGTCTGCCAGCTCGAGATCGAAGCGCAAGTCGGGCTTGTCGCTGCCAAAGCGCTGCATCGCTTCCGCATGCGTGAGTCGTGGAAACAAGTCGTGGAGCTCGATCCCGAGCGCGTGCTTCCACGTGTACTTCATCGCCGATTCCATCGTCTCGAGGACGTCTTCTTCGGTGACGAACGACATCTCGACGTCGAGCTGCGTAAACTCAGGCTGCCGGTCGGCACGTTGATCTTCGTCGCGCATGCAGCGCGCGATCTGCATGTATCGGCCCACGCCCCCGATCATCAGGATCTGCTTGAGCATCTGCGGGGATTGCGGCAGCGCGTAAAACTGCCCGTTGTACAGCCGGCTCGGAACGAGATAGTCGCGTGCACCTTCCGGCGTCGCCTTGATGAGCATCGGCGTCTCGATCTCGAGAAAGTCGCGTGAATCATAGAAGTCACGAATCGCTTTGACGATCTTGTGACGCACGGTGAGATTGTGCTGCATCCGGGGACGGCGCAGATCGAGATAGCGGTACTTGAGCGTCAGGCTCTCGTCGACGCGTTCATCCGACGTAATTTGGAAGGGCGGTGTCTCGGCACGCGACCACACGTGAATCTCGCCGGCCGGCAATTCGATCTCGCCGGTGGGCAATTTTTTGTTCTCAGTCCCAGCCGGCCGCGCGCGCACGCTTCCGCGCACGCGCACGACGTCTTCACTGCGTAACGATTCCGCCAAACTGAACGTGGCCGGATCGGCCGGATCGAACACGGCTTGCGTGATGCCGTCGCGATCGCGCAGATCGATGAAGATCAGTCCACCGTGATCCCGGCGGCGATGAACCCAACCGTTGAGCTCGACGGCCTTGTCGATATCGGCGGCCCGGAGCGCGCCACAGGTGCGTTTGATGAATTTACTCACTGAGTGCGGCTTTGATCCCTGAGATGTAGTGATATTGATAGGCAATCGTTCGAGCCAGGGGCCAGGTTGCGGAACGCCGGTCCAGCCAGTCCCGAATTGCGGGTGTGCGCTCGAGCAGACTGTGTACGCCGAGGGAGAGCGGGGTCATTCCCAATCTCAGCTTGACGACAAATGCCGGATGCTTACGGTAGAAGCGCACCGTCGAGCGCCCGGCCAGCTCCATCTTCGACTTCTGATCCTCGAACCCGACGTCTTGCAAATGGTAGTTGATGGCTTTGGGTTCGTAAACGATCCGTACGCCACTCGTTTCCAAACGATATCCAAGCTCGAGATCCTCGTGGCCATAGCCGGTGAAGCTCTCGTCGAACCCACCGACGGCGTCGAGATCTCTTTTGGGAACCGAGGCGTTGCCGGTGAGAAAGTACAGCCACGAGAGCCGCTTACGATTCGGCGGATGCAGCGAGTCACGCGACGGCGCCCGGGCGCTCTTTGTGAGAAACTCGTCGTACGAGCGGACTTGCACCTCGAGTCCGACCACGGCGGACCTTCCGGTTTCGTGCCGCCTGAGATGCCGTTCGAGCAAATCACGCGACGCGATGATGTCGCTGTCATTGAAAAGAATGATCCGCCCGGTTGCGGCCGCAATGCCTGCGTTGCGTGCGCCGGCGCGACCCGTGTACTTGCCCGGCATGTGGCGGACGCGCGGCTCGCGCGCCAAATATTCCGCCGTGCCGTCGGTCGAGTTCGAATCGGCGACGATCACTTCGTAACGCTCCGGCGCGATGCTCTGCGACATCAGCGACGGGATTACGTGCTGGAGCGTCTCGAGACGATTGTAGGTCGGAACGACGACGGAAATATCGATCATTCTAACGGCGCTCCGCCCCAGGCTCCGCGCCCCCCACGCTTCGCGCGGGGCCCCCCAACCGTCGAGCCCGTGAGGATTTCGATAATGTAAGCATGTCCCGAGAGGGCTCGTAACAACATTTACTTCAAAAGCCGGCGTACCGCATCGACGATTTCGCCGCGCAAAGCTGCGAGTGCCGCCGCATCTTCCGTCGCTGGCTTACGCACCAGCGCGTATGGGACGCCCCAAGGCGCCCACTCCTGCGAGTTGAGCCGGAAGTAGCGGTGTTCGAACAACACGACCGTCGGCCTGCGCACGGCGCTTGCGACGTGTGTTGCGCCGGTATCGACGGTCACGACGCACGCGCTGCGCTCAAAGGCTGCGGCCCACGCATTGAACGAGAGACCACCCGCGATCCGATCGATCTTTGCGCCGGCAAGTTGTTTCGCAGGCTGGTTCATTTCATCACCGTAGGTGACCACGATCGGCCGGTCGAGGACGCGCAGCTCTGCGATCAGCGCGATCAAATTCTCAAGCGTACTTCCTTCCTTCAGCCAGCGCTCTGCAAAGTGTACGGTGATTGCGCCTTCGGGCAGATCCGCCACGGCAGCGCGATCTGCATCCGACACCGGTAGCTCTAAATCGTAGACAAGCCGCTTCGCGCCGGCCCGTTCTGCAAGCGCGAGCACCTGCAGTACTTCGTGACGCACGGGATACGGATTGTAGCGATCGGCAAGACGCGGATCGGCTTCCGATATGAGTACGTCCGTCAGATCACGGTGGGCTGCGAGGCGCGCCAAGACGCGCGACACGTACGTGTATCCGATCCGGCGGCGCGCGCGCGTTGCGCCGACGAGCCGGATGTCGGCCGTGCGGGGTGCGAGCGCAATTGCGACGTCGAAGCGGCCGTGAAACGTTCGACCGAACGCACGCGGATCAACGCCGGCCGGAAGGGTCTCCAAGTAGTTGACGTCGTGATTGTTTTGGACGACGACGCGGTTGTAATCGGAGCACACGAGCGTGATGCGTGCTTCGGGAAAAGAACGCCGCAGCGTTGCGATCGCGGGCGTGGAAAGAATCAAGTCGCCGACGCGATCGGTCCGCGAGAGCAGGATGCGCATTAGCTTCCGCGTTCGAGCTCGTCGAAATACGCGTCCGACGCCGCCCGGTCGACGCCGCGCTGCACGTGCAGCGCGTGACCGATACGGTGCAGGGAACGCTGCACTTTCGTATTTCCGGTTGCGAGCCGCACTCGCCAACTTGGATGCTTTTGCTGCAAGATCAAAGCCGTGCGAGCTTGCGCGCGTCTCTGGCGAACGATGTCATCGACGGCGCGGTCGCGTTCGGACTTCGGCTTGTAGTGAAACGCCACCGCGTTCCGGTTGAACGAACCGCGAATTCCGGCTTCTCGCAAGCGCAGACCCAGCTCGATGTCTTCCCAACCGTATTCCGAGAACGTTTCGTCGAACCACTGACGTTCGCCGAGACGAACGAGATCGAGACTCCGGCGTGACGCCGAAACGTTGCTCGTCCAAAACCAATTCGCACTATAGTTCTTCGGCGTCCAAAACGGGGCAGGCAGATGGTCGAAGGTCTCGACCTCTATGACGGCGCCGCGCACGACCAAATCCGGATTGCGCTGCGCGGCCCGGACGTGCTCGGCGACGAGGTTCGGCATCGGCAAGACGTCGTCGTCGATCAAGATGATGCGCTCGCCGATGGATGCAGCGATTCCGGCATTGCGCGCCGCAGCCAATCCCGCATTGGCTTGCGAGACGACCGTAAAGGGTACACGCGCGCGCACTTTGGCAGCATCGATCACAAGGTTCGTGCCGTCACTCGAACCATCGTCGACCAGGACGACTTCATATGCGCCTGGCGCGACGTCTTGCTCGAAACACGCATCAAGGACACGCGCAAGCAAATGCGCGCGATTGTAGGTGCAGAGCTGGATCGTTGCTGCGAGCGGCACGCCGTGCGGCTTCGGGAAGGCATCGGACGAGTCCGTCGGAAAACGCCCGACTCTCTTGCATATGAAAGGAGACCCCTTGACACATCGGCTGACGCGTCAAAGCCTGCTTCAGGTTATTGGCGCCGGCTTGCTCTTGGGCAGTGGTACCGCGCCGGTCGGCGCGGCTGCGGCGCTGCGGATCGGGATGGTACCCGATGCCGGCGCGACGCAGGTCTCAATCGACGAGAAGGCTCCACTGCGGGATTATCTCACCATGAAAATCGGGAAGCCGGTCGAGCTCGTCATCCCAACAAACTACAACGCAACCGTCGAGGCTCTCGGAAACGGTTCGCTGGACTTCGCATATCTGGGCGGTCTTACGTACGTCAAGGCGCATCAAGCGTACGGAGTCATTCCGTTGGTGCAGCGCGCGAGTGACCGTCAGTTCCATTGCCTCTTCATCACGCAGACAAACTCGTCGATTCAAAAGCTGACCGATTTACGCGGAAAGAAGTTCGCATTCGGCGACGTCGCGTCGACGAGCGGGCATCTCATGCCGGATTACGCGCTTCGCAACGCCGGTGTCGATCCCGACAAGGATCTCACCGTGCGCTACACCGGCAATCATCCGGCGACCGCGAAAGCAGTCGAATCGGGGGCGGTCGATGCGGGCGCAATCGACGAGAGCGTTTACAAGTCGTTGATCGACGGCGGACAAATCGACAAGACAAAAGTGCGCGTGTTCTACACGACGCCGCCCTTCGTCGACTATGTCTGGGTTGCGCGCAAAGACATGGCTAAGGCCGACCAAGATAGCCTTAGCAACGCGTTTCTTTCGTTGAAGGAACCCAGCGACGACAAGATCCTCTCGATTCTTCGCGGGACATCTTTCGTGCGAGCCGACGACGCGGAATACGCCACGCTCCGAAGCGTCGCGACACAACTCAAGCTTCTGTGATCGAACTCCGGGACGTCGTCGTGCGCTATCCGGGAATGGCCCGGGCCGCGCTCGACGGCGTTAACCTGGAGATAGCTTCAGGTGAGACGGTCGCCCTCGTCGGGTCGAGCGGCAGCGGCAAGACCACGCTGCTGCGTACGATCAATGCGCTTGTTCCGGTCACATCGGGAAACGTGATCGTCGACGGAACACACGTCGAATCGTTGCGCGGAAAAGCCTTGCGTGCCATGCGTACGCGACTCGCGTTCATCGCGCAGCATCACGATCTCGTCGATCGTCTGCGCGTCCATCAGAACGTCATGGCCGGCGCGCTCGGACGTTGGAGCGCAATGCACGCTCTGCGCTACCTTGCGGTTCCCCTTCCCGCGGAGCTCGAAGAGGCCCGAGCGGCGCTCGAACGCGTGGGGATCCCGGACAAGCTGCGCGCCAAAACTTCGGACTTATCGGGCGGCGAGCGGCAACGCGTTGCAATCGCGCGTGCGCTCGTGCAGCGGCCCGAAGCAATTTTAGCCGACGAACCGGTTGCATCCCTCGATCCGCAGCTGGCGAGTCAGATTCTCGAGCTGCTCACCGCGCTGGCACGCGAAGGGGGCTTGGCGCTCGTGTGCTCGCTGCATCAACCGCAGTTGGCCGAGCGGCATTTCGATCGCATCGTGCGCCTCGAGCGCGGGCGCCTTCTGCGCGCGGCGTGAACTTTTTTCCGCCGGATCTCTCCGCGCACTATCTGACGTATCTGTTCGTCCCAGTCGCGCAGACGATCGGGATGGCGTGCGCGGGGATGCTGCTCGCGTTCCTTTTCGGAACGCCGCTGGCCATCATCGTAGCGACGCGCGCACCCGGTGCGCGAGCAATCTCCGCGGTTCTCGCGGCGCTGCGCGCAATACCCGACCTGACGCTTGCGATTCTGGCGGTTGTCCTACTCGGACTCGGTCCGGCCGCGGGCATCGCGGCGCTGTG